>JACSRH010000273.1 GCA_014879855.1 Caldilineaceae bacterium | reverse complement strand
CTTGGGACTCTTGGTTTCTTGGCAACTCCAATTATCCCAGGAGAGGCCATGCCTCTCTATTCTCGTTCTCTTAAAGTGCAAAGATAGTGGCGTTTTGAAGCTCTCCAGATTTATCCGTCCGAATCCGTGTAATTGCACCAGTTGACAACAGGATCCATTGCGTAACTGTTACTCTGACCGCACCGCGATGGCGGGCGGCGTGTTGCCGATCTTCCATGCCGGGTAGACGCCGGCCAGCAAGGCCGCGCCCAGCGCGACAAGGAAGGCCTGCGCAAACTCCGCTGGGTCGAGTCGCATCTCCAGCGTCCAGCCAAAGGAACGCAGGTTGATGATGTAGATCAGGATCACCGCCAGCAGGAAGCCGGTCGGCATCGCCAGCAAGCCAGCGACCGCGCCGATCAGCCCCGTTTCCATCAGCGAAAGGCGCCATACCTGCCAGCGCGTCATGCCCGTGGCGCGCAGCACGCCGATCTCGCGGCTGCGCTCGAATTGCAGGCTCATCAGCGTGCTGAGGATGCCAATGAAAGCCACGAGCGTCGCCAGCAGTTGCAGCGCCACGGTGATCGTAAAGGTGCGGTCAAAGACCTCGATGGCGTTCTGGCGCGTGCCCCGATTGGAACGCACGAGCAATTCCTCGTCGCCGGCAAAGGCCGCGCGCAGCTCCGCCACCTTGGCATCGACGTCAACATCCGGCGCCACGAACAAAGCAATCGCCGAGATGAGGTCGTCGTCATACCAGCGGCGATAGACAGCGTCGTCGATAAAAACTACGGAGCGCACGTCGAAATCGACAGTGACGCCTGCAATCGAAAATGTCTGTTCGCCGCGGTCGGTCTGGATGCGCAGCGCGTCGCCCACAGTGAGACCCAGCCGGTTCGCCATCGGTTCGTTGATCAGGATCGACCCGTCGCGCACCGCCTGCCACGTTTCCTGCCAGTCGCCCAACGCCGCACGGTAGCGGCGGTCAGGGCCGGCCAAATCATCGCTCAGCGCCGTCAGTCGGATCGGGATGATCTCCCCTTCCGGCGCGACGCTGGCCACGACATCGACGCTGCGCGTGGTGGCGGCGCCGGCAATGCCGGGCAGGCTCGCCACGCGCTCAAGCAGCGCCGGGTCGAGCGAACTCGCCACGGTGTTGGAGCCGAGGCTGGGTGGTGAAATGAAGATGTCGGCCTGCAACACGTCGTCAAGCCAGAGCACGACGGTCTGACGAAAGCTGCCGATCATCACACCAACGCCGATGATGACGCTGACCGCCACCATCAGCGCGGCCACGGCCACAGCGATGCGGCTGAGCGAACGCGTCACGGTGCGCGGGGCCATGCGCATGAGCACGCCGCGCCCCTGCACCAGCCGCTGCACGACTGCCATCATGCCCAGCGTCAGCACAGGCGTCAACAGCGCCGCGCCAATTACGACGGCAAAGAGGCCGGCAAAGGTGACGACCAGATTCCACGCCGGCAGCATGAGACCCGCGCCGGCCGCCAGCAGCCCGATGCCCGCCAACGACAACCAGGGCAACACCTGGCGCGTGCGCTCTTCGACGTTGCTGCGTTTGAGCGCGCCCGCGGGCGGCACGCTCGTCGCCTCCCACGCGGGGAAAGCCGCGCCGATCGCCGCGGCCGCCAGCCCGATCACCGCGCCTTTGACCAGCGTCAGCGGCGGGATTTCGATCTCGCGCACGGAGACGACAAAGAACAGATCGTTGACGGTCTGCGTCACCAACTGCACCGCGCCGCGGCCGAGGATCACGCCCAGCCCCAGCCCCAGCAGCGTGCCCAGCGCGCCGAGCACTATGGCCTCGCCGAGGATCATGCCGAAGATCTCGCCGCGCGTCATGCCGAGCGCGCGCAGGCTGCCCAGCACAGGGCGCCGCTGCACGATGCTGAAGGTGACCGTGTTGTAAATGAGGAACATGCCGACCACCAACGCCAACAGGCTCAATGCGGTCAGGTTGAGTTGAAAGGCCGCGGTCATCTCGTTGACGGCGCCGGTGCGCGCGGCGGTCGGGTCGATGCGCGCACCAGGCGGCAGCAGGGCGGCGAGGCGCTGCTGCACAGCTTCGCCTTCGCTGCCGGCGGGAAGAATCAGATCGATGCGGTCGAGCCGCCCCACCTTACCGAGCACCTCCTGCGCGGTGGCGATGTCGGTCGCCAGCAGGCCGTCGAGCGCGCGGCGGCTGAGATCGTCGGATGGAGCAAGCAATCCGGCGATCGTCAGATCGATGAGATCGACGCCGTGGCGCACGGTGAGTGCGTCGCCCGTGGCAAGGCCATAGCGCGCCGCCACCTCGCTGCTGAGGAGGACCGTGTTGGGCTGCACCATCAATTCGCTGAGATAGCCGGCCGCGGGGCCTTGGGCCTGGTCGCCGGGGCCGAGATAGCTGCGAAAAGGCGCCTCGGCAAAAGGATCGACGCCAAGCAGCCGCATCGGCTGGCCGTCCAGCGCCGCGGCGACGACATAGCTTTCCACCACCGGCGCGCTCAGGCGATAGGCGGCTTCGGTGCGCAGGCGCGCATAGAGCGCCTCGTCCAGCCCGCTGGGACCGCCGGTGATCTGATGCGTCGCCTTGCCAGTGACGGTCTCTGTGCCGAGTTGAAAGGCGCGCGCGGCCGAGCCGTTGGCAAGGTCGATGGCAACGATCATCGCCACCCCAATCGCCACGCCGACGATCAAGAAGAAACTCTGTAATGGCCGCCGCCACGCCTGGCGCCAGATCTGGCGGTAGATGGGTCGAAGTGAAGTCATGGTCGATTGCTTCCTGGGTAATTAAGACGAGGAGACAAGGATGAATTTTCAATAATGAATGATGAAGTCTCCCCTTCTCTCAATTTCTAATCTCATGTTCGGCGCGCCATGCCTGGTCGCTCACCAGTCTGCCATGGTCGAGATGGAGCACGCGGTCGGCAAGGCGGGCGACTTCGGGCGCGTGCGTCGCCATGAAGAGCGTCTTGCCCGCGTCGCGCGTCAGTTCAAGCAGCAACGTGAGCACAGTGTCGCCGGTGTCCTCGTCAAGGTTGCCAGTCGGTTCGTCCGCCAGGATCAACAGCGGGTCGTGCGCCAGGGCGCGGGCAATCGCCACGCGCTGCTGTTCGCCGCCGCTCAGCTTGTCCGGGAAGGTGTTGAGCCGGTCGCCCAGCCCGACGCGGTCGAGCAGCATCTGGGCGCGTGGGCGAGCCTCGCGCGTCACGCCGTTGAGTTCGAGCGGCAGCGTCACATTTTCGAGCACAGTCAGCGTCGGGATCAGGTTGAAAAACTGGAAGATAATGCCGATGTTGCGGCGGCGAAACAGCGTGCGCTCCTGCTCGCCCAGCGCGGTCAGCTTCACCGCATTGGGGCCGTCGTAGATGATCACGTCGCCGCGGCTGGGCGCGTCGATGCCGGAGAGCAGGTTGAGCAGTGTGCTCTTGCCGCTGCCCGACTTACCGAGCAAACAAACAAACTCGCCCGCGTAGAATTCACGGTCAAGCGCGTCGAGCACTGTGCGACTCACGCTGGCTTCAGTATAGATCTTGGTCAACCCTTCCAGGCGAATCAGGGGAAGACGCTCTCCCTGGCCGTTGCTGGCTGGCGTCGTTTGGTCAGGATGTTGTTCAATCGTCATTGCGGTCATAACGCACCTTTTTTCTTATACAAATTATTTGTTCCAGTTTGCACAGAAGAGAGGCGCGAGTCTGTCGGATTTCCAACAAAGCCAGCAGAGAACAGTAGGGAAAGAGGGGGAAGCCTGCTGTGATTGCTTGCCCACCCTGCCAACCAATGGTACGCTGCGCCCATGGCTGTAGAAGATCGCACCCGCTGGAATCAGCGCTACAAAACTGGCAACGCCCCGGTGGACGCGCAGCCCAACCAGTGGCTGACGCGCCATGCTGACGTAATCGACCGCGTGGCGGCCGCACGCAGCATAGCGGGCGTCACGCCAGCCGCGCTCGATATTGCCTGTGGCGCGGGCAGAACCGTGCTCTGGCTGGCGCGGCGTGGTTGGCACGCGACCGGCGTCGATGTGAGCGATGAAGCGTTGGCGTTGGCCACTGCCGCCATGCCGGCAGAAATTGCCAGTCGCACGCATTTCCTGTGCGTCGATCTCGATGAATGGCGTCCGGCGCCGGCAGCGTTCGACTGCGTGACCTGCTTCTATTTTCTGGATCGCCAACTATGGCCGTGGCTGCGCGCGGCGGTGCGACCCGGCGGCGTGCTGGCGCTACAGACCCATCACCGCGGCGCGCTGGCGCGGCGCCCGCACGCCAACCCGGACTACCTGCTGGCGCCGGGCGAATTGATCGATCTGATCGGCGGCTGGGGCTGGACATTGCTGGCCTCCAGCGATTCGACAACAGCGGCCACCAGCGAAGCCGTGCTGGCGCAGCGTCCGCTTGAACAACAAACAACAACTGATTCAGAGCAGAAAGAGGATCCATGAAACAAGATCTCGACCGTTTGATGGCGGAGCGCAACCTCGATGGCCTGTTGGTGCTCGGCAATTCGGCCGGCAACCCGGTGATGAATTATCTCACTGGCGGCGCGCATCTGGAACGCGCGCTGGTGCTCAAGCGCCGCGGTGCACCGCTGACGCTGATTCACGGCGGCATGGAGCGCGACACGGCCGCGGAAACCGGGCTGCGGCTGGTTGACCGCGATGCACAATACAATGCCATGCGCTACTTGAACGCACATGACGGCGACCGGCTGGCCGCGGAAGTCGCCTATCTCGCCGATGTGATCCAAAATGAGGAGCTGCGCGGCAAGCTGGGCGTCTATGGCATGGTTGACGCCGGCGCGGCCATGATGATGCTGAACCTGCTGCAGGATCGGCTGTTTGACGCCGAGATTGTCGGCGAATATGGCGACTCGCTCTTCAGCCTGGCGCGCGAGACCAAGGACGACGCCGAGATCGCGCTGATGGCCGAGGCAGGGCGGTTGACAGGGATCGTGATCGGCGAGACGCAGGAATTTGTACGCGGACACGGCGTGCGCGGGGACAGCATCGTGAAGACAGATGGCGCGCCGCTCACGATCGGCGATGTCAAAGCGTTTCTGCGCACGCGGCTGTTGCATCATGGGCTGGCGGAGGATGGCGATACGATCTTTGCGCAGGGGCGCGAGGCCGGCGTGCCGCACAATCGCGGCACAGAGAGCGTGGCGCTGCAGCTTGGACAGGCCATCATCTTCGACATCTTCCCGCGCATCGGCCGCGGCTACTACCACGACATGACGCGCACGTGGAGCTTTGGCTACGCCACCGATGAAGTTGAAGCCGCGTACACACAGGTCAAGGAGATTTTCGACCGCACAATGGCCGCGGCGCGTGTCGGGCTGCCCTGCCGCGATCTTCAGCAGATGACGCTCGACTATTTCGAGGCGCAGGGCCACCCCACCGCGCGCACCCACCCCGGTGGACACGACGGCTATGTCCACAGCCTGGGTCATGGCGTGGGGCTGGACGTGCACGAGGAGCCGCGGCTGAGCGTCGCCGCCGGCAACGCCACACTGCTGGCGCCCGGCCATGTGGTGAGCATCGAGCCGGGGCTGTATTATCCCGCGCGCGGCTACGGTGTGCGCGTGGAGGACACGATCGCGCTGCGCGAGGATGGCAGCGTCCTCAACCTGACGCAGTTTCCGTATGATCTGGTAGTGCCAATGGGGTAAAAAATCTCCAATCTCTACTCTTTCCCTCAGAGAGTAGAGATTGGAGGTGAAAACTCTTTATTCACTTACTTGGGCGAGCGCGGCGCTGATCCAGCCGCCTTTGCTGCCAAAGTCGATCTTGAGCCAGGCGCCATCCGCCGACTGCTCAAGCAACGTATAGACATCCCCGTTGTTGACAAACCCCAGGATCGCGCCCGACTGCTCAGGCAGCGAGCGCACCAGGACGCGCCCCGTGGAGACGACAGTCACCGCACCGCCGCTCGCAGTTGCCGGCGCTTCTGGGGTGGCGTCTGCGGCAGGAGCTTCTTCAGTGGCGATTGGCTCCTCAACAGGCGCCTCTGTAGCAGAGGGTTCTTCAGTGGCGATTGGCTCCTCAGCGGGCGCCTCTGTAGCAGAGGGTTCTTCAGTGGCGGCTGGCTCTTCACCTGCTGCTTCCGTGGCCGCAGCATCTTCGGCAGGCGTCTCAACAGCGGCGGGTTCTTCAGCCGGCTCTTCCGTAGCAGCCGGTTCTTCAGTGGCGGCTGGCTCCTCAGTGGTTGCTGGCTCCTCAGTGGCGGCTGGCTCTTCAGTGGTTGCTGGCTCCTCAGTGGCGGCTGGCTCAACCGAAACGCCGGACGGTTGGCTGAGGGCGGAGCCTTCGTTCACCATGGCGCCGTAGGGCAGCGCAGTGCGAGAGACGGCTGCAATCGCGGTTTCGAGCAGTGTATCGCTATCGGCAAAGAGGGTTTCCTCGGTGACGGGCACGCGAATCGTGGGCGGCACGCCGACATTTTCGATGATGATATTGCCATCTGCATCAACCGGGCGGCCGATCGAGATTTGCAACATCTCAAAATCAGGCATCTGGAAGAAGTCCTGCGCACCGCCAAGCCCGGCCGTCGGATAATTGGCGACAATATCAGCGCGCCTGTCGAGCGCCATATCGTGCGTGAAGAACTCGCAGGCGCTGGCGCAGTTTGGCCCGGTAATGACGGCAACCGGGCCTCGGTAGCGCAGCGTTTCGTCCGGCAAGTAGAAGCGTTCGATGCGATCTTCGTCGAAATAGAATTCACCCAGTGTTTCATCGTAGTAGCCGCTCTTGCCCAACTCCAGGGGCTCATCGAAGAAATACGCGGCCATCTGGTCGGCCAGGAAACCGCTGCCGCCGCCATTTTGCCGCATGTCGATGATCAGACCGGGGATGCCATTCTGGTTGAGCGTCTCCATCATGCGCTCCCACAACTGCACTGTCAACAATTCATTGTCGGAGAAGCTGTAGAGTTTCACATAGCCCAGACCATTATCGAGCAGACGGAACTCGACCGGCAGTTCGGCGCCAGTGCGCCCGACGTTGAAGGACGAGACGCTGAAACTTTCGCTCTCGGCCTCTGGCGTCAGCACAACCGTCTGCTCCGCATCGTCGTCTGGGTTCTTGAAAGTGAGTTCGACTTCACTGTCCAACGGCGCGCGCGTGCCGTACCGAAGCTGTTGCAGCCGGCGCACATGGTCGGCGGAGAAGGGCGAGGAGAACGGCACGATGCTGGCGATGTAATCGTTGATCGGCTGGCCGTTCCAGGTGAGGATTTCGGCGCCCAACTTGACGCCTGCGCGATCGGCGGGGCCGTCGGGCGTGACGAAGTTGACGATCGTGCGGCCATCTTCCACATCACGGATAGCCAGGCCAACGCCGCCTTGCGTGGCCGCGATGAAATCCTCCCGCACAAATGGCCCGCTCAGATGGCCGTCAGGAATCGACCAGATGAAGTCGCGCAGCGCGCGGCGGTAGGTCAGCGAATCGTTCTCGGCGTCCGCGGCTTCGAAGCGCGGGCGGAACTCGGCGGACTTTGCGTCCCAGTCGATGTTCTTCAGTTCGGTGAAGGCGTATTTGCGGCGGAACAGATCGAGCATCGCGTCAAAGGCTTCAGCATAGCTCATGTCCGAGAAATCATTGAGGATGAGACTCTCCGGCTCGATCAGCTCCATATTGGGGCGGCTGGCGCGGTCGAAGGTAAAAGGATCGGTGTCCATATCGACCACGGTGTAGCCCGCGGGCAGCAGCACGATCGGGTCGTCCTCGGTGAAGAGTTTGCCGTCCTCGCCAAAGCCGCTGGGAAAGCCCTGCTGGTCATCCGGCGCCCAGACGATGTATTTGCCGCCGATGACCTCGCCCTTGCCGCTGGGATCTGAATTGATGCGCGTGGTGGCAAAGGCCGTGGACCAGCCGCCGCCGCTCTGGTCGCGCTGTTCCAGATAAGGATCGCCAAAGGTGTTCGTCCAGTAGGCGACGGCAAAGGTCATCACACCGGGATCCTCCTCGCCGTCATTGTCGACATCGCGCAACGTGCCCTGCGGCTCGATCGGCAACGACAGGTTCCAGCCAAAGGGGGGGTTGAAAAAGTCGCCCGTAATCTGGCCGAGCACCTGCGATTCAATGGGAAAGATAAACCCTTCGTTGCGGTCAATAAAGCCGGCCTGATCCTCCAGCACAATCAGCGGCTGGGCCACGCCCAGGGTGATGATCGGGTTGCTGTAGTCCATCTGACCTGCGATAGCAATTGGCCCGCCTTCATCATTGACAATGGGCGCGGGTGCGATGTCGCCATCCTGCGCCAGCGCCAGCGTGACCGGCGTCAATACCAGACCAAGCAGCAGCAACGCGGTCAGCAGTCGTATGGGTTTTCTCATAAAAGTTTCTCCTCTTCGTGCAAAACGGTGGTTCATGTGAAACGGTGGTTCATGTGAAACGGTGGTTCATGTGAAACGGTGGTTCATGTGAAACGGTGATTCATGTGAAACAGTGATTCATGTGAAACAGTGATTCATGTGAAACAGTGGAATCTCAAAAGGATTGCATTGACTTATCCAGCCTGGGGAAGCCGCAAGCGCTCGTAGTCGATCACATCATCGAGAATTTGGATCAGGTTGTGTTTGGGCGTCCAGCCAATTGCACCGTGCACTTTCGTCGTATCCGGCACGCGACGGCGCATGTCTTCAAAGCCGGGTGCATATGCTTCGTTGTACGGAATATATTGCACAGCAGAGCGGCTGCCTGTACGGTCTATCACTGTTTGCGCGAGCTGATTGATCGTCACCTCCTGGCTGCTGCCGATGTTGTAGATTTCGCCGGACGTCTGTTCGGGCCGGTCAAGCAGGTCGATCACCGCGCGCACCGTGTCGCGGACATGGCAGAAGCAACGTGACTGTTCGCCATCACCGTAAACCGGGATCGGCTCGCCGCGCAGCCCCGCGCGCACGAAGCGCGGCACCACCATGCCGTAGCGACCGGTCTGGCCGGGGCCGACAGTGTTGAAAAAGCGCACCACCGTCACCGGCAGGTCATATTCGCGGTGGGCCGCGAGCCCGAGAAACTCGTCGAGCAGCTTGCTGGCGGCATAGCTCCAGCGGCTACGGCTGGACGCGCCGAGCAACAGGTCGTCGTCTTCAGCAAAAGGCACCTTGACGCCTTTGCCGTAGACTTCGCTGGTGCTGGCGAGCAGCGTGCGACAACGGTAACGCCGCGCCGCCGCCAGCAGCGCGTGTGTGCCGATCACGTTAGTTTCGATAGTCTCGGTCGGCCGCTCGACCACCAACTGCACGCCAACCGCCGCGGCCAGGTGCACGATCGCGTCGGCCTGGCTGGCCAGCCGGTCGAGCACAAGCGCGTTGCGCAGGTCGTCGATGGCAAATGAATAGAGTGGATGGTGAGCGAAGGCACGGATATTTTCAATATTGCCCGTGCTCAGATCGTCCAGCACGGCCACCTGGTCGCCACGCTCAAGAAGAGCACGCGTGAGGTGAGCGCCGATAAATCCCGCCCCGCCGGTAATCAATACATGCATAGGACTCCAGTTACGCAAGACTTCCTTAGTTTTGGGAGAATAGGAGATGAATTGTTTGTAAGACCTGGAGCCTATTATCCTATGAATCCACGGTTTCGCCAACCAACTTTCAGAGATAATCCGCTGGTTTCCTTTGACGCACACACCGGGGCAGGCTACAATGGGCGGGTTATGATGATGGAATGGGTGTTTGACCTCTTGCTGGAACTGACGGAAGACGGCTACCGCGCGACGGTGCACAAATCGCCGGCGGGCACAGCAACCGTGGCATTTATGCTGCCGTTGCACCGCCGCGATCAACACGCGGTCATCCAGCAACTGCTTGGCGACGCCGCCGGCGCCGACGAGCAGCAACGCAACGCCCAGTTTACACTGGCGCGTGATATCGGTGGCAAGCTGTTCGGTGCGGTTTTTCATGGCCCCGTGCTTGACCTCTGGCGCGAGAGTTGGCAGGCCGCCTATGCTGCGCGCGCTGGCCTGCGCGTGCAGCTTGGCATCGGCGATGACAGCGCATTGCGCGCGTTGCCCTGGGAATATCTTTACGACGACACGCGTGAGGAGTTTTTGGCGCTCTCCGTGCACACGCCAGTGGTGCGTTATGTGCCCGCTGCCCACAAGATTCGTCCGCTGGTTGTCACGCCGCCGCTGCGCGTGCTGGTCGTCATGGCCGGGCCGGAAGGCTACCCGCCACTGGCAATTGGTCGTGACTGGCGCGCGCTGGTCGACACGGTCGATTACCTTGCCGCCAATGGACGCATGACCTTCGAGCGTCTGGCCAAACCGACGCTGCTCGATCTGCAGCGCCGCCTGCGCCAACAGCCCTACCACATCCTCCATTTCGTGGGGTTTGCCGTGCACGACGCGCAGACGCAGGCGGGCGTGCTCGTTTTTGAGGATGAAATGGGGCGTGGGCGCGCCATCAACGGGGATCACCTGGGCAGGCTGCTGAGCGATCACTACTCGCTGCGGCTGGCGATCGTCGAGGTGCGCAATGCCGCGCGCGTCGGCGGCGTCGACCCGGCCGCGGACGTGGCCGAGCAGTTGGTGCGTCGCGGCGCACCAGCGGCGATCTACCAGCCATCGCGCCTGCGCACGCGTCCTTCGCTGGCTTTTCTGCATGCATTTTACGATGCGCTGGCTGCTTTTCGCCCTGTCGATGTGGCAATGACCGAAGCGCGTCGCGCGATCCAGTTGGAGGAAAGCGGCGCAAGTTGGGGGCTGCCGCATCTAGTCAGCCGCATCACCGACGGGCAGTTGTTTGAACATTACACGCCGCCCCCGCCGGCGCCTAAACCGCGCCTGTATCTGCGGTCTGTGCTCACAAAAAAGTGATTCGATTCACCAGAAAGGAACGTCCACTATGAGCAACGCTGACATTGGTCTGATCGGCCTGGCAGTCATGGGTCAGAATCTTGTACTGAACATGGCGCGCAACGGCTTCACTGTTGCCGTCTTCAACCGCACCACCGCGGTGACCGACGAGTTCGTCGCCGCTCATCCCGGCAAGCAACTTATTTACACGCGCACGCTGGAGGAATTTGTCGCCGCGCTGCAACGGCCACGCAAGATCATGATCATGGTCAAGGCGGGAAAGGCGGTGGATGCCGTGATCGAAGGTCTGCTGCCCCTGCTAGAGCCGGGCGATCTGATTATGGACGGTGGCAACAGCTATTTTGCCGACACCGAACGGCGCGGCGACGCCCTCGCTTCCGCCGGGCTACTGTATATGGGGGTCGGCGTCAGCGGTGGTGAAGAGGGCGCCTTGTGGGGGCCGAGCATCATGCCGGGCGGCTCGCAGGAAGGCTGGGCGCTGGCCGGCGACATCCTTGCCGCCATTGCCGCCAAGGCCCCCGAAGATGGCAAGCCGTGCGTCGCCTACATGGGGCCGCGCAGCGCCGGCCACTACGTCAAAATGGTGCACAACGGCATCGAGTATGGCGACATGCAATTGATCGCTGAGGCGTACGACATTCTGCACCGCGGCCTGGGGCTGGACGCGAGCGAGCTTGCCGACATCTTCGATGGCTGGAACCAGGGGGAGCTGGACAGCTATCTGATTGCGATTACCGCGCAGATCTTCCGCAAGGTGGACGAAATCACCGGCAAACCGCTGGTCAACCTGGTGCTCGACGCCGCGGGGCAGAAGGGCACTGGCAAGTGGGTCAGCCAGGAGTCGTTCGATGTGGTTGCGCCGACGCCGACCATCAACAGCGCGGTGACGGAGCGCATCATTTCCAGCATGAAGGCGGAACGCGTTGCCGCCGCCCAAGTGCTGCCCGGCCCCGACGCCCAATATGCTGGCGACCGCCAACCCATGATCGACGCGGTGCGCCAGGCGCTCTACGCCAGCAAGATCAGCGCCTATGCCCAGGGCATGGCCATGCTGCGCACGGCGAGCGAGGTGCATAGCTACGCGCTGAATCTGGCCGAGATCGCTGCCATCTGGCGCAACGGCTGCATCATTCGCGCGCGCTTCCTCAACCATATCACTGACGCGTTCAACCGCAACCCAGCGCTGCCGAACCTGATGCTGGACGACGATTTTGCCGCCGCGGTGCGCAAACGGCTGCCCGCGTGGCGCCACGTCGTGCAGACCGCTGTTTCGTTGGGCATCCCGACGCCAGCCTTCAGCGCCAGCCTCGCCTATTACGACAGTTACCGCAGCGCACGGCTGCCGGCAAATCTGATCCAGGCGCAGCGCGACCTCTTTGGTGCGCACACTTACCTCCGCACCGATCGGGACGGCGTGTTCCATTCAGATTGGGGATGATGGATGAATCGCTGGGGTTTGATTTTTCTGGTGGTGCTGGTTTTGGGCGCGAGCTGGCTTTGGTGGACGCGCCCCGACGCCTTGGCCGTGGATCCAGTTGCCGGCGCCGCGCAGCCGGCGGTCGGGCGCCCGGCGCCGGACTTCACCCTGCCAACGCTGGATGGCGGTGAGTTTCGGCTGAGCGATTACCGCGGCAAGCCGGTTGTGCTCAACTTCTGGGCGACCTGGTGCGGGCCATGCCAGCGCGAGCTGCCCGCCATCGAACGCGCCGCGGAGCACTATCAGGATGTCGTCGTCTTTGCCGCGGTCGATCAGGCGGAGACGCAACAGCGGGTGCAAGCGTTTGTCGATGAGATGGGTCTCTCTGTGATCGTGCCGATGGATGGCGAGCAAGTGGTTGGCCAGCGTTACGACGTGCTTGGGCTGCCGACGACTTTTTTCATCGATGAGGACGGCATCGTTCGTTCAGTGTGGATGGGCGAGATGAACAGTATCATTCTGGCCGAACATATTTCCGGAATTTTGAGGTGATTCGATGTTGCCGACGCTTGACGAGAAGCCAGTTTACGTAAACCGTATGTTTGCGCGCATCGCGCCGACCTACGACCTGATGAATCGGCTGATGACCTTTGGACAGGATCAGGGATGGCGGCGCGAGATGCTCACCCACTGCAACCTGCCGCCGCGCGGGTCGCTGCTGGACGTTGGCGCCGGCACGGGCGACATTGCTTACACGGCGCTGCAACGCTTTCCCGCGCTGCGCGCGGTGGCTACGGATTTCACCTACGAGATGATGGCCGCGGGCGTGGGCAAGACGCCCGGTGTTTTCCTGCCCTTTGCGCAGGCCGACGCCTATGCGCTGCCCTTTCCCGACAACACCTTCGACGCGGTGGTGAGCGGCTTTCTGGTGCGCAATGTGGTGGATCGGGTGGCCGCTTTCCGCGAGATGGCGCGCGTCACCAAGCCAGGCGGGCGCGTGGTTTGTCTGGAAACGACCCCGCCATCCAACAGCGTGCTCGAGCCGCTGTTTCGCCTCTACTTCTTCCGCATTGTGCCCTTTATCGGGTCAATCGTCGCCAGGGATCGACAGGCATACGCTTATTTGCCACATAGCACCGTTGCCTTCCCGCCGCCGGAAGAGCTGGCGCGGCTGATGGAGCAGGCTGGTCTAGAGCACGTCTTCTTTGTGGAGCGGATGATGCGGTCGGTGGCAATTCATGTGGGCGTCAAATTGGCGTCGCCCGCAGCAAAATGACCGGTGCAGAACTTTTTCGCTTCACAAAACGTTACCCCTTATTTGAAAGGGACTTTGAAAGGGACGCTTTCGGCTGAGGAATATGATGGAAGCGCTTGATTTGCACGGTGAACGCGCCGCGCGGCGTGGCAATCCCAGTTTTGTCTGGCGCGCCGGACAGGGCCGCCGCCTGGCGATGATTTTGAAATGGGGGCTGGCCGGGCGTGCGCGCGTCGAGCACATCCTGGTGGATGGGTGTGGCGCCGGGATGTATGTCAGGGCGCTGGCGCCCTACGCCGAAGCCGTCAGCGGCATCGACATCGAAGCGGAGCATCTGGCGCTGGCCGCGCGTACGGCGCCAGCCGCCGGGTTGGCGCTCGCCGCGGCCGAAGCCTTGCCCTACGCCAACGCCAGCATCGACCTGGTGTTGAGTCATGAGGTGCTGGAGCACGTGCTGGATGATCGCCAGGCGATGGCGGAGATCGTGCGGGTGCTGCGTCCAGGCGGTCGCGCGGTGATCTTTGCGCCCAACCGGCTTTATCCGTTCGAGACGCACGGCATTTATTGGCGCGGAGCTTATCATTTCGGCGCCATTCCGCTCGTCAATTATCTGCCGGACGCGTGGCGCAATCGGCTGGCGCCGCATGTGCGCGCTTACACGGCAGCAGGGCTGCGCCGGCTGTTGGTCGGCCTGCCCGTACGCGTGGTGCATCACAGTCAGATCTTTCCGGGCTACGACAACGTCGTACGGCGCTGGCCTACAGTGGGCCAATGGCTGCGGCGCGCCACCTATACGCTGGAGCAATCGCCGCTGTGCATTTGGGGATTGAGCCATTTGTTGGTGGTCGAGAAAGTATAGAGAAAATAAAAATAGCAATATGACAAAACGACTGGATCGACACGATACGATATTGATGGCGCGCCGACGTCGCCAACGCGCTGTCACCGCCAAACCCAAAGTATGGCTGCGTCTTGGCCAGTTGCTGCTGGCGCTCTTGATCCTGGTGGGCGTCACCGCCGCGACGGTGACCGGCGTGGTGGCGGCCACTGTTTTTGGCGTCTACAACGAATATGCCGCGCAATTGCCCGACGTCAGCGCGATCGAGCAGCAGCAGGATCAGTTCCAGACGGTGCGCCTCTATGACCGCACTGGCGCCAACCTGCTCTACGAAAGCGTCGACCCGCGCCCCTTTGGCGGCGACCGACGGTTTGTGGCGCTGGACAAAATGACGCCTTATGTCTGGCAGGCCGCGGTGGCGCTGGAGGATCGCAACTTCTTCGACAACCCCGGCATCAACATCCGCGGTCTGTTTCGTGCATTTGCCTCGAACCTGCAAGGCGGAGCAGTGCAAGGTGGGTCGTCGATTACACAGCAGCTTATCAAGAATGTCTTTATCGCCCCGGAAGAGCGCGCCCAGCAGAGCTATGCCCGCAAGATCAAAGAGGTGATCCTCTCGTTGGAGGTGACGCGGCGCTATTCCAAAGAAAAGCTGCTGGAGTGGTATCTCAACTATAACTTTTACGGCAACCTGGCCTATGGCGTCGAAGCGGCCAGCCAGGTCTATTTTGGCAAGAGCACGCGCGACCTCAATCTCGCCGAAGCGGCCATGCTCGCCGCGATTCCGCAATATCCAGCGCTCAACCCCATCGACAACTCGGAGGATGCCAAGCGGCGTCAGGGCG
Organism: Caldilineaceae bacterium; assembly: GCA_014879855.1. Lineage (GTDB taxonomy): Bacteria > Chloroflexota > Anaerolineae > Caldilineales > Caldilineaceae > Caldilinea. The sequence goes on along the minus strand of JACSRH010000273.1, from coordinate 34,857 downwards.
TCACTTTGCAGGCGATGGTCGAATCCGGCTACATCACGCAGGCCGAGGCGGATGCGGCCTTTCAACAGGAGCTGGCGTTGCGCAAGTCCGTTGCGGAGCGCTTCGACGTGCTCACCGCGCCTCATTTTGCGCTCTATGTGCTCGACCAATTGAAGCGCGAATACAACACCATCGATGACCCATTCTACATCTGGCGCAAGGGGTTGACAGTTTACACAACGCTCGATGTCGAGCTGCAAAAATACGCCGAACAGGTGGCGCGCGAACAGGTGCAGATTCTCAAAGAGCAAGGCAAGAACGCCAGCAACGCGAGCGTCGTCGCCATCAAGAACGACACTGGCGAAATTCTGGCGATGGTCGGCTCACTGGATTACAACAACAACGAAATTGACGGCCAAGTCAACATTGCGACCGCCGAACGCCAGCCTGGCTCCAGCTTTAAGCCCTACGTCTATTTGACCGCGCTGCAGGAAGGGATGACGCCGGCGACGATGATCCTTGATGTCGCCCAAGCTTTCCCACAGGCCGACGGCGCCTACTATCGACCCGAAAACTACGACCGCCAATATCACGGCCCGGTGTCGCTGCGCAACGCGCTGGCACGCTCCTATAACATCCCGGCGATCAAAGTGATGGAGCAGGTCGGCGTGGCCGACGCCCTCCGCACCGCGCATCGCATGGGCATCAATGGCCTGAATCGTGGATTGAACTTCTATGGCCTCAGCCTGGTGCTCGGCGGCGGCGAAGTCTCACTGCTTGACCACACCTATGCCTACTCCGTCTTTGCCAACAGCGGCAATATGGTGGGCGAAGAGGCGCCGGTGAACGAGTTGCAAAGCGGCTATCGGACGCTCAACCCGGTCTCGACTTTACAGGTGCGCGACAGTGACGGCAACACGCTCAAGAAGTATGAGCAGCCCACCGCCGAACGCGTATTCAGCGCCGAGGTGGCTTATTTAATGCAAGACATCATGAGCGACGACGTGGCGCGCGCGCCGGCCTTTGGCGCTAACACCGCGCTCACGCTTCCTGACCGCAAGGTGGCGGCCAAGACTGGCACGACCAACGGGTTCAAAGATAACTGGACCATGGGCTATACTCCGCAGTTAACGGTCGGCGTCTGGGTTGGCAACACCGACAATGAATCGATGGAGAACGTCACCGGATTATCCGGCGCGGCGCCGATCTGGAACGCGGTGATGCGCAAATATCACGAGAATCAGCCGGCGCTCTGGTACGATGCGCCTCCTGGCATTACCCAACGCGTGGTGTGCCAGCCGAGCGGGCTACTGCCCACCGATCAGTGTCAGGAGCAGCGCGCCGAAATTTTTGTCGCCGGCACCGAGCCGACGCTCTCCGACAATGTCTGGCAAGCATTCGAGATCGACCGCGAGACTGGCCTCCTGGCCGGCCCGGCGACGCCGCCTGAACGCATTGAAAACCGCGTCTATGAAATTCTGCCGCAAGAGGCAGCCGATTGGGTGAGAGATAGCGGCATCGCGCAGCCGCCAACGGAGACAGCTTCGTTGCGCCTCGAAGATTTTGACCCGGACAGCGCCATCATCTCACCGACGCTGGGCAGCACTATCGCCGGGCAGATCGAATTCATCGGCAACGCACGCGGCGGCCCCTATCGTCTGGAGATCGGGCAAGGGCTGGAGCCGGCGGAATGGACGCAGATCGGCCCGGAGCATGGAGAAGAGGTGCAAAACGGCGTGCTCGAGCGGCTGGATACTTTCTCGCTGGCCGAAGGTCTCTACACCGTGCGGTTGACGGTCAACCGCGGCGACGCGCCGAAGCAAGCTGCCATTCCGGTGACCGTCGACAACACGCCGCCCACCGTCGTCGTCACAGAGCCAAAGGACGATCAACTCTTTGTCATGGAACGTGACGAGCAGATCAACGTCAACGTGCTTGCCAACGACAACCTGGCGCTTGAGCGCGTGGAGTTTGTCATCGATGGGCGCACCTTTGCGACAAGCACTGTGGCCCCGTATAACGAGCGTTGGGACATCGAGATGCGCGATCTGAATTCAGCCGCAGGCGGACAGCCGTGGCCAGCATTCAAGTCTGACGACCCGGAAGTGCAGCCCGGCGCCGTCGCCACCTTCCCAGACGGCTTCCAAGCGATCGTCACCAATGGCGGCGTCTATTTCGAGGGACATACGGTCAAAGTGATCGGTTATGACGCGGCGGGCAATCGCGCGGAAAGCCCAGAGGTGCGCGTCTATGTCAGACATGAAAAAAATAACGAGGCGCGATGAAGCTGACCCTGCTGGCAACCAATAGCACGCTCACAGATCACGTCCGTCTGACCGGGTTGCAAGCTCAGAGACTTCCAGCCTGCATGTCTGGCGTCGAGGGGCGCTGACATGGTCTTTGCGGCAAAATCCGCGCCGTCACGCTGGGAAGGCGTGATCGTGGTCGTGTGGCTAATGCTGATCGACCTGTTGGTGGTCGTGTGGGCTTTACGGCGCCCGATCGATCTGCTGCAATTTCTGTTATTTTTGATCCTGGTGCTCAGCGCCCCGTTGTTGGTTCACCTTGTTTACCGCACGTGGGCGGCCTTCACCCTGGAATACTGGGTCGATCGCAATGCGATCACACTGCGCTGGGCGCATCTGCATCAAGTCATTCCCACCCAAAGTGTGCACGAAATAGTCCATGGCGCTGATCTGCCGGTGGCGCCAACGAGCTTGTTGCGCTGGCCCTTGTCCTTTCTCGACATCGCCGCCGCTCCGACGGCGCAATCAGTCAATCTATGTGCTACACGGCCCCCTTCTGACTGCATCGTGTTGAAAACCGATACAGGTCTATATGCATTATCGCCCGCCGATGCAGACGGTTTTGTCGAGGCGTTGCAAGCACGCTATCGGCTGGGCGCGACGCAAGCGGTGGCGCCGATGCGCGTCCAGCAGGCGTGGTTGGCCGACGCGCTGAGCAACGACCGTCGCGGCGTCTGGCTGCTGCTGACAGGACTGGCTGGCGTGTTAGTGCTATTCGCGGTGCTGACGATCAGCTTCGCAAATTTGCCCGAAGTTTTAGCGGTTCGCTACAATAGTCAGGGATTGCCAGAGGAAATCGGCGAGAAAACCACGCTCTTTCGCCTGCTGGTGATTGGGTTGCTGGCGTGGAGCGTCAATGCCGTGGGGGGTCTCTGGCTTGTGCATCAGCGCCAGCGCATCGGCGCGCATATGCTGTGGGGAGGAGCCATCGTCGTCCAAGGATTTCTCCTGTTGGCGCTGGTGAGTTTGATCACGTGATGGCATTATCCGAGGACTTTGCTGTGAGCAATTTAAATCAGGCGCCGTTTCTAAGCATTGTGATTCCAGCCTACAATGAAGAGCATCGCCTGCCCCCTTCGCTGGAGAAAATTATCGCCTATCTGCGCGCGCAGCAGTATGCCAGCGAGATTCTGGTCGTCGAGAATGGCTCCAACGATGCGACGGCCGCAGTCGTGCAGGCGTTTATCGATCAGCAAGTGGCGGCTGACGAAAAGGTCCGGCTGCTGTTGCTACACAGCGAGCCGGGCAAAGGTGCAGCCGTCAAAAGTGGCATGTTGGCCGCACAGGGTGAGTATCGCTTTATCTGCGACGCCGACCTGGCGATGCCGATCGAAGAGATCGCTAAATTTCTCCCCCCTGCTCAACCAGGCGGCTCGTTTGACATTGCGATCGCCAGCCGCGAGTTGCCGGGGGCGGTGCGCTATGGCGAGCCAGTTTACCGCCATATCATGGGGCGCGTCTTCAATTGGCTGGTGCGGCTGCTGGCGGTGCCGGGCATTCAGGACACTCAGTGTGGCTTCAAGATGTTTACAAAGGAAGCCGCACAAACGCTCTTTCCACTGCAACGGATTGACGGTTGGGGCTTCGATGTCGAGGTGCTGTACATCGCACGCCGGCGGGGGATGCGCCTGGTTGAGGCGCCGATCAACTGGTATTATCAGCGCGACAGCCGCGTGCGCCCCTTCCACGACACGGTGAATATGGTGCGCGAATTGCTCAAAATCCGGCGCAACGGCAACCATGGTTGTTACGATCTGCCGTCCCCCCTCCCTACCGCAGATGAATTGCCTGCTGTCTGAATCCACACATCAATTTTGCAGTTTAGGAAGAGGGCGAGATAGGCGCGGTGAGTGGGTGCTTTCACTTGGCATGAAAGCGCCATGTGCAGGTCGGGCTAGTCGCCCGACATGTTGCGTCAACGGGACGCGTCACGCTGGCAGCGTGACCTACACGAGATAGCGCTCTACACGAGATAGCGCTCTACACGAGATGGCGCAATCAAAACAGGGACACACTAGCGCGGCTCTTCGGCCAGCGCCATCGTTACATCCAGCGTGCGCCCGCCGCGAATGATGGAAACAGTAACGGAATCGCCAACGCGGTAGTGATTTTCCAGCAAGGTCTCCAATTCGGCAATCGAAGCGATCGGATGCCCGTCAATGGCAACCAATAGATCGCCGCCAGTATAGACGCGCTCGCGGCCAATAATGTCTTCATGTTGCGCGCCCAGGATGCCCGCCATTGCCAACGGCGACCCGTCATAGATTTGCACCAGAAGCAGCCCATCCTGCGCAGGCAGTTTCAACACTTCGGCCAGCCCCGGTGTAACGATATAGGCGTAGCGAATCCCCAGCCAGGGATGCCGATAGCGCCCCAGCGCAAGCAAATCGGGCAGGATGCGCTTCAACGTATCGACCGGCACAGCAAAGCCAACGCCGGCGCTGGTGCCCGTTGGGCTGAAAATAGCGGAGGTAATGCCGATGACCCGGCCGCTGCTGTCGAGCAGCGGTCCGCCCGAATTGCCTTTGTTGATGGCAGCGTCAGTCTGAATGATGCCCGGGATCGTGCGGTTGTCGGGGCCTTCGATGGTGCGGTCGAGCGCGCTGATCACCCCGGTCGTCAGCGTGCGGCCAAACTGGCCAAAGGGGTTGCCGATCGCAATCGCCCATTGGCCAACGCGCAGATCGTTGGAAGCGCCAAGCATTACTGGCTGGAGTTCTTCAGGCGCCAATTCAACCTTGAGGACAGCGACATCGTTGCGCGGATCGACGCCGATGACCGTTGCGGGCACAACAAGCTGATCGCCAAAGGCCACTTCAATCGTTTCAGCGTCCTCGATCACGTGATAGTTTGTGAGGATGTGACCCGCCTGGTCAAGGACAAACCCAGAGCCGGCGCCTTCTTCTGGCGCGACATTGAAGAAGAAGTCTCGGCGCAGCACACGCGTGGTAATGCTAACCACTGAAGGGGAGACGGCTTCGTACACATTGACCACGCGTCGTTCAAAGAAATCCAGCCCGGCAGCGTCGATCAAGGCGGTCTGGTCGCTTGGCTGCGCCGCCAGCATCGCCGGCGTGGGGATGCCAGGGAGTAAGGTCGAAGGCGCCGGTGCACCCAGCGACTCTGGCGCCAGGCGTAAAGGAAGCTGGAAGGTGCAGCCCCCGGCGCATAAACTTGCGGAGAAGACGATGATCCCAAAGGCAGCCCGGCGCCAGCGCACAGGCTGCCAGGTTGTCATACGTCTCAGTGCGGCGTTCACAACGATTTGGCAGCCTCGTCGAGCGTAGCCAGACCTTCTTTGAGCGCGTACAGGGCCGCCTGGGTGCGGTTGGCCAGGTGCAGCTTGCTCAGAATATTGCTGACATGGGTGCGCACAGTGCGTTCACTGATGATGAGCACGTCAGCGATCTCCTGGTTAGAATAGCCGCGCGCCACATAAACCAGCACTTCCACCTCGCGTTCGGTCAGCGGCTCGTCAGTCTGGGGCAGGTTGCTGGCGGGCCGGTTCAATTCGCGAATCAACTTGCGCGCAATCGCCGGGTGCAGCGATGACTCACCGTTGTAGACATCGCGAATCGCCTGGATCAGTTCTTGGGTCGAGGAATCCTTGAGTAAATAGCCGAGCGCACCTGCTTTGATGGCGGCAAAGACCTTGTCGTCGTCCGAAAAACTGGTAAGCACCAGAATACGCGCTTCCGGATTTTCATGTTTAATGTCCTGAATCGCCTCGATGCCATTCTTGCGCGGCATCACCAAGTCTAACAAGATGACATCGGGATTCAGTGAGCGCGTTTTGAGCACTGCCTCGACGCCGTCTGAAGCTTCGCCGACGACAATAATGTCTTCTTCTGTTTCTAGCAGCGCGCGTAGACCACCGCGCACAACGTGGTGATCGTCTGCGATTAAGACACGAATCCCTTGATCATTGTTCATGGTGCACCTCCCTGGGTTACAAGCCGACTCTACACAGTAGAAAGATCGGCCCAGTTTGAAATTGACATTAAAACGCGTACACAGACACCCTTTTGCGGTGCAGATTCAATGAATAACTTTGCGTGCATCAGACGCGCGCGTTCATGCATAGTGGTCATGCCTTCACCACTCATCCATTTCGTATCTTCGGCGTCGAATCCGATCCCGTTGTCGCAAATTTCGAGGTGGACTTCCTTGTCGTGCACTCCCAGATAAACTCTGACATCAGAAGCTGACGCATGTTTGAGTGCATTATTGAGCGCCTCCTGGCAAATGCGATACAACCCGTCTTCCACAAAAGCCGGGAAGGCAATGTCGCCATCCACTTCGAGACGCGCGGTCATACCGGTGCGCTTTTCCACCGATTCCAGCCGCTGGCGCAGCGCGCCAATCAAGCCTACCTGCTCAAGCACTGCGGGCTGCAATTCGTAGAGCAGCAAACGCAATTCTTTCAATGCCGATTGCGCGGTTTCGTTCAGTTGCTGCAAATAGTCCTGCACGCGCGCGATCTGCCCCAACGAGGCAAGCCGCCGTCCTGCTTCGGCAAAGAGTGTGATGCTGTAGATCGACTGCATGGCTGCATCGTGCATCTCTCGCGCCAACCGCTCGCGTTGTTGCAGCGCAGAAGCCGTCCTTGCCTTTTGTTGGAGCCGGTCGGCGCCGTGTGCGATGATCACCTGATCAGCCAACCATAAAGCATCCTGGTGCGCGGTCGGTGATAACGCTGCCGTGGCCAGGGCCACGACCACAACACCGTGAACTTCCCCGTCCACCAGCAATGGCACAACCAGCGAGGGAGCAATCTCACGCTGCGAATCAAGCATCGCTGCCGCGACAAAGATCGGCGCTTGTTGTTCGTGAAGTTCTGTCAATAAGGCCGGAACAAGAAGCGACTCTAGCGAGTGTTCGACGTCCGTCCCTGCTGTATAGAGGATGTGCAATTGGTCGAGGCTGCTCATGACCGACGTAAAGTCAGGCGCCCACATGACGGTCATCCCAGTTGCACCCAACAGGCGCTGCGCCTGCTCGTACACATAAGCAAGCATTTCATCGAGTGGGCGATTAGAAATGCTCATCAATAGCAAGTTGCGGAGTCCAATGGCAGCTTCTCGGCTGCGGTCAACTTCGTGCTGTCCAGCCATGACGCTGCGCTCAAGTTGCGTGGTGTAAGCAATGAGCTGGTCAGAAGGAAGCGTATGCGCCAGCGCGGTGGCAGTCAACACGTAGCGCACTTCGTTTGTCAGGGCGTGACCCACCGAGCAGGACAACAACAGACGACGCTCGTCCGGCGCGCCGACCGAAACTGTGGCAGCGGCGTTATCTGCGTAAATCATCGCGAAGGGGAGTTGGCTGACGGCGCGCCCAAACCAGGTTTCCTTGAACCCGGTTATGGGCCGTCCGACAACCTGGTCAGCGGTGCTTTCAAGCAGGATGCAGAAAGCATCGTTGACCATTGTACAAAGCAGATCACTGTCCGTGACGGCGACGGCAGTAACACTGTCTGCACTCACTTGGTGTTCGACTTCTCGACGTTCCAACGTCTGCCCGACCATGGAAATCCCAAATGCAAACCGGTGGCTTTCAACAATGGAATTGATTGTACTACAATTTCGTCAGAAACCAAGCGCCAATGAGACTGACTCAGGTGCGCGCCCGAATAGTATTTGCGTCCTCTCAAGCAGCAATTCGGGATGGGCGCCACCGCATCGACAAGCTGGAGCTGCGTGTAGAAGCTGTGGATAAATGGGGGAAGAGACCCTGGCAAGACTGGCTTTTCCCTGGGGTTTCCTTTGGCAAGTTATCCCGCCTTGTCCGCACGATAGTGGCGAAGCTGATTCGACCCACCCCCTATAGATGCGCATAAAATAGCCCGTGGAACTTTATGCGGACAAGTGCACAACCTATCCCCGGTGGATCACTTGAAGCAACGCGCCCTGGTGCACAAGCCCTGGCAAATCCTTCTCAAAGACCCCCTGCATCTTGTGTCAGTGCAGTAGCCACAGTGTATTTAACCTGAAGTTATCCACGCTTCTACTACTACGAATTCAATCAATCAGATCAAGGGCGACGTAATCCAGAAACATCCGGCGCCAGGAGGGGCAAGTTTGATAGCGATGCTTGTTTCGTGTCAGGATCGCTTTCCTCAGCAAGCATGGTCAACTCGGCGACATAGAGAAACGGCGTCGGATCGCTGAAGCCTCCCCAGCCATCAAAACGGTTATACGGGTGGATGCGAATGGCAAAGTGGAGATGCGTGGGGAAGGCGCGCCGTAAGACATCCGCGTGGGCTATGGCCTGACCGCGTTCCACGACTTGCCCAGTTTCCATGAGGATTTCGCCGACCTGAGCATAGAGGGATTCACCCCAGCGGTGTTCAATTTTCACAGACCTTCCCAGACCATGCGGCTCGTTGCTGATCTCGATGACGCGGCCATGATCGGTTGCACGGATAAGTGCGCCCGGCGCTGTCAGCATGTCGAGGCCAGGGTGTCCTTTGAGCCGGATGCCGTTGTAGGTGAATTGTGCATGATAAGCTGCATTGTCACCCCATCCCTGCAACATCTGCGCCGCCTCCCCTTCTAGCGGCAGCGATAAGTGGATGCCCTCAGGTTCATATTGAGCAGCAAACTGGATATAACGATGGACGCGAGCGGTCATGACATTTTGTCGTTTGCTGTAGAGAAGAATTAGACAGGCGATTGCCAGTTGCATATACTCAGTTCTTGGCGATTTTGCAAACGCCAGGTTGACTGGATACATGTGATTGGAGTATACGGCCTGGGTGCGCCGCAGACCAAACGCCCGCCGGTTGGAAGTATGCAGCGTCAGAGGCGTTGTCGTCTGCGCTGTTACAGAGAGGAGATCGTATGCCAATTTACGAATTTGTCTGTCACGATTGCGGTCACGAGTTCGAGAAAATTCAGTCATTTTCCGACAGCAGCACGCCAGTCTGCCCGCATTGCCAGGGCGTCCATGTGCGCCGGCGCATCAGCCAGCCCGCGATTCACTTCAAGGGGAGTGGCTGGTACATCACCGACAGCAAGAATACGTCCAAAGCGTCAGCGAATGGCAAAAAGGAAGAAGGCGCCGAAAGTAAAAGCGATGACAAGGGCGACAGCAAAAGTGACGGGAAGAGTGACAGCAAGCAGGAGAGCGCCCCGGCTTCGACTGAAAGCGCGGCGCCCGCCCCTGCTGCCAAAAAAGCGGAATAAGACAGCGATGTCTGGGCTGTCCGGGCATCAGCAGGGACGGACGCTCACCTTGATGTTGGGGTGAGCGTTTTTGCTTCTGCTAGAAGTGCGTTAAAGTGTCTTCGCTGCAAACTCCGCATTCGTGTACAATACTCCTGATACTATACTTTTACTGAACTTCTACTGAAAAAACGGTGTCACCCTCGTGGACGCACCGCAAGACGACAACAAGACGGCAATCAGTGACTACACACGCATGGAGGAAACGTGATGACTGTTCCCAAGCGATTTGATGTCCTGCGCTTCATGGGCGCAATGTTCAAGGTGTTTGCCTGGATCACCTTGATCCTGACAATTCTGACGGCTATCGGCGTTGTTCTCCTGCCACAGATTGCGGGTCTAAGCGAGGCGTTAGGCCCCTACGCCGGCTTTGCCGCGGCAGCGGGCGCCAGCGCTATCATCACTGGATTGCTGGTTTTGCTGGGCGGACTGCTGAATTTCGTGATGCTCTATGCATTGGGCGAGATTATATTGCTGCAAATTGCCGTGGAAGAAAACACGCGCCTGACCGCGGCGTTGCTCCTGAAAATGCATCAGGACAGCCAGCCCGAAGCGCAGCCGGCCGCTTATCCGCCGCCTGGCGCCTTCGCCAACGAGCCTGCACCCTATCGCTGATCGCTCATCTTTTACGTCTATAGTGTTTGCTTGGTTTACAGCTAAGCCCGGGTCGATCTATGCCTGAATCTGCTGATTTTCTGTTCGTCCACGCTCATCTCTTCACGATGGAGGGAGATGGCGTCGGCTATATGGAGGATGGCGCTGTAGCCGTGCGCAACGGGCGCATCATCGATGTCGGCCCCTCGACTTCCTTGTCTACGCGCTTTGTCGCCACCGAAGTCATCGATGCTTCCCATCATGTCTTGCTCCCCGGTTTGATCGACGCCCACATGCACACGCCCTGGGCCGTTGTGCGCGGCGTGGCGCAGGATATCACCCATTGGATGCAGAAGGGGCTGGCGCCTTATGCCCGGCATCTGCATCGCGAGGCGGCCCTGGCCGGCACGTGGCTGAATGTGCTGGAGGCGCTGAAGGCCGGCTCCACCACCCTGGGCGACTATGCGCACCCTATTGAAGGCTGGGCGGATATCTTCGCCGCGGTGGGTGTGCGCGCGGTGCTGACCGCGACCATCAACGCACTGCCGCCTGGTCAAATGGCAAATTGGGGGATCGGCGAACTCTACCCGCTTGACGACGCAGTCGGAGAGCAGAGTATCCGGCAGGCGGTCGATTTTGCCGCGGAATGGCACGGCGCCGAGGACGGCCGCATCACGGTGATGTACGGGCCGCAGGGCGCCGATATGTTGACGCTGGATCAGCTGCGCCACGTCAAGCGGCTGGCCGCGGCTGAGGGGTTGATGTTGCACATGCATGTAGCACAGGGTGATCGCGAGATCGACCAGATGCTCAAGCGCTACGGCAAACGCACGCCTGCGCTTCTGGAGCAAATCGGCTATCTCGACGACCAGTTGCTCGCCGTGCATCTGACCGAGGCCACCGAGGATGAGACCGCCCAGATCGCGTACAGCGGTGCGAGCATGGTGCTCTGTTCGGGCAGCATTGGCATTATCGACGGCATTGTGCCGCCGGCTGTGGCGTTTCGCAGCGCTGGCGGGCTGGTGGCGCTAGGGTCGGATCAGGCCGCCGGCAACAATTGCAACAATATCTTCAACGAGATGAAACTCACCGCGCTCTTCAACAAAATCAAATATCGCGACCCTACGGTGCTGCCGGCGTGGCAAGTGCTGCGCATGGCGACCATCGAAGGCGCGCAAGCCATCGGCCTGGGTGACGAGATCGGCTCGATCCGGCGCGGCAAGAAGGCCGACCTGATTTTGGTTGACCTGCACGCGCTCAACTTGATGCCGGTGCTGACCGCGCCGATCCGCAACCTGGCCCCCAACCTGGTCTACGCGGCCACCGGCCACGAGGTCGATCTGGTGATGGTGGATGGGCGCATTTTGGTGCGCGAGGGGCGCGTGCTGGCGGTGGATGAAGCCGCGGTGCGGGAAGAAGTGCAGCAGCGCGCACAAGAGGTGGCGGACGCGGTCAAGCACGACCCGATTCATCTCGATATGGCGCTGCTGCAAGCAATGGAGGAGGGCAACCTCTAACAGACTATTGCTCTCCCAGCAGAGAGTTCAAAAGCATGGCGATGGCGCTGATAATGATGCTTGCCAACAGCGCCCACCAAAAGGTGTCGATGTGAAAGGAATCCGGAAAGATCCACGAGGTGACATACAGGATGAAGGTATTGATCACCAGCGTGAAAAGCCCGAGTGTCAGCACAACGAGCGGACAAGTCAGCAGTATCAAAATGGGCTTGAGCACTGCCATCAAGAAGCCAAGCACGGCTGACATGAGAAACAGCGTAAGCAAATCCCCGCTAAAATTTAATCCTGGCAACAGCCAGGTAGTGATCCCCACCGCGATCGCAAGGATAACCCACCGAATCAATATCGACTTTACCATCCTAGATCTCCTTTGTCGTGCCACTGAAAGATTGAAGATAATTTGCTTTGCGCGCCTGGCTGCCTTGCGCCAGAACTGAGCGTTGCTGAACAGCTCCATCCTGCCAGGCGCCGCCACTGGACGCAGATTACACCCTAATGGTACGCCATATCCATAAATTACGCATCTCGTCCACCACACTTGACCAGCCGGGCGTTACGACCACAGTGGTGTCGTACTGAAATACGATGGCCGGTCCGTCAAAACGGTGACCTGGTTGCAACAAAGTGCGCTGGTAGCAAGGCGTTGCTGTGGCGCGCGCGGCGTCGAACCATACCAGCTTTGTGCACGTGATCGCATCGGTGGCGTGCACAGCGGGCTGGGGCGCCTGACTGGGAAGCGCTTGGCTGGGGAGTCTCGGCTTGGCGCCAGGTGAGGAAGCGCGCAGCCGCACCGTCACCGCTTCGACGCGCGCTTGGGGCATGGCATAGCCGTAGCGTTGCGCGTGGGCAGCATGAAACGCTGCAACCGCCTGGGTGACTGCCAGGCCATCCACCGGCAGTGCGAGCGGCACGGTCAACTCGTAGCTTTGTCCCTGATAGCGCATGTCGATTTCCGCCGCCTTCGCCATTTTCGTCACCGCCTCACGTTGCAGCACCGCCGTCACTTTTTCATCCAGTGCGGCAATGGACGCGCTCAGCGCTGCTGGCGCGTGCGCCAATGCATCGGCGTCTGCCAGCAGCGCGTGTGACGCTTCACTCGTCACATCGGCCATGAGCATTCCATAGGCGCTTAAAACGCCGGGATTTGGCGGGCAGAGGATGTGTGTGACGCCCAGGCTCTCCGCCAGATCGCAGGAGTGGAGCGGGCCCGCGCCACCAAAAGGGAGCAGCACAAAGGCGCGTGGGTCGTAGCCGCGTTCGACGGAGACGCGGCGCAGCGCACGCTCCATCGTGGCATTGGCGACGCGCACTACGCCCAACGCCGCTGCTTGAGGGCTGAGGTGGAGCGCGTCCCCCAGACATTGCAAGGCGCGCCGCGCGGCGGCTTCATCCAGAGTCACCTGCCCATGTCCACCCAGAAAGCCCGCGGCATCGAGCCGTCCCAGCACGAGGTTGGCATCGGTGACGGTGGGCAAGTTGCCGCCGCGGCCGTAACAGGCAGGGCCAGGCAGCGCGCCGGCGCTGTGCGGCCCAACTTGGAGCGCGCCGCCCGCATCCACAAAGGCAATGCTGCCCCCGCCCGCGCCGACGGTGTGAATGTCGATTACGGGCAGCCGCAGGGGCAGATCAGTGATCGTGCTTTCGGCGGTCGTAGGGATGCGTCCCGGACAAAGCGCCACATCGGTGCTTGTCCCTCCCATGTCAAAGGTAATGAGATTGACAGAGTTGTCTTTGGGCAAAGAAAAAGGGAGGAGAGAGGCGTCCACGTGCATTGCTTGCGTGGCGACGGCAAAGGCGCCGACGACGCCGCCAGCCGGCCCGCTCAACACCACGCGTGCGGCTTGAGTTGACGCCTGTTGCAGGCCGATCACGCCGCCGTTGGACTGCATGATGCGAATGGAGGGCGCGCTGGCTGCCATTTCCAGGGCAAGCGTGCGCTCCAGACGCGCTAGATAGCGCGCCACCAGCGGCTGCACATAGGCGTTGATGACAGTCGTGGCGGTGCGCTCGAATTCGCGGTATTCGGGCAGGATATCGCAGCTTAATGAAAGCGGCAGGTCAGGCAGCGCAGCGTGCAGCAGCGCGGCCGCACGCTGTTCATGAAGCGGGTTGCGGTAAGAGAAGAGCAGGACAATGGCAAGGCTTTCGACGGCCGCTGCGCGCAGCTGTTCCACCAGCGCCGGGATGGCCGCTTCATCCAGCGGCGTGACAACGGCGCCGTGTTGATCCAGGCGCTCGCTGATCTCAAGCCGGTTCTGATCCGCCACCAGCACTGCAGGACGCTCCTGCTGAAGACGATACAACTGCGGCCGATTCTGGCGTCCGATGACCAAGACGTCGGCAAAGCCTGCGGTGGTTAACAGCGCGGTGTGTGCGCCGCGACGTTCCAGCAACGCGTTGGTGGCCACCGTCATCCCATGCACGATCGCCAGCGACCGTTGCGGCACAGCGTCAACCCTATCGGCCAGCAGCCCCAGGTCGCGCAGGCCCTGTATGATCGCAATACTTTGATCGTCGGGCGTGGTCGGCGCTTTGTGCACCCTCAGTTGTTGCGCATCCCAGACGACAAAATCGGTGAAAGTGCCGCCCACGTCGATGCCAACGAGAACAGGATCGTTCATGCTTCACATCCATCCCCCACGCTCTTCACTGGTTTGCTCAATCGCACGCTTTCGCTATAATAACAGGTGATCACTGTCGCGTCACTACAATTCGGAACACTTTGCAACATGGCTGGCCTCAGATTGTAGGAAATGCGATGCACCCCTGTCTTTCCGTTGGTAAGAAGCATCAGACTTATTGTTCTAAATTCAACATTTCGTGAAATCCGTAGGAGGATTCAGAACTATGCAAAACAAGCGATTTGCTATCTTGTTGTCGATAGTGGCTGTTTTCACGATGGTGCTATCCGCCTGTACAATGCCTGCCCCCAGCGCTGCACCAGAAGTTGCCACCGAAGCAGCCGGGGCAGCAGCGCCGGCGCCGGCTGCCGCCATCAAGATCGGCCTGGTCACCGATGTGGGTCGCGTCAATGACCGCAGCTTCAACCAGTCGGCCTGGGATGGCGTTGTGGAGGTCGCAACCGCACTCGGCCTGACGGAAGGCGAGGGCTTTAAGTACATCGAGACGCAGGATTCGAAGGATTACGCGGACAATATTCAACAATTTGTCGATGCAGAATTCAATGTCATTGTGACCGTTGGCTTTGCCCTGGGCGAAGCGACCATCAAGGCCGCGCAGGAAAATCCTGACACCTACTTCATCGGCGTCGATCAATTCCAGGGTGAGTCGCTGCCCAATCTGACCGGCCTGGTCTTCCGCGAAGATCAATCCGGCTTTCTGGCCGGCGCTTTGGCCGCACAGTTGAACAAGTCCGGCACGATCGCCGCGGTGCTGGGCACGGATCTGGTGCCGCCGGTGGTGGCATATGGGCAAGGCTACGAACTGGGCGCCAAGTACATCAATCCCGATATCACCGTCCTCACCACCTACCACCCCGGCGAGATGTCGCAGGCATTTGTCGACCCGGAATGGGGCGCGGCCACGGCCAAGCAGGCGCTTGACCAGAAGGCGGACGTGATCTTTGGCGCTGGCGGTCAGACCGGCAACGGCGCGCTGCAAGAAGTTGCGTCGGCGCCGGGCGCGGGCACGGAACTCTTCTGCATCGGCGTGGATTCCGACCAGTGGGAGACCCTCCCGGCTGCGCATCCCTGCCTGGTGTCGAGCGCCATGAAGCTGATCACCCCTTCGGTGGTCGACCTGATCAACGCCTACGCCGCTGATGGCTCGATGGCTGCTGGCAACTACTTTGGCGGCGCGGGTTTGGCGCCATTCCATGATTTCGAAGACAAGATTCCCCAGGAGATCAAGGACAAGCTCAATGAGATCGCCACCGGTCTGGCTGACGGCAGCTTGACCACTGGCTATCAGCCGTGACCGATCGCTGACAAATTGTTTTAGAACAAGAGGCAAGGGTAATTTCCTTGCCTCTTGTTTTCCCCGCCCACTGTTCCATTCCCAGGAGCGGCTATGAAGGTTTCCTCTTTACGACGGATTGGGCAGATGCTGCTGATTCCAATCCTCGCTGTTTTTTCCGCCCTGGTTGTGGGCGCACTTGTAATGTGGATCTTTGGCGACGACCCGCTTGCAGCCTATCGGGGCTTGTTGGATGGCGCGTTTGGCAGTGCGCGCGCCTGGTCAACCACCATCCGCAAGATGACGCCACTTATCCTCACCGGACTTTCTGTAGCCGTTGCCTTCAAAGCGGGCCTTTTCAACATCGGCGCATCGGGTCAGTTTATCATTGGCACGGTTTGTTCAGTGGCGGTTGGCGTCAATTTTGGCGGGTTGCCAGCCATCATTCATCTGCCGCTGGCGCTGCTGGCTGGGATTGCGGGCGGGATGTTGTGGGGCTTCATTCCGGGAGCGCTCAAAGTCTTCACGGGCGCGCATGAGGTGATCGTCACGATCATGCTCAACTATGTGGCGAGCCTCTTTGCCGGTTGGACAGTCTATGCAGGCGGCACGCAAGGGCAGACGCCCGGCCCACTTTGGGACGCGGCCGCGGGGCCGATTTCGCGCACCCCAGAGGTCTTTCTCAACGCGCGCATCCCGTGGATTTTTGGTGATCCTTACCGGGTGCACTGGGGCGTTGTGCTGGCGTTGGCCGTGGCGCTCCTGATGTGGTGGGTCATTTTCAAGACAACGCTCGGTTTTGCCACTCGCACTGTCGGCGCCAATAACAAGGCGGCGCGCTACGCCGGCGTCAACGTCAAATGGATCACCATCCTCACCATGATGATTGCCGGTGGCCTGGCCGGGTTGGCCGGCGCCATCGAGACGCTAGGTCTCAATCATCGTTTCGCTCCCGAATTCACCGGCAGCGCCGGCTTTGATGGCATCACCGTCGCGCTGCTGGGACAGACCAACCCGATCGGCGTCGTGCTGTCGGCCTTCCTGCTGGGCGCGTTGGATGCAGGCGGCGCGCGTATGCAATTTAATTCCGGCGTCTCTGCCGACATCATCCAGATTATTCAGGCGCTGGTGTTGATTTTTGTGGCCGCGCCGACCATCATCCGTCAGATTTATCGCATCCGCAAGCCGAGTGATCAGGTGGAGGCGACAGTCTTCAGCAGTGGATGGGGGAGGTAGGGCGCGATGAGCAAGCGTCGATATCATATTACGCCCTATATCATCGGCGGGCTGATAGTTATTTTCGTGGTGATGGCGCTGCTCGTCAACGCCACGCCGCTGGGCGCAAGCAACGTCTGGCTGCGCGTCTTCTTCGGCGTCAGCGCGCTGAATTTCACGTTGCGCGCCAGTGTGCCGCTGATCCTGGGCGCCATGTCGGGCATCCTCTGCGAACGCACGGGCATCATCAACATTGGCATCGAGGGCATGATGCTGGCCGGCGCGTTTGCTGCGTTTGTCGCCAAAACCGGCACCAACAGTTGGCCGTTGATGAACAGCTTGCTGTTTGGCGTAGCCGCGGCGCTGGCGGTAGGCGGCGCAATGGGATGGCTGCACGCCCTCTTCTCGATCCGCTACCGGATGGATCAGATTATTTCGGGCACGGTGCTGATCATCCTGGCGACGGGCGTCAGCTCCTATCTGTTCAACCGCGACGCTGTGGCTGAAGGTAAATTTGGCTCGCTTGCGATTCCGGGACTGTCGCAGATTCCGGTGTTGGGTGAAGTGCTTTTTTCCAACCCGCCCCTGACCTACACAACATTAATCCTGGTTGTCGTGATTCACATTGCGCTCTTTTACACCAAATGGGGTCTGCGTTCGCGCGCGTGCGGCGAACATCCGCGTGCGGCCGACACGGTGGGCATCAATGTCAACCGCTTCCGGTACATGAACACGATCATCGGCGGCATGTTGGCCGGGCTGGCCGGGGGCTTTCTCGTTTTGGAGGCGGTCGGCCAGTTCCAGGAGGGCATGACTGCCGGACGTGGCTTTATCTCACTGGCCGCCATGATCTTTGGCAACTGGATGCCCTTTGGCGCAATGGGGGCCGCGCTGCTGTTTGGCTACACCCAGGCGCTGCAGAATGAGTTGCTGCTCGCCGGCGTCACAACAGTGCCGCGCCAGTTTGTCAGCATGATCCCTTACGTCGTCACCATCGTTGCCGTCTCCGGTTTTGTTGGCCGAGTGCGCGCGCCGGCCGCGGAAGGAAAGGTATACGAGACAGAAGGCGGATCGGAGTGAAGCATTGAACACATCTGTCACACCCGTGCTTGAAGCACGCAACGTCACCAAGGTTTTTCCGGGCGTCATCGCCAACGAAGATGTCAATCTCACGCTGCACAAGGGGGAGATTCTGGCGCTGCTGGGTGAAAACGGCGCGGGCAAATCGACCTTGATGAACATCATTTTTGGCCTCTATCACCCGACAGAGGGTGAGATCCTGGTCAACGGGCAGCCGGTGGTGATGAAATCGCCGCGCGATGCCATTGCCCTGGGCATCGGCATGGTGCATCAGCACTTCCAGCTTGTGCCCGTGATGACCGTCACCGACAATATCATGCTGGGCGACGAAAGCGTCAAAGGTGGCTTGCTGGATCGACGCAAGGTGGCGGCGCGCATTCGGGAACTCTCCGCAAGATACAGCCTCGAAGTCGATCCGGATGACATCATCGAGGACCTGCCCGTGGGCGTGCGCCAGCGCGTCGAAATCCTCAAGGCGCTTTATCGCAACGCCAACACCCTGATTCTGGATGAACCGACCGCGGTGTTGACGCCGCAGGAAATCGAAGGGCTTTTCCGCGTCATGCAGACGCTGAAGGAACAGGGCAACTCGATCATCTTTATCACGCATAAGCTCAAGGAAGTGTTGCGCATTGCCGACCGCATCATGGTGTTGCGCGACGGGCGCAGCGTCGGTGAGGCCGATCCCCAAAGCGCCACGCAGCAGCAGCTTGCCTCGATGATGGTGGGGCGCGCAGTGATCCTCACCGTGGAAAAAGGCCCGTCGCATCCACAAGCCGTGGTGCTGGAGGTCGAAGGACTCACAGCAACGAGTGATCTGGGCGATCCAGCACTGCGCGGAGTTTCGTTTCAAGTGCGCGCCGGCGAAATCCTGGGCGTGGCGGGCGTGCAAGGCAATGGACAGACGGAGTTGGTTGAGGCGATCACCGGGCTGCGCAAAGTGGACAGCGGACGCGTGACGATCAGCGGGGCCGACATGACGAATGCCAGCCCACGACGCATCACGCACGAAGGTCATAGCAGCCACGTGCCCGAAGACCGCCACACCTATGGGATGGTGGACAGCTACTCGATTGCCGATAATCTCGTGTTGAACCAATATTACTTGCCGCCCTTCGCCAAAGCCGCCACGATTCAGCAAGCTGCGATTGCCGAACACGCCAAAGTCCTGGTCGAGAAATTCGACGTACGCACGCCCAGCATCTACACGCACGGTGGCAGTCTCTCTGGCGGCAACCAGCAGAAAATGGTCGTGGCGCGCGAGTTCAGCCGTCCGATCAACCTGCTCATCGCCGCCCAGCCGACGCGCGGCATCGACGTAGGGTCGATTGAATTCATCCACAACCAGATCGTCGCCAAACGCGATGAGGGGATCGCGGTGCTGCTGGTCAGCGCCGAGTTGGATGAGATCATGGCGCTCTCCGACCGCATCGCTGTGATGTACAAAGGCGAAATTATCGACATCATCGACCGCGCCGACGCCACGCGTGAAGGACTCGGGTTGCTGATGGCGGGTGTCAAGCACGAACTGGCGTCATGACGATCAGCCCGATCCTGGATCTGCCCCAAAGCATTGATTATGTGGACCTGCCCCAAGGCCCACTCAACCGGCTTGCCAATCACGAGATCATCTGCCAGTTGGACGCGGACTGCAACCTGCACGAGGTGGCATGGCCGTGGGGGGATCGCGTCTATGCGCGATCCATCTCACTGCGCGTGATGGATGTGCAGGAAGGCGAGCTGACGCCGCTGGTGACGCGCTTCTTCCCCGGCCATCAGGAAGTGATCGCCGGCTCAGAAGGCGTCATTATCACCAAGCGCCTCGGTGTGCCCTACAAGACAACCGATGACCGCGCCCTCTTCTGGTTGCTCGAATGTCAGGCAGAGGGCGACCGCGTGCTGCGGCTGGAGATCGACATCGATTGGGGCGAACCGCTGAGCCAGCGCATCGTCGATGGGCTGCTGGTTGCGCAGTCCAACCCTGGCCCTGCACGCGGCCTCTATCAACAGAGCAACGCCGAGAGCACGCGCATCTTTGGCAACCCGCACGGCCGCCCCGACCAGGTTGGCATCGACGATCCGTCGCGCGCCCGGCTCACCTATCACGTGCTGGTCAACGGCATTGTCGAGGTGCCGCTGATCTTCACCGTCAGCGACGTGGGCGAGCAACTAGCCTGGAGCAGCTTCCTCGTCCTGCGCGAAGTCGAGGAATACTTCGACATTAGCAGCCGCAACTGGGCGCACCGCCTGCGTGCGGGCCGTTTGTGGACGCCCGACCCTCTTTTTAATCAGGCTGTCGAAGACGCGCGGCTGGAGGCAGTCCGTCATCTTCAGCGCCATCGCACTGGCGCCGCGCCCTCTGACCGCCGCGTCGACCATGTTCCTGCATTGGTGGACGCCTGGGATGCGCTCGATCCCGTGCAAAGCCGCAACTTGCTGGCGCATCTGCGGCGCGTGGCAGAGGCCACGGAAGGACGGTTGCCCGTCGTGTTGCCGGCGGCGCCCAACGCCTCTATGCGCGGCGCGCCTGAGCAGTTGCTTTCCACCAATGGCGCCTACATCCGTGCATTGGCGGCGCATCTGGCGCGCCACCGCGCCTCACGCCAATTCCTGAACGAACATCTCCCCGGCGTGCGTCTGTGCGCCGAGGTGTTGATCCTGCTGCGCGCCGCACCACCAGACGGGTTCGAGCCACAGGCGCTGGCTGCCTGTATGCGGCTGGCGGCTGGCCTGGCCGTGCGCGCGGGCGATGAGGTGAACGCCGCACGCTGGGAAAGTGAATGGCGCCATCTGACGCAGGAAACCGGCGCTGCCCCGAGCGCTAGTCCAGCGGCGTTTGGTCTAAGCCAGTGGGAAGCTGCATCCGGGTGGCGCGCTCGACCGGATCGCCCGCGCTGTTTCGACAACCCGTGGCAGGGGTTGCAGCTCGCGGGCGCAGCGATCTGGCAAGGGGTGGGGCTGGCGGATCGCGGCGATGTCATTGTGGTCGAACCGGCCATGCCGCAACAGTGGCGTTGGTGGGCGCTGCTCGATATTCCCCTGACCGAAGAACGCCGTCTGAGCGTGATGTGGGATGGCGCCACGTTGCATGTCACGCGTCCGGTGCAGAGCTTGCTCCCTGTGCAGGTGCACAAACGGATTCATCTCCTGCATAGCGACGAATTTGACTTCGATCCTATTTTCGAGATGATCAATGAGGAAGCGGATGAAACAGTTAGGTTTAAGCCCAGGTTTCAACAGGCTTAGGCAAATGGCGCCGTAGTTCGTGATAAGGCTCCCCAGGTATGAACCGAACAGCTATCGTTTACGATTCCTATAACCTTCGCCACACGCTCGAAGGACACCCGGAAAATTACCGCCGTCTCAAGCTGGTGATGGAATTGCTGGCTGAAGAAGGGATGTTGGATAATCTGGTGTCGGTCCCCAGCACGCCGGCGCCCATAGAAGCAATCTTAACGGTGCACACGCCACAATATCTGGATCGGCTGCACGCGGTGGCGCGGCAGGGCGGCGGATAT
The DNA here is from genome assembly GCA_014879855.1 of Caldilineaceae bacterium. Taxonomy (GTDB): domain Bacteria; phylum Chloroflexota; class Anaerolineae; order Caldilineales; family Caldilineaceae; genus Caldilinea. The sequence goes on along the minus strand of JACSRH010000273.1, from coordinate 13,510 downwards.
TTCGACGCCGACACCTACATCACCCCCGACAGCTATGAAGCCGCGTTGCGCGCGGCCGGCGGACTGTTGAATCTGATCGATGCTGTGCTCTGGCGGCAGGCGGATAATGGGTTTGCATTGGTGCGCCCGCCGGGGCACCACGCGCTGGCCTATCAGGGTATGGGCTTCTGTCTTTTCGCCAACGCGGCCATTGCTGCACGCTGGGCGCAGCGTCATCACGGCATCGACCGCGTCCTGATCGTCGATTTCGATGTGCACCACGGCAACGGCACGCAGGATATTTTTTACAAGGACCCCAGCGTCCTTTTCTTTAGCACGCATCAATTTCCCTTTTATCCGGGCACCGGCGCGGCCACGGAATTGGGCGCCGACAAAGGCTACGGGACAACAGTCAATGTGCCTTTCCCGCCCCACGTGGGCGATAAAGGGTATCTGGACGCATTCCAACGCATCCTGGGCCCGGTGGCGCGGCGTTTCCGCCCGCAGTTGATCATTCTCTCGGCCGGCTTTGACGCGCATTGGCTGGATCCGCTGGCGAGCATGGCGGTCAGCACCGCAGGGTACGCCGCCCTCGTGCAAGAACTGATGTCGTTGGCTGATGAGCTCTGCGGCGGCCGATTGGTCTGCGTGCTGGAAGGAGGCTATCATTTACAGGTGCTGGCTAACGCTGTGCTGACCACATTTCAAGTCCTGCGCAGTGAACCGACGCGACCAATTGACCCCTTTGGCCCTGCGCCGGCTGATGAACGCAGCGTCCAGCAGCTCTTTGGTCAATTGAAGATGCTGCACAACATCCGCGACGGCGCCTACTACTCCCTCCCTTCGCGTTGGCTGGATTGGGGCGACGAGTTTGGCCTCTAGACCATGAGCAGGATGTCTGATCCTGGCGCACAACGCACCCCTGGTGAGACTGTCGTCGAACTGGCAATGGTGAGCAGCGCAATGGAAGCGCAGCTTGTCGCACATCAGCCAGAAGCGGCGGCCGCGCTGGCGCGGGTGGCGCTTCTGCGTTTTCCGCGCCATCTCGCCACCTATGAGCGTCTGGTGCGCGCTGCCTGGTCGCTCAAACGCTGGCAGGAAGGGGAAGACTGGGCGCGCCGCTTGCTGCAGGCCGACCCGGGCAACGCCGTTGCCTGGCGTTCGTTGGCGTATGCGGTGGAGCAGAAAGGTATGCTTGGCGCAGCGCGCTCGATATGGCGGCGCGCGTTCCAGAGCCGCCCCTACGACCCGGAGATCCGCAGCGGGTTGACGCGCACGCACCTGGAAGGCGGCGATCGCCTGCGTTTGGATAGCGCCGCGCTGGCTGGCATTTATTTGCGCGCTGGCCGCTGGGGACATGCCGCGGGCGCGTATCGGCGCCTGGTCAAGGCAGAGCCAAAGCGCCTGGATTTCCAGGTGAATTGGATGGCCGCTGCCTGGCAGCAAGGTCTACGCCAGGAGGCCTATCAGCTTGCGCGCCACCTGACTGGTCGCAGCCCGCATACCTTGCTGGCGTGGGTGGTGCTCGCCGCGCTGGGCGATATCGATGACCGCGCGCTGGCGCGCAACCCGATCCAGACGATGGATCCGGACGGTGAGTTTGTGCAGGCATGGCTGCGCGTGCCGTGGGATCGCCCGTCAACGCCGCTGCGCATCACGATCAGCGAAGCCGCGCTGCTGGCGGAAAACAACGCATTTGCAGTAGACTCGTAGCTTGCGTTTACAGGCAATCAAAAATTAAAACAAATTGAGGAGTTAAACAAAATGGAACGTACGTTTGTCATGGTGAAGCCTGATGGGGTCCAGCGCGGGCTGATCGGCGAGATCGTCGGGCGCTTCGAGCGTCGCGGCCTCAAGATCGTTGGCATGAAGATGGTGCAGGTGAGCGACGACCTGGCGCGGCGTCACTATGCGGTGCATGAAGGCAAACCCTTCTTCGCTGGGCTGATCAGCTATATCACCAGCGCGCCAGTGGTGGCGATGGTGGTCGAAGGCACAAACGCGGTCGTTGCCGTGCGCCAGACCGTGGGCGCCACCAAGCCCTTCGAGGCCGCGCCGGGCAGCATCCGCGCCGACCTGGCGCTGGAGATCGGCCGCAACCTTGTCCACGCCAGCGACGCGCCTGAAACCGCCGCGGCCGAGATCGCCCTGTGGTTTGGCGAGGGTGTGGTCGAGTGGCAGCGCGCAGTGGATGGCTGGATATTTGAGTAGCGACCAGGCGACATGGAACGCGGATTGTGCGGATGGGCGCGGGTTGCCACGGATATTTCAATCCGCGCCTATCCGCACAATCCGCATCCTCCGCGTTCTATCGTTTTTTGACCTTCAAGGGGACGCGATGAGCAACGAACCGATGGATCTCTTTCTGGCGCGCTGGCACGCGATGATTGACGCTGGCGACAGCCGCGCACTACCCGATCTGCTGGCGGAGGAGGTCGAGTTTCGCTCGCCCTTTGCGTTTACGCCATACCGCGGTCGGGTGGCCGTGGCAGGACTATTGCAGACTGTGATCCAGGTCTTCCGCGACTTTCACTATCACCGCCAGTTTGTGGCGGGCGACAGTGCAGCGTTGGAGTTCAGCGCCTCGGTCGGCGACTTGGCGCTCAAAGGCATCGATCTGATCCAGCTCGACGAGACAGGGCGCATCCTCGACTTTGAGGTGATGATCCGCCCGGCCAATGCGCTGCTGGCGCTGGGCGAGGAGATGGGGCGACGGCTGGCCGCATAGAGCATCAGACCGGACTTTTTGCTATCTATGCACTTGTCAAGCTGAAAAAGTTGAGCTAAAAGTCAATGTTGATGCCGCCGCGACGCTCTTGGCGTTTTTGGCGCGCATCGGCAGGCGGAGTGGGTTGGTCTTCGTCGATCCAGTCGTCGAGCACTGCGCGCAACGCCATCAGGCTCTCCTTGCGCGCGGCGTAAGCGTGCACCCAGAAGTCTTCCGGTAGCCCCAGGTCGTTGTGGCGCATCTCTTCAATGAGGCCGGTGGCGCCGTCCAGCAGCCACATGAGCGCATTGAACGCGCCTTCGCGTTCGGACGCAGGGCGACGTCCAGGCTGCTCATAACGCGCGCGGTGGGTGCGACGCTGCGCACGGCGCCGCGCGTTTTCACGGTGTGCTTCGTCGTCGGCCAGGTCGTCGAGTAGATCGAAATCGTCGCTCAATTTGTCGTCGTACTGATCGTCGGGATTTTCATAAGCTGCACCGTTGCCTTGCATCGTTCCTCACACCGTTCTCTGGTCTGTTCAGGAATATCGCTATTGGATTTGGTCAACGACGCAACGTCACGCGCATAACCTTGTAATCGGTCGCGCCAAAGCGATACTTGTATTCTTCGTCGCCTTGCATAAAGTCAAACACGCGACAGCCGGAAGCAATGGCATACTGAATCGCATAGCCCACCAACACCCAGCCGGGGCTGAGCTGTGCATGTGCGTCTGGGTCGTAGCCGGAATTATACAGCCAGAAGCGCCGAGCATATTCAAAGGCGAAGAGCGTGGCTGCCTTTTCGCCGTCAATTGTCAGGAAAAGGAGCCGCAACCACCCCGCTTCCAACATGCGCCGCGCAATCGCCAGGAAAAAACGGCGCATCTGTGGCGTCATGAAATCTGCTTTGTCCGCGCGACTGGCGCGTTGCAATGCCACAAAATCGTCGATCTCCGCTTCGAGCAGGTGCTCGGGGCCGACCAGATAAAGGCCAATCGTAGCCTCGCGTTCGGCGCGGCGTTGCTTGCGGCGGATCTCGTGGCGCTGCTTCTTGTCCACCTGATCCTGAAGGTATGTCTCGTAGCGCAGGGGCAGGGCAAATTGCGGCGCGGTGTCCTCTTGGATCACGTCCGCATGAAACCCGTAACGCGCCGCTTGCGCTGGTATTTCTCGGTAGGTCAGGCTGGCTTCCGGCAAGTTGCACAGATCAACGACGTCCCAGGCTGGCGCGCCGGCGCTGTGCAGCCAGGTGAGAAAAGCCGCGTGGATCTCGGCTTCGCGCCCCTGTGCTGCAATCAGATCTAGATAGTCGCTGACTTCGATACAGCCAACCAGGTTGAATTGCCGCTTGCCGGCGTCAACGCCTGTTTCGATCGTGTGCAAAAATAGCGGCGCAATCCCCACCAACGCCTCGCTCTGCGGACAGTGGAACGCCACAATCCACAGATCTCCCTGTCCGATCGATTCCCACCAGGTGGTCTGCCATTCGTAAGTCAGAAAGATAGAATTGAAGCGAGTGCGTCGCACCAGGTCATTCCATTCGGCGGCCAGCGCCTGAAAACCATTCGGACGCGCATCGGGCCCATACACAGTGCACAAAAGCGGCGCTACGCTTGCTGCACCGTCGGCAGGCGCGTCTTGTATCAGACAATCGCGGTTCATCAGTTGAGTTTCCTTCCCCTCGCGTTAGCTATGCAGCCGCCTGTCAATTGCAAATTAGGGGCCGGCGTGTTCGCTCCACCCGCTCGCACTACGCAGTGCAAACAGAACAATGACGAGTCTAGCCTCGTATATGTCGCAAAGTATAGCGGAGTCGGAGGAGTGCAACAAGTAGGATAGTGCACTAATTAGGTGCAACTTTGAGGAGGGAAGAAGATAATCAGGGGGTTGTCCCCGGTCCTCGATATTGGCGGATGAGCCAGACCAACATGCCGATGATGGCAAGCCCACCGAGCATGACGCCGGTCCAGGTCAACACTTCGACTGGCGGGCGGCCAAACCACAGCGTTGTAGAGGACGGCTGGCGTGCGACGCTCGCACTCTCAACCAGCGGCTCGCCCGAATTTTCCAAAATGCGGTTTTGGTTGTCTGCATTGGGGGCGGCTTCACCCAGAATGGCCATAGGCAAGGGCGTGTCGGTGGCTGTGATCGTGGGTGTGGGCGTCTCTGTGGGCGCTGAGGTCGGCGTCGGCGGTGAGGTGGGCGTCGGTATAGGGGTCGGTGGAAAGCAGACGGTCAGTGCGACGTCATCGATGAACTGCCAGGTGCGCAGCGTGTTCCCATCGTTCAGGACGTTGAAATAGAGCACCAAAGGCCGCCCGCGAAAACTGGTCAAATCCACACTGGATTGTATCCATGTCCCGCCGTTGAGCCGCTTGCTGTAGAGAACCCCCGCGGTCGAGAGATCGACATTGAGCAGCACGACTTCCTGGCGATCCAGCAGAATCATGCGCGGCACGCTTTCCAGCGGCCCTTCCTCGCTGCGATCAAAGTGCCACCAGCTCAGCGAAGCGGTGCTGGCCAGCGGCGAGATCTGGAACGCCTGGCGGATCGAGGAAAAACTTTCCTTCCCGGGCAGTCCGGGGACCGTCGCCGGGTCAATGCCCAACCGCACCGCGCGCAAGCCGCTGCGCACCGGAGCGCCCACATATGCACCAGGCACAGGATCGTCGCCAAAAATCCAGAAGGAATCATCCTCGAAACTGCCGTTGAGGATGCCATCGGTCATGCAGCCTGCGGGCAGCGGCGTGGTGGTTGGCGTCGGCGTTGGCGACAACGTGATGGTGGGAATCGGTGTGATGGTAGGCGTCGGCGTAAGCGTTGCTGGAATCGGGCAGGCGATGATGGAAACATCATCCACATACATCCACGTTTTGCTGCCAACGCCATCATTACTGACGCCAAAGATCAGCGTGATCTGCTGTCCCGCCAGACTGTTCAATGGGAAGCTGCTCATTGCCTGCCAGGTCGTGCTGTTCTGTTTGGTACTAGGAATGACAGGGATGATCGAACCGTTGGAAGTTTGAATGTTGACAAACTGGACGTCGGCATCCCCAATGTTGAGGTCGTATTTGGGGAACCATTGAAATGAAAGGTTGATGTCAAACCCGGTCGGCAGGTTGATCGTCTGGCGGATGCTGCTGCTGATATTCTGATTTGGGTCTGCGGCTGTCAAGCCAATACGCGCCGAAAAGGTGCCGCCAACCTTGACGGATGAGTCTGCCACAACAAAGCCCTGTGGCGCCCAATCCATAAAGATAGGGGATTCGAAGGCGCCGTTTGTGACCCATTCAAAGCACCCTGCCGGCGGCGCGGGATAGGCATCAGGGATGGCTGCCGGGGCCGCGCCTATTGGTGTGGCGGCCGTTGCCGCCAGAAGCAGGCTGAGGACTGCAAGCCAGACCGCCACCCACTTACGGCGCAGCGATCGGGCTGGTGACGATGTACGTCCAGAGACGATTTGTTTAGTGTTGTGCTGACGATGGGGCAACTCCCTGCCTCCTATTGGGCTGGGCAGAGTCAATGAAAGATGACAGCCAAGGTGCGCCTGCCAAAAAAGTTACCATTTGGCGAAAGTTTACCACAGCCAGGATGCACTGGCAATGTGTTTGTAAGGTGGTGTGCGCCAATGCTTGTTGCTTCCCCAGCATCAGTCAGACGCAGCCCTGTTTATCCAAGTCCGCTTGACCAGTGTCCGGGGGCGCTCCTGCTAGAATTCTGAAACGCACCTGTAGGGCTGCCCACTTTTAAGCTCGGCTGATCTACACTATACTCACGACATCGCTTGTCACCTCTGCAAGCTTGCATTCATTGTGTTCAAAGTGTTCAAACCTCCTGCATGTCGTGCGCAGCGAACGTTGTTCAATTGATGCAGTAGAGAGACCCTATGTTCGGACGGTGCAGGCAACTACAAAGTCGCACTCCCTGCGTCTGGTGCGGGGGCGTCGGCGTTTTCTTGGCTCTGCTCCTGTGGGGGATTGCTGCGCCTGTGTTTGCGCAGAATGGCGCGATGTCGAAGCTTCGCACAGACGCTGCCGTCCCGCCGCCCGCCCATTTCCGCACGATCACGACCCGCGATGGGTTGTCTCATCCCGCGATCTTTGCTATCGGTCAAGACGCTTTTGGATTTATGTGGCTGGGCACAGTCGCCACGCTGGATCGATTTGACGGTTTTGAAGTGCGCGGCTTCCATCCCGCAGCCACAGAGGACAGCTTGACGTGCTCCGGGCCAAAGCTCAGCGTCTACGTTGACCGGCAGGACCGCGTCTGGAGCGGCGCGTTGGGCCAAGGCGCGTGTATGTACGACACACACACCGGCGTCTGGCGCGCCTATTTTACTAATGATGGCGTTGACCCGCGCCTCAGCGCGCTCAGTGTGCGCGATTTCTTGCAGGACGCCGCCGGCGGCTTGTGGATGGCGACAAGCGCAGGGCTGGCCTATCTCGAAACCGGCAGCGACTCCCCGCGCGTTTATCGTCACGCTCTTGAAGATGCGAATGACGCGGCCTTTGACGATCTAACTGGGTTGGCGTTGGATAAAGCGGTCAGACTCTGGCTCGCCACACGCAACGGTCTGGCAATTTTCGATCCTGTTACGCAGCAATTCACCCACTATCAGCACGACCCGGCTGACCCTGCCAGCCTGAGCAGCAACCGCATCTTCGATGTACTAGTCGACCGCCAGGGCATGGTCTGGGTCGCCACCTGGGATGGCGGTCTGAACCGCCTCGACCCGCAAACCGGCAAGGTTCGCCGCTTTCGCCACGATGCAGACGATCCCGGCTCCCTGAGCAGCGACCAGTTGATGAAAGTGCTGGAAGATCGCGCCGGGCGCATCTGGATCGGCGCCTATGGCGGCGGATTGAACCTCTTTGACGTACAGAGCGAACGCTTTATTCATTACCAGCACGACCCTGACAATCCCTGGAGCTTGAGCCACGACCAGGTTGTCGCCCTGTTTGAGGACAACACAGGCAACCTCTGGATCGGAACCGAAGGCGGCGGCGTCAGCATTCTCAACCTCAATCCGCCGCCGTTCACCTTCTATCGCCGCACGTCAGACAGCGCAAACACGCTGCCGCCCGGCTTGGTGACGGCGTTGGCGGAAGATTCAACCGGCGCGCTTTGGGTCGGCGCCAACGTTGGCGGGCTGAGCCGCCTGGAGCGCACCACGGAAATTTACACGCATTTCAGCGCGGACACAGATGCACCAGATAGTCTGTCGAGCGATGTCGTTTCATCGCTACTATTTGATCGCAACGGCGTGCTCTGGGTCGGCACTGCGCAGGGGGTGAACCGTTTCGACGCCACACGCAACCGCTTCACCCACTATCGCCACGATCCCGCTGATCCCAGCAGCCTGACCGACGACTCCATCTATGCCATGGTGGAAGATGCGGACGGGACGCTGTGGATCGGCGCGTATGGCGGGCTGAACCACTTCGACCCGAACTCTGGCAAAGTGAAGCGCTACACTCACGATCCAGCCGATCCCAATAGCTTGAGCGCCAACAGTGTGCGTGTGATCCTGGCTGGCGTAGATGACGATCTGTGGGTCGGCACGCAGAACGGCGGCCTCAACCGCTTCTCCCGCACCACCGGACAGGCGACGCGCTATCACAGCGCTCCTGCCGATCCCGCCACGTTGAGCGGCAACGGCGTCACCGCGCTTGCCCGCGACGCGCGCGGTATGATCTGGATTGGCACCGAGGGCAATGGCCTGAATTGCCTCGACCCGCAAACCGGCGTAGTGACGCGGTTTGGCCAGGCAGAAGGCTTGCCAGACATGCGCGTCCTGGCGCTGGCCTACATCGAGGACGCCAGCGGTCGCACGCCGGGCGCGCTGTGGATGAGCACCGGCGCCGGTCTGTCGCACTTCGACTTGCAGCGTGCGACCTTTCAGAATTACGGCGTCGATGACGGGCTGCCAGAAGCGGGATTTGTTCCCTATTCCTTTTACCAGAGCGAGCGCGGTGAACTTTTCTTTGCGGGGCTGGACAGTGTCGTTGCGTTTGATCCTGCCGCTTTGCAGGATGCGATGCTCCTGCAGGCGGCGCCAAGGGCGCGCGTCACTGAACTCTTTATCGACAACAAGCCGGCGCCGATCCGCCCAGACAGCAGGATGCCCACCGCGATTTTTGCCTCTGCCGCCATTACACTGCCGGCAGAGGTGGAGACATTTACGCTAGGCTTTGCCGCGCCCGGGTACTGGGGTGTACACAATCTGCGCTTCCGTTATCGTCTGCAAGGCTTCAATCAGGACTGGGTCGAGGCCCATCCATCACAGCGTGGCGCCACCTACACAAATTTAAAACCGGGTGATTATCAATTTATTGTACAGGCTGCGGGGCGCGACAGGGTCTGGAATCCGACTGGAGACCGCCTGGAGATTTCACTCGAGCCGGAATGGTGGGAAGTCTGGTGGGTGCTGCCATCGGTGGTCAGCGCGTGTGGCGGGTTGGCAGTTGCGCTGCTCACCAGTGGTTTTCAGATGCGCCTGCGCAAGAGCAAACGCCAAAATCAACTTCTGGAGCAAGAAGTCACCGAACGCACGGCTGAATTATCAGCGCTGCTGGCCGTCTCACAATCGATCACGTCGGCACGCGATTTAGAACCCCTGCTTGTCAGCATTCTAACCGATATGCGCAGTACAATTCTACATGCGGACACCCTGGTCCTGCTGCAAAACAGCGATGAATCCACGCTGTTGGCCTATCGGCTTTTTCAGAATGAAACGACCTTGACCGCGCACGCCTTGCCGCAAACCATATTTTCCCTGCTGCTGCAGGTGGTTCAGACCGGCCGATCTTTCACCCTGCAAGAACTTGCGCTGCATGGCAGTGATTACGACAGTGACTGCGATAATGACTGCGAGTGCCTGAACGGGTTGCTCGACCTGCTGCCAGCGTGCCAGGCGGATGATCATTGGATGGGCGCCCTGCTCCACGCGCGCGCTGAGAACATCGGTATGTTGCTGCTCTTTGCCAGGCAGCCCAGTCGTTTTGACCCAGCGGTCTATCCCAGCCTCCAACGCTTTGCAAACCAGGTTGCTATTGCGGTGGACAATGCCAGACTATATGCACAATCCCAGCAGCTTGCCGTCGAGGTCGAACGCAGCCGCTTGTCGCGCGAACTGCATGACTCGGTGACACAGTTTCTGCACAGCATCAGCCTTCACGCCGACGCGTCTGCGCGGGCGCTGGCGTTGCAAAAGCCGGAAACTGGCGTCGAGAACATGCACGAAGTTCAGCGCCTTGCCCGCGACGCGATGCAAGAGTTGCGCACCTTGATCTTCGATCTGCGCTCCACTGCAATCCAGGAGCACGGTCTGCACGGTGCGCTGGCGTCCTATGGGGAAAGCGTGATGGCGCGCAGCGAACTTGTGGTCAGCTTGGAGATCGATTACCCAAACCGGCTGCCCGAGGCTGTGGAATTCGAACTGTACCGCATTGCCCAGGAGGCGCTGACGAATACCGCCAAACACGCCTATGCGTCGCATGTCAGCATCACCTTGAGGGAGGAATTCCTCAGCCCGGCGGCGCGTCGCATCCGTCTGGAAGTCGTTGATGACGGTGTGGGGTTCGAGGTGGGGGCCGCGCACCGCCACAGCGCCATTGGTCTGAGTTCAATGGCCGAACGCGCCGCGCAAATAGGTGCGCAGTTGACAATTGATAGTCAACCTGGTCGCGGCACGGCAGTCAAAGTGGAGGTGCTGCGATGAGTAACCAACCTATCCCCGTTCGCGTCCTGGTCGTCGATGACCAGACGATCGTCCGCAAAGGGACGCGTGCGCTGCTCGATCTGATCGACGACATCGACGTGGTTGGCGAGGCGTGCAACGGCGCCCACGCCATTGAGTTGGCTGCTGCGCTGCAACCCAACGTCGTGCTGATGGATCTGGTCATGCCCGAAATCGATGGCGTCGCCGCCACCGAGCACATCGTCAACACGTATCCGCACATCCACGTCATTGCCCTGACCAGCTTTGGCACGGATGACAAGTTGCTGCCGATGGTGCGCGCTGGTGCGCTTGGTTATCTGCTCAAGGATGCCGATACTGACGCGCTGGTGCAGGCGATCCGCCAAGTGGCGCGCGGCGAACCGTGGTTGCCGCCAGAGATGGCCCGCCGCGTGCTTGCGCAATTGCGCACCCCAGAAACGCCATCGCCCCGTGTCGATCCGCTGACGGATCGAGAGTTGGCGATATTGAAGCTACTGGCAAAAGGGTGTACAAACGCCTATATCTCCACACAACTTAACATCTCTGACGCCACTGTGCGCACTCATATCAGTCACATTTTTGATAAGTTGCATTGTACGAACCGCGTCCAGGCCGTGTTGTATGCGTTGCGCTGCGGACTTGCCTCCTTGGAGGAGACACCGTAGACCTTACAGCATAGTCAGTGAATATCCACATTTGTTGATAAAAAAATATGCGTTCCTTTGATGCTTCTGACGTACTTTAGCAGTATGATTGATAAGGTTGCCTCAAATCATGGGCGCTCGCACAAGGATTGTGGAGTTTTATTGTCTAGGATTGCATAGACTAAGCGTTTCTTTGGGCGTATATTAAAGCGAGCCTATATCTTCAGGCTCTCCTACTTTAGGTATAATGGACGTTAATGGAAGACAATTAGTCTGATGAATTGCTGTACGCCCTCTTTCGTCCATTGTTCAAGAACTTTGCTGAAACTAAAAGGAGTCTCTATTGAAACCTACTACACTTCGCATCATGTTGGTGGTGGCCAGCCTGTTGCTCGCCATCACGCTGGGCGCGGCGCTGGCGACGGCGCAACCTGTCCTCGCCGCAGATTCCGCGCTCAGCGGCACCAGTTGGGTGTTGAGCACGCTCAACGGCCAGTTGCCGCTGCCTGGTTCGTCCCTCACCCTCCATCTGGGCGAGGATAGCAGCGCCACGGGCAGCGATGGGTGCAACCGTTTCTCCACCACCTACACAGCCAGCAGATCGACGATCAGCTTCGAACCTGCCGCGTCGACCATGATGGCTTGCCCACCGGCAGTCGCCACTCAGGCCAACGACTATATGACGGCGCTGGGCGCCGCCACTCGCTATCAGTTGCGCGGCGGCCAGCTCATTCTTCTGGATGGAACGACGGCGCTGGCCACCTTTGTCGCCTCCAGAGAAGATCTGGCTGGCACGACCTGGCTGGTGACTGGTTATAACAACGGCCAGGAAGCGGTCGTCAGCCCGCTGCTTGGCGCGGACATCATCATCAACCTTGACGATGCCAATCTGATTTCCGGCAACGCCGGCTGCAACGACTTCTTCGCACAAGTCCAGGCCTCCAACGGCATTATCGAAATTGACGGCGTTGGCGCCACGCGCCGCACCTGTGCCACGCCATCCGGCGTCATGGAGCAGGAGACGGAGTTCTTCGCTGCGTTGGAGAGCGCTGCAACCTACACCATCGATGGCGACTTCATCGAGCTGCGCAACGCCGACGACGCCATTGCCGTGCACATGGTGCGCGAGCTGGAAATCGACATTCCTGAACCAGACCCTGGTGTGCCAACCGGCCGCGTGACAGCGCCGAACGGCGTCAACATCCGCTCAGGTCCGGGCACCAACTTCCCCGTGCTGGGTGTAGCGCCTTTCGGCGCCACCGGCGAAATTATCGGCCGCAGCGCGGATCGCAACTGGTGGGTTGTCGCGGCGCCAGCCGCGCCGGGCGGCAGCGCCTGGGTTTCGGCAGACTTTGTCGCCGCCAGCGATGCCGCAGACGCACCGGTCATTGCATCCCCGCCCCCGCCGGTCGTGATTGTGCCGTCGCCAGCCCCCACGCCCACGCCGCAGCCGCAGCCAACGGCCACGCCCTCGGTGCAGATGTCGTTGACCGCCGATCGCACCACCATCAGCCAGGGCGAATGCACCACGATTCGCTGGTCAGTGGAGAATGTCCAGGCGGTCTGGGTCTACCCGCAGGGCCAGCCTTATCAGCAATTCCCGCGCACAGGCCAGGGGTCGGAGCAGGTCTGCCCCCCGGTGACCACCACCTATGAGATGCGCGTCCTGTTGCGCAACGGTGTGGTGCAATTCCAGCAGGTGACGGTCAATGTCACGCCCGCCGCCCCGCAGAACCCGCTCAACGGCACAAGCTGGCAGGTGACGGGCTACAACAACGGCCGCAATGCTGTCACCAGCCCGCTCATCGGCACGACTCTGACCAGTCGCTTTAGCGGCGACCAGATCAGCGGCAGCGGCGGTTGCAACGACTATGCGGGATCGTACTGGGTCAGCGGCAGCAATATCTCCGTCGGCGCGCTGGGCGCTGGCATGATGGCATGCGCGGAGCCGGCGGGCGTGATGGAGCAGGAGGCTCAGTTCCTCGATGCGCTGCGTTCCGCCGTCACCTTCCAGTTTGACGGCAACCGATTGACCTTGCGTCGTGGAGATGGCTCCACTGCCGTGGTCTTCAACCGCCTCCAGTAGGTGACTTTCTTCCATCAGTGACGGGAAGATAGAACGTTCCACAACCTAAACATCGAATGTACGGCTTGCCGGTTCTTGTGGCAAGCCGTACATTCGATGTGAAAAAATACAGGTTCAAAGCTGAAGAGATCATAGACGCACCTCTTCAGCTTTAACGTAAAGCTTGACGTAAGGGATTGTATGTCTACAAAAACCACAGCATCGACGGCTACAGAGATGATGCAAAAGGCATCGTGGCTGCCGATGGTCATCCTGGTGATGGCGCAGTTGCAGATGGCGTTCAACATCAACGCATTGCCGGTCTCTATCGGCCCGATTGTAGAAGATCTCAACACGCCGGCGACTTCGGTGGCGACGGGGCTGGTGCTCTATTCG
>JACSRH010000067.1 GCA_014879855.1 Caldilineaceae bacterium | reverse complement strand
GTGGATGCCCCGGTCTTCAAAATCGGTGGCAGGTGGCGCAGAGCCGGCTGCGGTGGGTTCGACTCCCACGCCTTCCCGCTATAACAATGTGATGCGTGATGTGTAAACAGTTAAAGATGCATCACACATCACCTATCACCTATCACACATCACCTGTTACACCTATGGAAATTTCACTATTTGAAGATAAAGCCCCTCTGCGCGTAGAGCGTTGCATCCTTTATCCTTATCCCGATCTCAAGCGGATTTGGACGCGGCTTTGGGTGACGCCTACACAAGCTGAAGAGAAGCCCAATCTCGAAGTTATTCTCATCAACCCGGACGGCACGGAAAACTGCAGCGTTTTCCTGATGGCGCACGCCGAAGCGCGCGCCGAGACGACGCTGCATCTGCACACCCCCATCCCTGGCGCCACCTATGGCGTTGCTGTGGAGATGACGCAGGGCGTGGGTGATGCACAAAAAGTGATCGAACGTCACACCTTCGACCTGATCTTAGAATTCCGCAATCCCAACACTGGCGAGCCTGGCTTTGGCTTTGGCGTCGATTGGGACGAAGTGGCGCGGAAAGCTTCGTCTCGTGACTGATGCGCACTGCCCGATCTGCCGCCAGGCTTGTGACCCCCGCATCCTGGCGTATGCCTCTGCGCTCCACCCTGCCTTAGCGGAATGGGTGCGGCGCGTCGCACCTGCCTGGCAGCCGGCGGAGGGTCTTTGCCCGCTTTGCGCCGCCACCTACAACAGCTTGCTGATGGCTCAGCGCAGCCATACTTCGCTGCATACATCCACGGATCCGCACACGACCTTTCCATATTATCATCGCGGCGAAGAAATCCTGCTGAGCCAGCCGCAGCGCCTGCCGGATTACCACACGCTGACCGGCGCGGGCGTCACGCTGGCTTTCCTGGACAGCGGCTATTATCCACACCCGGATCTCACGGCCGATATTGCCTGGACAGCAGATGGTGGATTGGCCTGGCACGCAATACCACGCCACCGCTGGCGGGCGCAACTCGAACGGGTGGGGCTGCGATTGATGGAGTACGTCGACCTGACCGACGGCGGCGAACGCGTCGGGCTGGATCAGCCAAGCCTATGGGACGGCGCCGGCGACAGTTGGCACGGTCAGATGACGACCTGCGTCGCCGCGGGCAACGGCTACTTGAGCCAGGGGCGCTATCGTGGCTACGCGCCGCAGGCAGCGCTGCTCGCCGTCAAGATCGGGCGCGGCGGCGGGCGCATTCCAGAGGAAGACATCCTGCGCGGGCTGCACTGGCTGCTCGACGAAGATCGTTGGCAGCAGTATGGTGTGCGCGTCGTCAACATCAGCATCGGTGGTGATTTTCCGGAGGAGTGGAGCGCAAACCCTGTTTGCCGCGCCGCGCACGCGCTTGCCCAGCGCGGCGTTTTTGTGGCGGCTGCCGCGGGCAACCGCGGGGTTAGCGAGTTGTTGGCGCCCGCGCAAACGCCCACGGTGATGACCGTTGGCGGCGTCGAGGATCAGAACCGCCGCTGGCAATCTGGCGCGCGGCTAGGCGAGCACCTCTCGCTCTATCACCACAATACAGGATCGGTGATGCACCGGCACACGCGCGTGCGCAAACCGGAGATCCTGGCGCTGGGGCGCTGGCTGCCGGCGCCGGTGCTGCCGCCGAGTCATGTGTTCTATGAAATGACCGCAATCGACCACGTGCGCAGGGTGCTGCGCGGGGAAGGCAGCGAGCTGCCAGCGGACGTGTTGCGCCATGCCGTGGTGGTTGAGGAGGATGAAGCGCCGCCGGATGAGGTTATTGTCGACGTCGAGCTTTGGATGCCCGAAGTCTGGCAGGGCTTGCGGCAACGCATGAACGCGCACAAATGGGTGCATCCCCATTACCAGCATGTAGACGGCACCTCTGTCGCGGTCACGCAGGTTTCCGCGGTGGCCGCCCAGATGTTCGAGGCCAACCCCTCGCTTACTGGTGACGATGTGCGGCGTCTGCTGCTCGACGCGGCCCTGCCTTTGCCGTCCGTCTTGCCGCGCCAGTCTGGCGCGGGACTGCTGCAACCGGCGCGGGCTGTGGCGGCCGCATTGCGAGCATCGGGCGGCCGCCTGGCCGCCTATCCAGCGAGCGCGACGGTGTTGAGCGAAAACGAATTGCACAAAAGGCTGCTTCACGGTACATTGTCGGCGCCTCTGCGCGTCGATGCGAATGCGTCCACCGCACCTGCACGCGCCGTGTACTTTGGCCTGTGGGCGCCACACGCTCACGCGGTCAGTCTGATCGGCGCCTTCAATTGCTGGCGGCCTGATGAACTTCCCTTGCATCAGGCGACGAACGGGTGGTGGCACGGCGTGCTGCGCCTGCCGCTTGGCGTGCATTCGTATCGATTTTGGATTGTGGACGCGCTGTGTCCGCAGGGCTACTGGATGCGCGATCCTGAAAATCAAGCCATTGCCGAGAGTGGGTATCAAGATGAACACAGCCAGATCACGTTGGATTGAGCAAGGATGATGTATGAATCGTGAGTATCACAAATGGTACAGCCCGCGCCTCAATCGGGAGATGGAGTTGCTGGTATTTGGACATGCTGGCGCGCGCGTCCTGATCTTTCCGACCAGCATGGGACGCTATTATGAATATGAAGACCGCGGGATGGTGGGCAACCTGGCCCACCAGATCGACAATGGCTGGCTGCAACTTTACTGCATCGACAGCATCGACGCCGAGAGCTTCTACAATCATTGGGCGCACCCAAGCGGCAAAATCTGGCGTCATGTCCAGTACGAGGAGTATATTCTCAACGAAGTGCTGCCGATGAGCTGGTCGAAGAATCAGAATCCTTTTTTGATCAGCCACGGTTGTAGCTTTGGCGCGTACCACGCCGTCAACATTGCGTTTCGCCATCCACACCTCTTTGGCCGCGTGCTGGCGTTGAGCGGTAAATATGACATGAGCGGCTTCTTTGGCGGCTACTACGACGACACGATCTATTACAACACACCCAGTCACTACGTCCCGCAGTTGCAGGATCATCACCAATTGGAAGCACTGCGCCGCATGGATATCATTCTTGTCGCCGGCCAGCAGGATCCAAACATCGAGAATAACCGCGCGCTCAGCCAGTCGCTATGGGAGAAGGGCATCCCTCACGCCTTCCGCCAATGGGACGGCTGGAGCCACGACTGGCCCTTCTGGATGAAGATGGTGCGCCAGTACATTGGCGGGCACGACTGAGGCGCACCGTGTCATGCATAACGCGTAATTCGTCACGCATTACGCATCACATATTACGCATTCACAAATGAAACTTACCACCCTGTCACGACCGCATCTCTGGAGGACTCATGAGCATCAAAAAGATTGGTGTGATTGTCGGCCGCGAGTGGAGCTTCCCGCCGGCCTTTATCGAAGAAGTAAACAGTCGCAACGCCGGTGTGATCGCCGAATATGTCAAAATAGGCGGCACGCGCATGAACGAACCTTGTGAGTACGCGGTTTTGATCGACCGCATCAGCCATGAGATCCCCTATTATCGCACCTACCTGAAAAATGCCATGTTGCAGGGGGCCTACTGCATCAACAATCCATTCTGGTGGAGCGCTGACGACAAATTTTTTGGCGCCGGCCTCATCACGCGCATGGGCATCCCTTCCCCCAAAACTATCGTTCTGCCGATGAAGGCGTATCCAGAAGGTGTGGTGAGTGAAAGCCTGCGCAATCTCAACTATCCGCTCAATTGGGATGAGATCGTGAGCTACACCGGGCTGCCCGCCATCCTGAAAGATGCGTGGGGCGGCGGCTGGAAGAACGTCTACAAGGTCACCAATGTCGACGAGTTGATCCGCGCCTACGATGAAACGGGCACACTCTGTATGGTGTTGCAAGAATTCATCGAGTTTGATCAATTCGTGCGTTGCATCTGTGTGGGCCAGACCAACATTATGCCGATCAAGTACGATCCCAAAAACCGACGCTACATTGTGGAGCACGCGCATCTGACGCCTGAATTGGGTGATCGCATTACAGCGTACGCGCAGCGCATCAACCAAGCGATGGGCTACGACATGAACAGCATCGAGTTTGCGATCCGCGACGGCGTGCCCTACGCCATTGACTTCATGAACCCGGCGCCCGACATGGACATCAACAGTGTTACGCCCCACTATTTCGAGTGGGCGGTCAGGGCCATGGCCGATTTTGCGATTGAAATGGCGCACAATCCACGCCCGCAGCGCGCCGAACAACGTTGGGCGAACTATGTAGAGTAGCTTGTAGCGTCAATGGATTATCTGTTCGTCCTCTTCATCGGCATTCTGATCGGCTGGTTGATGACCTGGTTCTGGTTCATCATCTATAACCGCTGGGACAACAGCAAAAAATTGCGCGGCTCCTACGACAAAACGATCAAGGAAATTACCGACAAAGAAAAGAAGGCACGCGAAGATAAACAAAGGTCGCGCACCGCCGCAATGCGTGCAGTCGTTGAAGGGATCCTTTTTGTTGTGATTACGGTGCTGCTGGTCGTCCTGGTGATGAATATGCTCAATGTGTTTTAAAAGGAAATTTGGTGGCTGACAAGTCATTGACCTCGTTGGTCGCCTGTGCGGGGTGAGCGTCCAAACTCCCGCCAGGGACATTAGCGCAGGTCGTGCGCCAACTGGCCGGGCTTTTCCCGGCAACTGACTATCCCGACGTGCTGGTGGGACTGGGCGAACCGGACGACGCCGCGGTCTTCCGGCTGGACGACGCGCGCGCGTTGATCCAGACCACCGACTTTTTCACGCCCATCGTCGACGACCCGTGGACCTACGGTGCAATTGCCGCGGCCAATGCCATGAGCGATGTCTACGCGATGGGCGGCGAAGTGCGCTTCGTGCTCAACATTGCCGGCTTTCCCGAAGACATGGATCCTGGCGCCATCGCCCAGATTTTCACAGGCGGCGCGGCCAAGGTGCGTGCGGCCGGCGCGGCTGTGGCCGGCGGCCACACTGTCACCAACCCCGAACCCTTCTATGGCCTGGCCGTCACTGGGCTGATCCACCCGGCTCAGGTCATGCGCAAGGGCGGCGCGCGACCAGGCGACCAGCTTTACCTGACCAAGCCGCTGGGCACTGGGGTGATCACCACCGCGGCCAAGCTGACCGGCGCGGGCGAAAGCGGCCTGCACCGGCTGGCGCGCAAAGCGCGGGGCAAGCCTGACCTTGATGCGCGCGACCTCGACGCGGCAGTCGTCTCGATGCTGCGCTTGAATCGTGCGGCCGCGCAGGCCGCGCGCGCGGCCGCAGTGCGCAGCGCCACGGACATCACCGGCTTTGGCCTGCTTGGCCATGGCGCGGAGATGGCGCTGGCCAGCGGCCGCGAACAGGACGCCGGCTTTGTGATCGAGGCGGCCAGTGTGCCAGCTTTGTCGGGCGTGCACCGCTACATCGAGGCCGGCTACCTCACGCGCGGCGCCACGCGCAATCCGCAGCACTTCGGCGCACAGGTGCGCTTTGCGGAGAACGTGACCCCGGCCCTGCGCACGCTGCTCTGGGAAGCGGAAACGAGCGGCGGGCTGCTGCTGGCCGTGCCGTCGGCACATGTTGCCACCTTTGAGCGCACCTGCGCGGCCAGCCAGCAGGCGGTGTGGCGCATCGGCGAGGTGGTTGAGGGCAGCGGGATTGAGGTGGTGTAGAGAATAGTTTGTGGGCTGACGCAAAGATAGAGGGTGTCAGGGGGAAACTCTCATTTGACAAGGGCGCCGTCAGCGCTTAGTGTAGCCGTAACCATTCACAATGAATACATAGCCGCCAGACTGATACGGTCAGGTGGATGTCGCTTTCCCCTCTGTGCTTACCAATTCATAGATCAAGTGATCCATGTTTTCAACAACACGATCTGAAATGGCTACCGAAAACGCAAATCTAGTGAATGCTTTGCGCATCCCACAGGTGCGGTGGATTTTCTTCGCCGCACTACTCATCGGTGTTGTTCAAGCCTTATTCGCCACAGTCGTTCCCGAACAAGTAACCCCGCTGACCATTATGAGTAATTATGTGGACGTCTTGTTAGTGGCAACCGCGCTGGCTGCACTCGCCCTCCACAATGTTCACTATCGACTCAGCATCTGGACGTTTACGATTGGGTGTCACGGTATAGTGCTCTTGGCGCATCTCGGCTGGCCTATGTCATCTGGCATCATGCTCGTGGCGCTGTTGATTGGCGTCGTCTGTTGGTTTATCGGCGGGCCTAGCGGCCTTCTCTTTGCAATTTTGGATTCAGCGTTAGCACTATTATTGGTTCAGTGGCAATTGCTTTTAGCCGTAGACTATCTGACGTTGCTCCTGTTAATTTGGGGAACCATTTTGCTCTATTGGACGGCGGTGGAGCCGACCAATGTCCTAGTTGCCTGGTCGCAAGATTACTATGTGCGTGCAAGAAATAAAGCAGAAGAGGCAATCAGCAGCAAAGCAGAACTGGCGCTGGCGCTGGACGATTTGGCCGAAGCCAATCGCCAACTTGTCTACTTAAATCGTATGGTGCGCGCCGCACAAGGGGAATCCGAAAAGGCCAGTCGCGCCAGGATTGAATTCGTCGCCAACGTCAGCCACGAATTACGCACGCCCCTAAACATGATCATTGGCTTTAGTGAAGTGCTGCTAGAGGCGCCGCGGCTTTATGGAACTGATCTGCCTCGCACTCTTATTGCGGACATAGCAGCTATTCACCGCAACGGGCAGCATCTACAAAAGTTGATCGATGATGTGCTGGACCTGAGCCAAATCGACATGCGTCGTATGGCGCTCAGCAAGGAACGCACAGACTTGGCGACCTTGATCCATGAAGCGATGGAAGCCGTCAGATATCTGTTTGAATCCAAAGGGCTGGAACTGAACACGAACATTCCGCTGGATCTGCCCCATATCGTCTGTGACCGCACACGGATCCGTGAAGTGCTTCTCAATTTACTCAGCAATGCAGGCCGCTTCACCGAACACGGTGGTACAACTGTCTCGGTACAAGTGAACGAAGAGCGGGTGACAATTGCCGTAAGTGACACAGGGCCAGGCATTGCTCGCGACCAATTGGGTCAAATTTTTGAGCCTTTTCAACAACTCGACGGCATTATCCGGTCGCATTTTCGCGGCAGTGGCTTGGGGCTGGCGATTTCTCGCGCTTTCATTGAAATGCATGGGGGGCGGATGTGGATCGAGAGTGAGATCGGCCAAGGCAGTGTACTCTCTTTCGATCTGCCGCGTCCACCGTCTGAAATTCCTCAACATGTTACAGCGGGTTTGGCCGGTCGCTATGTAGAACTCCGCGCGCGGCCACCGCGTGCGCCTGCCGTCGAACACCGCCCACGCCTAGCTGTGCTAGGCAACGATTTACTGCTGCAGCGTCTGTTTGCGCGCTACTTGCCCCAAGCCGACGTAGTTCTTTCTGATACACTGCCCCAGATGGTAGATGTGCATGAAAACTATCCCTATCAAGCCGTGATCGCCAATGCGGCGGATCCGGAACAAATTCGCCTCTTGCTCGAACAACGCCACCTGCTTCCTTCTTATGTACCACTTCTCATTACACTTTTTGCCGATCCGGCAGGCATCCAACTGCTCGGCGTGAGCGATTATCTCGTCAAGCCACTCTCGCGCCAGCGTTTACTGGCTGCTCTCAACGAATTGCCCCAGCCGGTGCAGCACATTCTCGTGGCGGATGACGACCCAGATATTCATCACTTGCTCAACCGCATGCTTGCGTTCGATGCTGCTACCGGCTATCAGCTCTTACAAGCCAGTAACGGGCAAGAAGCGCTGCACATCATGCGTCTGCGCCAGCCCGATGTCGTACTGTTAGATCTGGGGATGCCTCTATTGGACGGTTATCAGGTTTTGGAGGAGAAAAATCAAGATTTAACAATCCGCAACATACCAGTCTTCGTTTTTTCGGCGCGAGACATTTCCGAGGAGCCGCTCACTTCCCTGGCGATTGTTGCCACCAAAAAGGATGGGCTAACCGTGCCAGAAGTGCTCGACAGCGTCATGGAACTTAATCGGATCCTTGGGTTGCTACCGATAACTGACGGTCCAATGCGGCAAGAAACGTCGCCCGGCTGAACGGCTTCTGTAAGAAGTCTGCCGCGCCGAGCGAAATCGCCAGATGACGTTCGGAAACAATGCTGGAGACAATAATTGGGATGGAACTGGTTATTGAATGGTAACGCAATTGGCCCAACAGCGACCATCCATCTATATTCGGCATGATAATGTCTAAGACAATCACGCCCGGCCGCACAGCCATAGCTTTAGTCATTGCCTCTTTGGGGTCACCGGTTACCACAACCCGGTAACGCGTGCCCAACACAAAGCGTTCATATAACTGCAGAAGGTCGGCATTGTCGTCGATCACCAAAATGGGAATGCTGCCGGCAATCGGCAAGTCTAGAGTAATCTGGTGTACGCCTGCCGGCGCCTGCTCCTGCTGCAGCTCCCCCCCGAAGATTGAAAGAATACGCTGTGCTACAACCAATTGGCTGGTGGACTGGCTCTGACTGGAAGACAGGGAGCCGGGTCGGGTACTGACAATCACTTGGATAGAGCGGCCGCTTACTACTGGCGCAAATATGATCGCGATGTGGCCCTCAGCCCCGGCATATTGGATGACCTGATTGAAGACGCTAAACCAAACTTGGCGGAGACCAATCGGATGCACCGCCACAGAGGGAAGGGCTGCCCCGGTCACCGCCTCGATCATCACGCCTGCTTGCACCGCGGCGGGATTGACAAGCCGGGTTGCCTCGTCTAGTGATGTTCGTAGATCGACCGGTTCGCCAAGCAAAGTATTTTGCAGCCACTGGATCTCCCCATCAATCGATTCAACACGCTGCTGCTGCGGCGGCCCAGATTGGATACTGGCGGCAGATTCAGGCGCACGGTGTGTAGCATTCTGCACGAGTAAATCCGCAAGGTAGGCGATGGCGCGCGTCTGCAGCCGCCGGATAGTCCGGTCGCTGACGGATAATTGATCGGCTACGACATTGGGTGTAACGCACTGTACATAGCGTTGGTACAATACCTGATACATCTGGCGTTGCGGAGCATCAATTTGCATGTCCGGATCTGATTGTAATGTCTTAATTGCTTCGATAAGGCAGCGGCGGAGAGCAAGTGCGCGTGCTGGCTCTTGTTTGAGGTGCAAAGTTCGGATGAGAGGATGGTCAGTCAATACATCGGCATCATATAGATGTTCCAATGCATCGCGCACCTGCTCCCGCAAGGTCTCAGTTGATTCTGTTGCACTGCTAAATTCTTGTCCACTCATTTCAACCTTCATTCATACATAGCAGATCCACCAGCACGTCCGCTTAATCTTCACCTATATCCAGCCGTGCATAACTTGACCATGGTCGATAACTGACCGTAGCGTGACCAAACGGTGTCCGCAGGCTGTCCACCCAACAGCGCAACATTTGTTACAATGGTCACTGCTTCCATGTACTATTTTCAAAGCGATTTGTGGTTGCTCAGTATATCACAATCGAGATTCACAAATTGTACGCTAGTCACGGCATCATGCTACCTCGCAGTGGGGTGAATGGTGGAGAACACGGTCACGATTTTCGGATCGAAGATAACGCTTTTGCCTAGTTTTCAAAGGAGGAGATACATGTCTCATGACCGGATGACACGTCGCGAATTCTTGCGCTGGAGTGTAGTCGGCGCAGGCAGTATCGGTATTGCCGCTTGTATGGCAGCGCCGCCTGCAGCATTACCCAGTGCCGAGACAACAGGTCAAAACGATGAACCTGATAAGGCTAGCACTCAACTTGTTTGGTGGCATGGATGGGGCGGCCCATCGGGGCTGGCCGCCATGACGGCAATTGAAGATGCATTCAATACGGGCGACCATAGCTTCCAAATTGAACGGGTGCATGTAGACGAGATGAATCAGAAGATTCTTGTAGCGATTGCAGGTGGTACACCGCCTGACATTGGCGTCTGCTGTGCACAATATGCCCAGCTTTACTCGCGTAATGCAGTTGTCCCCTTGGACGACTACATTGACGCCAGCATCGTCATCAAGCGTGATGCATTTGTTCAGGGCCTTTTTGAATCAATGCAGTGGCTAGGGAAAACTTATGGCGTGCCTGCTATCGAAGCAGGACCACGCTATGGCATTATGTACAACAATGCCCTGATTGCAGAGGCAGGTTTAGAGGCAGCTAACTTCCCTACTACTTGGGATGAAATGTATGAGTGGCACGTGGCCCTGAGCAAGTTTGACAGTGCCGGCAATGTTTCAACCATTGGCTTCGATCCGCGTGATGGTACATCACGCAATGGTCCAGCCACCAATATTCCACAATTCTGGGCAATCAACTATGGCCTAGATGCGTGGGATAGTGAGACCCTTACTTTCCACTATGATAGGCAAGAGTACGTCGAGGCTCTGGCGACGATCAAGCGATTTTATGATTATGTGGGCGTTGAACAGATGGAATCACTGCGCAGCAGCACGGGCACCTGGGTCAATACGCCCTCTGCCCAGTTCCCCGCAGGAATTCTGGCAACGCTCAACATTGGCTACTATGGGCCAGGTGAGCTTGCCATCAACGCGCCGGATAAGGAATTCGGCGTTGCATGGGTGCCTGTGCCTGAGGCTCGCAGTGGGATCAAGATGCAATCTGTGGGTGGCATTCCAGCTTACATCCCTGTCGGCAGCAAGGATCCGGACCGCGCCTTTGAATTTATCGAATTTTTAACGACAGATGCAGTACAAACCCCTGTATTCGAAGCAACCGGCTGGCTGGGGGGACGCAAAGAGTGGTACGATCCTGATTTGCCTCGATATGCAGGACGTGACGTGTTGCGCTGGTACCTGCAATCGGTCAATGAGGCCGACGAGATGTGGGCCTGCCCAGTTATTCCAATTCAAGCCTTTGTTGAGGATCAACGAGAGAAGACGTATGCGGCGGTCATTTTCGGCGAAAAGACGCCTGAACAAGCAGCAATAGACATGCATACCGCCTGTACTGAGGAATTGCGCAATGAGTTTCCCGATCTCGTGACCGAATAAGCCATATCAAGCGCAGAGCAACATCGTGTCTGCCAAGGCCCGATGTTGCTCGCTTTTTTGTCTGTCGGCAGAATAACTATCAACTGCGAGGAAAGCAAGCATGGGCGTTGCCACTAACCGTAAATTTTGGGCGCCGCGCCAACAAAGGGAGTTGTTGAAGGGGTTATTATTCGTCTCGCCATGGTTGCTGGGATTTGCCGGCTTCACAGTGTATCCGATTCTCGCTTCACTTTATTACAGCTTGACGCAGTATGACATCCTACGCCCGCCGCGGTTCATTGGACTAGCAAACTATCACCAACTTTTCTTCCAAGACGAGGTGTTTCGCTTTGTACTCTACAATACGCTCTATCTTGTCGTCATTGGTGTGCCTGCTGGGGTTGTAACAGCGTTTATGGTTGCTTCCTTGCTCAACAATGAGATGAAATTGCGCCCTTTGTTTCGGACGCTTTTCTTCGTGCCTGCTTTGGTGCCGGCTGTAGCTGCGGCGGAAGTGTGGCGGTGGGTCTATAACACCAATTTCGGTGTGGTTAACTCACTGCTTAAGTGGGGCGGCATGAGCATTATTCCGTTCCTTTCTTCACCTGATCTGGCCAAACCTTCGCTAATTTTGATCCACATGTGGGCACAAGGCACCGCTATCGTTATCTTCTTGGCGGCGCTCCAAGATGTCCCTCGCTCACTCTACGATGCAGCACTGGTGGATGGCGCCAATCTGTGGCATCGCTTTTGGAATGTGACCATTCCCATGTGCACGCCAACGATTCTTTTTGTGGCGCTCACTAGCATGATTAACATGTTTCAGTACTTTACAATCGGGTGGCTGCTCACTGAAGGGGGGCCAAATCAATCAACCGAATTCTATGGGATCTATCTCTATCGCAACGCCTTTCTCTTCTTTAAGATGGGCTACGCATCAGCATTGTCGTGGATTCTCTTCTTAATTATTGTGGCATTCACCATCTTGATCTTTCGCGCATCACAGCGCCGAGTTTATTACGCCGGCGATGGCGAAAGTTAAGCCTCTCGCCAACTGCCAGTATAGAAATGGAAAGATAGGATAGATGGAAATTCTCAACGCTAAACGTAAATCGGCCATCAATGTGCCCACTCGCGTGCGCTTTGCGCCCTACACAGTTCTGAGGCGGCTCATTTTGTATGTTACGGTTATTAGTTTTAGCCTTCTCTTTGCTGCGCCATTAATCTGGATGATCTCGACTTCGCTCAAGACAGATCCACAGGTCTACCATGTGCCGCCCATCTGGATTCCAAACCCAATCCGGCTCGCCAATTATCCTGAAGCACTGTCCATTCGCCCCTTTGGCATCTTTACGCTCAACACCCTACGCTACGCGTTGACCAGCACAGTTGGTGCTGTGATGTCTGCTGCCGTAGTGGCCTATGGCTTTTCAAGGCTGCAGTGGCCCGGCCGCAATGTGCTTTTCTTTCTCTGCCTCGCCACAATGATGATTCCGTTTCAGGTGCGCATGGTCCCACTTTATATTACATTCAAGAACTTAGACTGGCTGAACAGCTACAAGCCTTTGATCATCCCTGCTTTTCTCGGTATTCCCTACTATATCTTCCTGCTGCGCCAGTTCTTTTTGACAATTCCACAAGAGTTGTCAGACGCAGCTCGTGTGGACGGCGCCAACGAGCTTAATATTTTATTGCGCATTATCTTGCCTCTCGCCAAGCCGGCATTGGCAGTGGTTGGCTTGCTACAATTCATGGCCGCCTGGGACAACTTCCTCGGGCCATTAATCTATCTGAGCAACGAGTCACTCTTCCCTATTGCCCTTGGGTTACGCCAACTGCGCTCTGACTCGGTAGAAGCGCTTATGTGGCCTTATATGATGGCTGCAAGCACCATGACAATTCTTCCGGTTGTCGTGCTCTTCTTCTTCGTGCAGCGCACCTTTGTCGAGGGCATTTCGATCACAGGCATCAAAGGCTAGAGAAACTCAACGCACTATTTTTTACTGGAAGGATTGTGAGAATGCCCAACACCAAGGCTGCGCGCCCTAATGTCATTGTCTTCTTTACGGATCAACAACGCTGGGACTCTACTGGCGTCCATGGCAATCCGCTTGATCTGACGCCCAATTTCGATGACATGGCGCGTCGAGGAACCGACGTCCACTATAGCTTCACGGTGCAACCGGTTTGTACACCGGCGCGCGCCTGCCTGCAAACCGGCTTATACGCTACCACCCACCAAGTCTATCGTAACGGCATTCCACTGCCGACCCATTGTCAGACTCTTGCGCACCACTTCAAGGCAGCGGGATATGCCACAGGCTATGTGGGCAAGTGGCATTTGGCAAGTGATGTTGGTGTGGGGGCCGTACCTATCGAGCGACGGGGCGGCTATGACTACTGGCTTGCTTCACAAGCGATCGAGGCCACTTCAGATGTCTATGACACGGTGGTCTATAACAACGATAATACACCGGTAAAGCTGCCTGGCTATCGCGTCGATGCCTTGACGGATGCGGCCATTCGCTACGTCGACGTGCACCAGGCCGAGCCCTTCTATCTCTTCATTTCTTATTTGGAACCCCATCACCAGAACCATATAGACGACTATCCGCCTCCCCGCGGCTATCGCGAACGCTACACCGGACGTTGGACGCCGCCGGATCTGGTAGAGCTAGGCGGCTCGACGGCTCAACACCTTGGCGGCTATTGGGGCATGGTAAAACGGCTCGATGAAGCGTTAGGGCGACTGCTGGATGCACTGGAAAGTTTGAGACTTCTCGACAATACTGTAGTGCTGTTCACGTCAGATCACGGCAACCATTTCAAGACACGCAATAACGAATACAAACGCTCCGGTCATGATAGTTCGATCCGCGTACCCACGGCTATTTGCGGGCCGGGCTTCGACGGCGGTGGCCGCGTCCACCAACTGGTCAGCCTCATCGACCTAACCGCGACTCTCTTAGATGCCGCCAGCCTGCCCCTGCCGGCAAAAATGCAAGGACGTTCCATTCTGCCCCTGCTGCGTGGGCAGCGCGAAGGGTGGCCCGAGGAGGTCTTTGTTCAGGTAAGTGAGACCCAGGTAGCACGCGTTGTACGCACGCACCGTTGGAAGTACGGGGTCGCTGCGCCAGACAAAGACGGCTGGAACGATATGGCATCCGAGCATTATGTAGAAGAATATCTGTATGATCTGAAAGCAGATCCCTATGAACTAACAAACTTAATTGGAATTGGCTCCCATCGAGAAGTTGCCAATGTCATGCGAGAGCGTCTGCTGCGCCGTATGGAAGAGGCAGGTGAAGTCGCACCCTCAATTGAACTTGCCCCCGAGCGGTCAAGCCAAGGTCCGTTTGGGAGACGCAAGGTTGAGCCACAAGAGGTGTATGCATGATAGGCAATATCTTTAACTCTCTGGCAGTTGTAAGTCAAGCTGTCGTTCAACTTCTACCGAAAAGTAAACTTTAGCAATATTGCAAAAAAGGATACTCCGCATGGGACAGGTAGTTGTCTTTACCGAACCGCAGCAGTTGACCATTGAAACCGTCGAAGACCGCCCGCTGGCCGAGCACGAGGTGCGGCTGCGCACGCTCTACTCCGGCATCAGCGCCGGCACCGAATTGACGGCGTATCGCGGCAGCAATCCGTACCTGCACAAACGCTGGGACGACGCGCGCCGCCTCTTCGTGCCGGACAGCGAGACGAGCCTGCGCTTTCCCGTGGTTGGTTTTGGCTACGAGGAGTGCGGCGAGGTGATCGAAACCGGGACAGCCGTGACGCAGGTGCAGGTGGGCGAC
>JACSRH010000041.1 GCA_014879855.1 Caldilineaceae bacterium | reverse complement strand
GCCGGAGCCGGAGCTGCCGGGGCCAGGCAGCGATGTCGTCACCCAGCCCAAGGTCGCGTTTTTCTCGTTCCCCACCGTTGATACGCAGACGGCGACCGATGTGGTCGGCCGGCCTGAGATGAAGGTCGATGCGGTCAAGCTGGTCAAAGGCAAGCCGGTCTTTGCCGACGATGTGGATCTGCCCGGCATGTTGCACGCGGCAATGCTGACCAGCCCCCACGCGCACGCCCGCATCACGCGCATCGATGCGTCCGCGGCGCGCGCGCTGCCCGGGGTCCATGCCGTGCTCACCTACGAAGATGTGCCGCGCGTGATCTACGCGTCGGGCGGGCAGACGTGGCCCAATCCGCACCCGTGGGATCAGGTTTCGCTCGACAACAAGGTGCGCCATGTCGGCGACCGCGTGGCCGTGGTTGCGGCCGAATCGCCAGAGATCGCGCAGGCGGCGCTGGCGCTGATCGAGGTCGATTACGAACTTCTCCCCGCGGTCTTTGACCCCATCGCCACCATGAATCCGGGCGCGCCGGTCATCCACGACGAGCCAGACGCGGTGGGCATCGCCGATGTCGAACACAACATCGCCGTCAAGATTCATGCCGTGGTCGGCGACACGCAGCAGGGGCTGGCCGAGGCCGACTATGTCTTCGAGCGCACCTATCACGTGCACCAGGTGCAGCAGGCGTCGATCGAACCGCACGTCGTGGTGACTTACTGGGACGAGGACGAGCGGCTGGTGATTCGCACCAGCACACAGGTGCCTTTCCACGTGCGCCGCATGATCGCACCGCTGATCGGCCTGCCGGTGAAGCGCATCCGCGTGATCAAGCCGCGCATCGGCGGCGGCTTTGGCGGCAAGCAGGAGATGCTGATCGAGGATCTGTGCGCGCACCTGACGCTGGCGACGGGGCGGCCGGTGCGCTTCGAGTACACGCGCGAGCAGGAGTTCACCAGCGCACGCTCGCGCCACCCGATGGTGCTGACCTACCGCGCCGGCGTTAACCGCGACGGTGCGTTGCACGCGCTCGATCTCTACGTCGTCTCCAACACCGGCGCCTATGGCACGCACGGCCTCACCGTGTGCAGCGTCTCCGGCCTGCGCGGGCTGGCGACCTACCGCTGCACGCACATGCAGTTCACCGCCGACATCGTCTACACCAACATTCCGACGCCGGGCGCGTTCCGCGGCTACGGCGCGCCGCAGGCCGAGTTTGCGCTCGAAAGCCTGATGGAAGAGATCGCCACCGCGCTCAACCTCGATCCGGTCGAGTTCCGGCTCAAAAACGCGGTGCGCTCTGGCGACCCGGTGCCGATCACCGCCGCGCTGGGCGAGGGCGACAGTGGCCGCCAGCCGCAGATCGTGCAGAGCTGCGGGCTGGAGCAGTGCGTGGCGCAGGGCGCGGCTGCCATCGCCTGGGACAAAAAGGACGACCCCGCCTGGCGCGTCGACCCGGCGCGACCCTACATCCGCCGCGGGTTGGGCATGGCCGTCTGTATGCACGGCACCGCCATCCCGGGACTGGACATGGGCGCGGCCAGCATCAAGATGAACGACGACGGCAGCTTTAACGTGCTCGTCGGCGGCACGGACCTGGGCACTGGCTCCGACACGGTGCTGGCGCAGATCGCAGCCGAGACGCTGGGCGCGCCGCTCAACGACATCATCATCTACTCGTCGGACACCGATTTCACCCCCTTCGACACCGGCGCCTACGCCTCCTCGACGACCTATATTTCGGGCGGCGCGGTCAAGAAGGCCGCCGAACAGGTGCGCGACCAGATCCTGGCGCGCGCGGCGCTGATGCTCAACCTTGCCGGAACCGACGACCTGACACTGCGCGATCGGCAGGTCGCCGCGCCGGACGGGCGCAGCGTCACGCTGGCCGATGTGGCGCTGCACAGCCTGCACGTCGCCGACCACCAGCAGATCATGGCGACCGCCTCGCACATGTCGATGCACTCGCCGCCGCCCTTTGGCGCGCAATACGCCGAGGTCGAGGTGGACACGCAGACCGGCCAGGTCACGACGACGAAGCTGATCATGGCGGTGGATTGCGGCACCGCGATCAACCCGCGCACGGCAGAGGGACAGATCGAGGGCGGCATGGTGCAGGCGCTGGGCTATGCGCTCTGCGAGGAGATGGTCTACGACGCGGCCGGCCGCTCGCTGGCAACCCGCTTTGGCGACTATCGCATCCTGCAGGCCGACGAAATGCCCGAGGTGCAGGCGATCCTCGTGCCGACCTACGAGCCGAGCGGTCCCTACGGCGCCAAGGCCGTGGCCGAAATCCCGATGGATGGCGTCGCGCCGGCCATTGCCAACGCGGTCTACGACGCGGTCGGCGTGCGCATCCGCGACCTGCCGATCACGCCGGAGAAGGTGTGGAAGGCGCTGCAGAGCGAGTAATTTCTAATCTCCAGTCTCCAATCTCCCATGAGATTGGAGATTGGAGATTCAAAGATGGAGACTATCCTATGACCCTGGACATCGAAACGCTGGTCGATCTCTACCGCGATATGTGGCTGATCCGCGCGTTTGAATTTGGGCTGGAGCGCGAGTTCAAGAAGGGCAACGTGCCGGGCATGTTGCACACCGGCGTCGGTCAGGAGGCGACGCAGGCCGCGCTGGCCGCGCATCTGCAGGCGACCGACTGCTTCTTTCCCGACCACCGCTGCCACGGCATCAACGCGCTGGCGCAGGAGAAGCACCAGGGCGACGGCGAGCGCATCATG
>JACSRH010000229.1 GCA_014879855.1 Caldilineaceae bacterium | reverse complement strand
CAGCAGGCCAGATCCGCGAGTTCGGCCGCGCGGTGCACCGCGCTGGCTTCGAGCGCAGCCGGTCGCGTGTACGCGTGCCAGATCGGCTCAAGATGCCCTTCCGCCAGCGCTTTGGCGCGCAGCAAGTCGAGCACAGGCCCGGTTTCGCTGTGGAGTACGGTGCGTCCGCCGGCTGCGCCCACGGCCATCAACGCGCGCAGCAGCGCCACATCGTCGAGGATCATGCCCGGATACGCTTGGTACATCTTGAAGCTGAGACAGCCCGCGTTGACCGCGGCGGGAACCTCGTCCAGAGCGTGCGGGGCAGTGGCGTGCCAGGTGGGAATGGTCATGTGCAGACCAAAGTCGATGGCGACCTGCTCGGCTGCTTCGCCGCGGCGCGCCGCCAGCGCTGCGAGCATCGACTGGTCGGGTTGCGGCTCGACAAAGTCGATGACCGTCGTTGTCCCGCCACACGCCGCGGCCAATGTGCCGCTGGTAAAGCTGTCCGAACTCACCCGGCCCGCTAGCGGCATTTGCAGATGCACATGCGGGTCGATGGCGCCGGGCAGCACATAGCAGCCCGTGGCGTCGATGCTGCGCCTCCCCTCCAGGTGCAACCCAACCGCGGCAATTTGCTCTCCCTGCACGGCAAGGTCAGCGTTCACCACGCCATCACTGTTGATAATCAATCCGTTGCGAATGATCAGGTCGTACACAGCAGCCTCGTTTGCAGTGGCGAGTTGCGAGTTCAGAACTTGCGCCTCAAATTATGAATGGTGAACTGTGACTCGTGAACTGTGACTCGTGAACTGTGACTCGTGAACTGTGACTCGTGAATCATGAATGGCGAACTGTGTATTCGCCCCTCGCAACTCAAAACCAGATCGTCGGCGGCGCGGGGCGCGGGCCAGAGGGCGCGGACCCGGTTTGGCTGGGTGGCTCCTCTTCCTCCCACGGCGCGTCGTCGTCCCAGACTCTGTCATTGACTGCGTCGCCTTCCCAGCGGCCGTCTTCCTCGATAAAATCGTTGCTTGCGGCCGCATCGCCGGCCGCATCGTCAGCCGCATCGTCGTCCCAGACGCGACTGGAAAGATCAGGTTCAACGCTGGAGTGCGGCGTAACGGCGTCTTCGCCAAGATACTCGCGCCCGCGCCCCGCGCCCAAGTCTGGCCCCAGGATGCCGGCCTCATACAGTTGATCGACGAGACGGGCGGCGCGCGTATAGCCGACGCGCAGCTTACGTTGCAGCAGGTTGACCGAGCCGCGGCCATGCTCGCGCACGATGGTGAACGCGGCGGCAAAGAGTTCATCGCGTGCTTCCGCCGCGCGCATCTGTTCGATCTGTTCGAACAAGGGCGGTTGGCTCATCGGCGTGGCGCCCGGCGCTTCGCCGCGGGCTGCCGGTTGTGACAGATTCGGCGGTGACAGATTCGGCGGTGACAGATTCGGCGGTGACAGATTCGGTTGTGACAGATTCGGCGGTGGCAGGCTGGGCGTCAGTCGCTGCGGCGCTGCTGGCGAGGCAACGAACGAGGCCCCGGGCAGGTCAAGTGCAGGCGGCGCCGCGCTTGTTTTGCCGCTGTCGAGCGTGCGGAAGCCGCGCCAGTAGCGCACCAACTTGCCGATTTCATCGTCGGTGACCAGCGTGCCCTGGATGCGCTCCAGTTTGGACGAATCGGGCGCCATGAAAAGCATGTCGCCGCGTCCCAGCAATCGTTCCGCGCCGGGAATGTCGAGGATCACGCGGCTGTCGATCTGGCTGGTCACGGCAAAGGCAATGCGCGATGGAAAGTTGGCCTTGATCAGCCCGGTGATGACGTCGACCGAGGGACGCTGGGTCGCGATGATCAGGTGGATGCCCACCGCGCGCGCCATCTGCGCCAGCCGGCAGATGTGCTTCTCCACCTCTTCGGGCGCGGCCATCATCAGGTCGGCCATTTCATCGACGATCACAACGATCGTGGGCAGCGGCTTCTCACCATTCTTTTCAAGATGGACGTTGTAGCGCGGCAAGTCGCGCGCATTGGCTTTGGAAAAGAGTGTGTAGCGGCGCTCCATCTCCTTGACTGCCCAAAAGAGCACGCCCGCGGCCTTGTCTACTTCGGTGACGACCGGGCTGAGCAGGTGCGGCACGCCGTTGTAGACGCTCAACTCCACCATCTTGGGGTCGATCATCAACAGACGCAGATTGTCCGGGCTGTGCGTCAACAGCAAACAGGCGATGATCGAATTGATGCAGACCGACTTGCCCGACCCGGTGGCGCCGGCGATCAGCAAATGGGGCATACGCGCCAGGTCGGAAACGATTGGCTGCCCCTTGACATCTTCGCCCAATGCAATGGGCAGCGCGCGTTTCTTTTCGGAGAACGCCTCGCTTTCCATCAGCTCCTTGAGGCCGACAATATTGCCCGCCTGATTAGGCACTTCCACGCCAACATAGTTCGTGCCAGGGATGGGCGCCTCGATGCGCACGCTTGACGCGGCCAGCGCCAGCGCCAGGTCGTTGGCGAGCGCCGCGATCTTCGCTACTTTCACTTTGACGCGCTGCGCTTCAGCGCCAACCTTGCGCTCGACATAACCCGGCTTGATCAGGTATTGGGTCACTGACGGGCCTTTGTACGCGCCCTCGAAGTCCGCCGGCACGCCAAAGAGCGCCAGCGTCTCCTGGATCAAACGACCTTGCAGACGGATGTGGTTGTCGTCGTCGGCCACGCGGTCATAGTCGGTGAGGATAAAATCGAGCGCTGGCAACTTCCAATCCTGCGCGCCGCCAACAATGCGCGGGGGCGGCAACTCGCCTTCTCCGATCGGTCTGGTCAGGGGCAGTTGTGGCCCCAATCGCGCTGGCGTGGCCTCGCGCCCCATATCCGGCGTGGCGCTGCTTTGCCTGGCTTTGCTGTTTGCCTCTCCCATTGGTGAAGGTTCAGGGCGGACAAGATTGGCGCCGGGCAGCGGCGTGAACACTGTCTCCTCAGGCGGGTGGGCGCGCGGGAACAGCCGCTTCCACCACGGCAATTGGCCACTGGGCAACGGCGGCTGTGGCTTGACCGGCAGCGTCGCGGTCGGCGCGGTGCGCGCGGCCTGATGCGCGTTCCAATCCAGCAGCGCATACCAGGCCTCGATCAGAAAACGGTCGAAGACAAGCATGATCCCGGAAAAGAGCAGAAATGTAACAAAAGCCCAGGCGCCGGGCGTACTGAGCGTCTGCTGCAACGCATCGGCCAGGAATTGGCCGACCGCGCCGCCCGCGTCGCCCTCCGCGGTCATACGTGCGCGCAGCTCCGGGTCGAGCAGCAGCGAGAGCGCCGTGATCGCGCTCATGAAAATGATCGAAAGACCCGCTGGTCGCTGCCACGGCAGGTTAGGCATCTGATCCACCGCGCGGATCACCATCCACAATCCGAGGCCGCCCAGCACCAGCGGCACGCCCCACACCCCGATGCCAAAAAGCGCGCGCAGCAGATCGATCCAGCCGCCAGTGAGCTGGCCGCGGCTGGCTGTCAGCAGACTCAGCAGCGTGAAGATCGCCAGCAGCACGAGCAGCACGCCGCCGACCTCGGGGCGGAAAATGGCGCGACTGATCTGCTGCAAGTCATTGTTGCTGCTGCTTGATTTGCGCCGGGGCGCAGGTTTTTTGGCTGGCTTCTTGCGTCTGGTTGCCTTGGTTGCCATGATTAGGTCGCCCAATAAAATACGAACAAACGTTCCGCGCCATTATAGCACACGCCTGGCATGGGCAAAAAGGCATCGGCAGAAGCGCGGGACGCACTTCAAGCGTAGCGAGTTCACACCCAAGTCCTGGAAGATGCGGCGCTTGCGCGTGAAACCAAGTACAATGCCATTTGGCTGATGGGCTGCGACGCCTTGCTGCGACGCCTTGCTGCGACACTGTGGTTTGTGATGATGACGTCTCTACTCGAACAACTCAGCCTCACGCCCGTTCAGGTGGCCGCGCTGCCGGACGACGCCCAGCAACGCGTCGTACAATTTCTGCTGCGCTGGGAAGCCTTTGTCGATGCGCTGGCCTGCCTGGAGCAGACGCCGCGCCTGGACGCTTACGCCGCCACCGCGCGCGCCAGGGCGTTGCACGGCGCCGGACGCACGGCCGACGCGCAGCGTCTGCTCACAACCTATTTTCAGCAGCACAACGACCCGGCCGCGCGTTTGACGCTTGCCGAGATCGCGCTTGAGAGCGGTGAGGTGGAGCTGGCGGTGGCGCAGCTTCGCCTGGCGCTGGAGCAGATGCGCTGCCTGGGCCGCGCCCAATGGGTCGCGGTCCGTGTCCACTTGGCGGCCGGGGATGAGGCCGCGGCCCAGCAGGTGATCCAGCAGTTGAGCGCGTCGGCGCGGTCCAGCCCTTACACCAGTCTGAGCATGATGGCTCTGTTGCGCACACAAGGCGACCGCGTCACCGCAACTGCCTACGCTGTGCGCGCGCTGGAACAAGATCAGCGGGATAATTTGCTGACTATCGATGCGCTGGTTGATGTGCGTGCGTTTTTCAGCGCCATCGGCGATCGCATCCATCTGCGCGCAGTGGAGGATCGCCTCGTGCAGCGCTTCCAGGATGACCAGAAAACGCTGCTGACTGATCTGCAACGCGCCACATCCAGCAGCGCCGCTCAATCTGTCGCCGCTCACATGAGCGCCACATCGCCCGCGGCGCCCTCCGCCAGCGTTTCTGCATCACAACCTGCGTCTCCGAGCCGCGTGACGGTGACGGACGCCGAGCGCCGGGCGCTGCTCAAGGAAGTCAAAACTCACTTCGGATTTGTCACCCTCTTGCCGGGACAGGCTGAGATCCTCGCCTGCGTGCGTCGCGGCGAGCATGTGCTGGCGATCCTGCCGACGGGCGCCGGCAAGTCGCTCTGCTATCAGCTTCCTGCTTTTCTCGACCGCGGCGTGACGCTGGTCGTCTCGCCGTTGATCGCGCTGATGAAGGATCAGGTCGATGGTCTGCCGCCTGTGTTGCGCGGTCAGGCGCTTGCCCTCAACAGCATGATGGATGGCGACAAGCTGCGCAGTGCGTTGCAGCGCGTGGCGACGGGTCAGGTGAAGCTGCTCTACGCCGCGCCGGAGCGTCTGCGCCAGGTGAGTTTTGTGGAGATGCTGGCGCGCGTCGGCGTAGCGCGGCTGGTGGTGGACGAAGCGCATTGCGTCTCAGTCTGGGGACACGACTTTCGTCCCGACTATCTTCATTTGCGCCAGGTGCACCGCGACCTGGGCGCGCCGCCGCTGCTGGCCATGACGGCCACCGCGCCGCCGGTCGTGCGCGACGACATCCAGCGTCAGTTGCTCGGCGGCCTCGGCGCGATGCGCGTCCTGGCCGGCGACACGTTCCGGCCCAATCTGCATCTCGGCGCGTTCCGCGTGCGCGACGACGACGAACGCGGCGCGCTGCTGCGGCGGCTGCTGCGCACCCTGCAAGGCAGCGGCATCGTCTACGCCCGCTCGCGGCGTCGCTGCGAGGAGGTGGCTGCTATGCTGCGCCAGCAAGGCTGCGCGGCCGCGCACTATCACGCGGGCATCGACAATCGCGCCGAAGTGCAGGATCGCTTTATGCGCAACGAGCTGCAGGTGATCGTGGCGACCGTCGCGTTTGGCATGGGCATCGATAAGGCGGACATCCGCTTCATCGTGCACGATGGGCTGCCCGCGTCGTTGGAGGGCTATTATCAGGAGATCGGCCGCGCCGGACGCGACGGCAAGCCCGCCCATTGCCTGCTGGTCTACGCGGACCACGACGAGGCCGTGCTGCTGCGGCTGGCAAACCGTTCGTCGCTCACGCTTGATCTGCTGCGCACGCTTTATCAGCAGGTGCGCCAGCATCTTGGCGCTCTCACCGCGGCTCCTGTGCCATCCGCGCTCCTGAAGGCGGCTGCGGGCGACGACATCACCGCGCGCGTCGCCTTGAGCCTGCTGGCGGAAGCCGGACTGTTGCGCCGCGGCTATGACAGCCCGCGCGCGGTCACGGTGCAGCGCCCGCGGCAGATGCGCGGCCAGGACGACGCCAACTTTACGGCGTTTGCGCGGCAATGCGGTTTGGACCGTCAGCAAGTCGTGAGTGCGCCCTTTGTCTCGCTCGCCGAAACTGTGCATTTGTCGCCCGCCGCGTTGGAGCAGTGGCTGCTGGTGTGGCAAGAGGCGCGCTATGTGCATGTCCACTATGATGGCCGCGACCCCTATCTCGAACTGCTGCCGCCGCCCGCGCAGGTTGCCAGCAAGCTCGAACAGATGTTGCGCAATCGCGCCACCCTGGATCAGCAGCGGGCCAGCGACATCGCCCGCTATGCCCGCACCACAGCGTGCCGGCACGGCTTCCTGGCCGACTATCTGGGTGGGGAGCGGCGGACGCGCTGCCGCGTGTGCGACAACTGCGGCGTGACGTTCCAGCTTGCGCCGGATCCTGCTGCGCTCGACGCGGCCGCGTTCGAGCCTGAGGCGCATCTGCTGGTGCTATTGCAGGCATTGCAGGAGCAGAACTGGGGACGGCGCAACTTGGTGCGCCTCTTGCGCGGCGATCCGGCGGCGAGCGCGCGCGCCCAACAATCCACTTTTTACGCCGCGTTGCGCACGCGCAGCGAACGAGGGCTGGAGCAATTGCTGGACAGCTTGCTCGCGGAGGGTCTGGTGCAGACGCGCGAGCTGGAGCATGGCGGCGTCGTGCTGGAGTTGACCCGCCGCGGCGTCAAAACCAGCCGCGACCTGTCCCACTCGAAGCGGAGACGCTGATGCAATTGACCGTGCGTGGGTTGCTGGTGGTGCTGGTCGCCGCGCCGCTGATCGCGGTGGCCGCGTGGCTGCCGGCCGCGCTGTGGGTGGCGGGAGGCTGGCTGCTGTTCGTCGCGGCGTTCTTGATCGCCGACGCATGGCTCATGCCTGCGACGCACGCATGGCAGCTCGTCCGGCGTCACGATGCGCGGCTGTCGCTGGCCGCTCAAAACCTGATCACCGTACAGGTCGAGCTTTTCACGCGCGCGGGGCGCGGCGGCCAGCCGGTCGCGATCTGGCTGCGCGATACGCCGCCGCCCACCTTTCATCTCGACCGCGGCGAGCCGTTGCTGACCGGCATGGTGACGCCAGGGTCGAGCTGCAGCCTGACCTATCATGTCTGGCCGCCGCGCCGCGGCGACTACGCCTTCGGCGACCTGTATCTGCGCTGGGCGTCGCCGCTGGGATTGCTGCGGCGGCAGGCGCGCTTTGCCGCGGCCGGCCCGGTCAAGGTCTATCCCAACCTGATCGAGGTGCGCAAGTACGACCTGCTGCTGCGCCGCAACCGGCTCTGGGAGCTTGGCCTGCGTTCGACGCGTCTGCTCGGCGCGGGCAATGAATTCGAGCGGCTGCGCGATTACACGCCGGACGACGAATACCGGCGCATCAACTGGATGGCGACTGCGCGCCGCGGCAAGCCGATCAGCGTGGAATATGAGACCGAGCGCAGCCAGAATATCTACGTCCTGCTCGATGTCGGGCGGATGATGCGCAGCCCAGTGGGAGATGTGGCGAAGATGGATTACGCGATCAACGCGGTGTTGTTGCTGGCGTATGTCGCCGCGCAGAAAGGTGATCGGATCGCACTGTTGACCTTTGCCGACCGCGTGCTGACCTATGTGGCGCCGCGCAGTGGCAAAATCCAGTTTCATCGCCTGTTGGAACAACTCTATGCGGTGCAAGGCGAGGGCGTGGAGCCGGATTATGGGGTGGTCTTCAGCGAATTTGCCGCACGCCAGCACAAGCGTGGGCTGGCGCTGGTCTTTACGGATCTCACTGGCAGCGTCACCACCGAAGCGCTGGTGACGCAGATGGCGCGGCTGCGGCGACAACATCTGCCCCTGCTTGTTACGGTGGCTGACCCGACGGTCAACCGTCTTGCCACCGCGCCGATCACCGACAGTGACTCGCTCTACACGCGCACCGTCGCCGAACGGATGCTGGGTGAGCGCCGTCTGACGCTCGACCAGTTGCGGCGCCAGGGCGTGCAGACGCTCGACGTTCCCGCGGACGAGTTGAGCGTCGCCGTGATCAACAGATACCTGGCCATGAAGGAGAGATTGCTGATTTGATCGAAAAGCCGAGTTTCTCCAAGAAACTCGGCTTTTTACGGTCGGTGCACGATCAAGCTTGCGCTATCCCTTTAATTGATTCACCAGATCAACATACGCCTGCATCGCCTGTTCGTGGCTTTGTCCTTTCAGCTTCTCCCAGGCGTCCCACTTGGCGCGTCCTACGAAATCGGTCATGCCAGGGCGCTTGGTGTTGACGTCGCCCACAGTGGCCTGCTTGTAGAGTGCATAGATTTGCAGCAGCGTCTGGTTGTCGGG
Organism: Caldilineaceae bacterium; assembly: GCA_014879855.1. GTDB lineage: Bacteria > Chloroflexota > Anaerolineae > Caldilineales > Caldilineaceae > Caldilinea. The sequence goes on along the minus strand of JACSRH010000229.1, from coordinate 6,517 downwards.
GCGGGAGGGAAGCTCAGTCGATTCGCGCGCGGCCTGCTCGAATTGAGCTTTGAGATCGGACATGGTTGGCTCCTTGGTGGATGAATCAGGCAAGAGAAAAGATGGAACGCAGATGACGCGGATTGGGCGGATCGGCGCAGATCAAAGCCGGAAACATTGGCGTAGACCTGCTTCCGCATCATGCATTAGGCCCGCGACCAGCGGATTTCAACGCCTTCCTGCGCGCCGACCGCTTTGCGCAACAGCGCGATCACCGCGGCGTCCGCGCCGTTGGTTTCCAGATAATCGACCGTGGCCGCCATGATATAGTAATCGCGATCCTCGGCGGATTCTTCTTCGAGCAGGCTGGTCAGTGAGCTGAGTTCATCTTCCGTGATTTCACCGAGCACCTCGCCGCTGTCGTTGTTATAGAGACGATAGGCCATGGCTGGCTCCTTGCGTGATGGGGCGCGCCGCCTGGTGCGAGCGGTTCAGCGCCTGGGTTGGTTCGCCTGAAAAACTTGTCGCCATGCTAGCATGACTCACAAGGCTGCGCAAGCAGACGCGCATCATGCATCTGGCTACTGCGCCCACCGCTGCACGAGTGCGATCAGCGCCTTGACCGCCGTCTCCATGTCCTGGACGCTGATCCATTCCAGCGGGCTGTGGATATTTTGCATCCCGGTGAAGAGATTGGGCGTCGGCACGCCCATCGCGGTGAGTTGCGAGCCGTCGACGCCGCCGCGGATCGGCGGGCTGAGCGGCGCAATCCCCATGGCCTTGAGCACATCAACCGCATAGGTGACGGGGCGCATGTCTTGTTGGAGCCGATCGCGCATATTGCGATATTGCGGCGTAATCCTGCAAACGATGCGTGCGCGCGGCTCGCTGGTTCGCACATCAGCACAGACCGACTCCAGCAGCCGCGCATACTCGGCCAACTTCTCTTCCTCGAAGTCGCGCAGGATGAAATGCATGGTGCATGCGGCGGCTGCACCCTCCAGCTTATAAAGATGCAGAAACCCCTGGCGCGCGTCGGTCGTCTCCGGCGTGAGGTGAGTGTGTGGCAGCGCCGTCATGATGCGCCCGGCAAGCTGGAGCGCATTGACGAGCTTGGCCTTGGCGCGGCCCGGGTGAGTGGAAACCCCGGTGATCGAGACGGTGGCTTTATCCGCGGAGAAAGTCTCGTAAACGATCTCGCCGACTTCGCCGCCGTCCAGCGTGTAGGCGAAGTCCGCGGCCAGGCGCGACAGGTCAATATGCCGGATGCCCACGCCGATCTCCTCGTCGGGCGTGAAGCAGAGGCGCAGCTCGCCGTGTGCAAGCTCCGGGTGCGCGAGCAAATGGCGCGCCAGCGTCATCAGGATGGCGACGCCAGCCTTGTCGTCGGCGCCGAGCAGTGTGCCGCCGCTGGCGGTGATGATGTCGTGGCCGAGCTTCTTGCCTAAGTAGGGATTAATTTCCGGCATCAAGACCAGCAGCTCATCGTCGGGAAAGACGATGGGCGCGCCATCATAGCGGCGATGCACGCGCGGCTTGACCGGGCCTTCCCCGACGCCGGCCACAGTGTCCACGTGCGCCAGCAGCGCCACGCGTGGGACGGTTTTGGTCGTGGTGGCGGGCAGGGTGGCGTAGAGAAACCCATTTTCAGCCAGCAGCACATCCTGCGCGCCTATCTGGTGCAGCTCATGTTCCAGCATGCGCTGGAGGTCAACTTGCGCTGCGGTGCTGGGCGCGGTGGACGACGCTTCATCGCTGGTCGTCTCGACCTGCACGTAACGGACGAGGCGAGCTTCGAGTTCGGCGCAAAAAGCGTGGCTCACAAAATTGGCTCCTGGGTAGTGGTGGATCTGGCAAGATGCAGCGCCAGGTTGTGAAAACCCAGCGCAAAATAGAGGCGTTGCGCCGCGGTGTTGCGAAAACCGGTGTTCAATTTGATCGCTGACGCGCCTTCGAGACGCGCCTCTTCGATGGCTGCTTCAAGCAACGCACGACCGATGCCGCGCCGCCGATACGCTTCCTCGACGAAAAGCTCCGCCACCTCGGCATAAGGATCGGGCGCACAGACGGTCGGAAACAGCCACAGCGAGAGGAAACCAACGGCCAGCCCGTCGATCTCGGCCAGGAAGATGCGCTCGGTGACTGTGCAACGCGCGATGCGCGCCGCCATCTCCTCAACCGCGGTTTGGACATCGTTGAAATCAGCGTTCAAGCGTGCAACGGCCGCGGCGTCAGCCGGTGTGGCCAGACGAATGAGCAGGGACATAGCCATATTGTAACACACGGTTAAACGTGGAACAGACCTTCTCCAACTATCCAAATGGCTAGTTGACAACTGCTTACAGGCGATCTATATTGTTGTTGACTGACCGTCAGTCAGCCATAAGTCAATTTGGAGTCAGGATGGCGCGCACTGTCAAAGAGTATGATGAACGCTATAACGAATTCTTGAATATAGGACAACGATTGTTCTATCAGAAAGGCTATGCACAGACCTCGGTGCAGGACATCATCGGCGAGATGGGGGTGGCAAAGGGACTTTTCTACTACTATTTTCCCTCTAAAACTGACTTGTTGGATGCGATTGTTGAGCGTATCGGCAGGGAGGCTTTGGTCGCGCTCGAACCCATGATCAAAGATGCGACTTTGGATGCGCCCACCAAGCTTGAGCAATTCTTTACGCAGACGCAGAACTGGAAGCTGGCGAATCGAGAATTTTTGCTCGATGTCATGGCCGTGGTCTATCGCGATGAAAACACGGTGCTGCGCATGAAAATCATCGAGGCGATGATGCCAATCGTCGTGCCGCACCTGGCTAGCATCTTGCGCCAAGGCGTGGCGGAAGGCGTGTACAGCGTCGAGTACCCGGAAGAATGCGCCGAGATCGTACTGGAGATGACGCAAGGTCTGGCTTCACCGATTGTAAAGCTGTTGCTTCATCGCCCTGGCAACGGCGAAACAATGGCGGCTGCTTTGCAGACGTTGGAGCGCCGTGTGCGGGCTTGTGAGCGCAGCATAGAACGCGTGCTTGGCGCGGCTGAAGGTTCGATCTCACTGTTGTCATCTGAGCAATTGCGCACTTGGTTCGCATAGCCACGAGTAGTCTGTAAGCGGTTCCGTTCAGGTCTGTTTGCATCGTTGGAAGGATGAACAAAATGAGTCAAATCGTAAAACTGGCGTGGCGCAACATGTGGCGCAACTGGCGCCGCACTGCGATTGCGCTGATCGCTATTGTGCTTGGTCTGATTTTGCTTTTGATCTTTGACAGTTTCATCAAAGGGTCGGATCAGGCGATCTTTGGCAACGCCATCAAGGTCTATGGCGGAGCGGTGCAGGTGCACGCGCCCGGCTATCGCGAGCGCGCCAATCGTATGCCGCTGCTGCCGCTCGCAGATGCCAATGCTGTGGTTGAGGCGGCGCTGGCCAACCCGACGGTGGTGGCCGCGGCCCAGCGCATCCAGACGGGCGGCCTCATCGTCAATGGCGACGAGACGCGCACCGTGGGCATCACCGCGGTGCAGCCGAGCGCCGAGGCGCCGGTCAGCATTCAGGCCGCCAATGTCGTCGCCGGGCGCTATCTGCTGGACGGCGAGGGGGATGTCATCTTTATTGGTCAGGCGCTGGCCGATCTGCTGGGCGCTGGTGTGGGCGACCGGGTGACGTTGCTCGGCCACGGCAAACACGAGAGTATGCGCCAACGCACGGTGACAATCGTGGGCATCTATTCGCTGGGATCGCCAGATCTGGAAAAGGGCACAGTCTTTATCACGCTCGATGAAGCGCAGAGCCTTTTCAATCTCAACGACCAGGCCACAGAAGTTGCCGTCTCCCTGAGCGACGTCAGCCATCAATCGACGGTGCTGCCGGCGTTGCAGGCTGCCTTGCCCGGCTACGAAGTTGACTCCTGGCAGACGCTCAAACCGGAGATCTCCGAGACCATGGCGACCAAGCAGGTCTTCACGAACATCCTTGGCCTGATCGTGATCATGATCGCCAGCATTGGCATTCTCAACCTGCAACTGATGGCCGTCTTCGAGCGCACGCGCGAGATGGGTGTGCTGGCTGCGCTGGGGATGAAGGGGCGTCAGATCATGGGTCTTTTCCTGGTGGAAGGGACGCTGATCGGTGTAGTTGGCGCCGTGATCGGCTGTCTGGCTGGCGTCGGTGTTGTGATGTTGATCCGGCAGGCGGGCGGCATTGATTTCTCCTTTGCCTCGGGCATGGGCGAGGTCACCGCGCTGATGGGCAGCCGGCTCTATCCAACGCTGACGACGGCTGACGTCGTCTTGCGCGGGGTGATCGTCGCTGTCATCGCGGCCATTGCTTCGCTCTATCCGGCCTGGCAGGCGTCGCGCAAGGAGCCGGCGGCCGCGTTGCATCACATTTAAGCACTCTATACAGAATGTACAGTGGATTGTTGAAAGGAGTTCCACCATGGCGTGGACAAAGCTGTGGGTTATTGCCTACCGCGATCTGATTCGCAACCGGCGGCGCACTTTCTTTACGCTGTTGGCTGTGGCGCTCGGATTGGCATTGTTGATTGTCGTCAACGGCTTTATTGCCGGCGTCGTTGAAGACTCGCTGCAGAACGGCATTCGGCTACAGACTGGCCATGTGCAACTGCGCGCCGAATCCTATACCGATGGCAAGCACAGCCTGCAATGGGCGGATCTGCTTGACCAGCCCGACGCGCGCGTGGCGCAGGCCGCGGCGCTGCCGGAGGTGCGCGCGGCCGGCCCCGTCCTGTGGGCGGACGCAATTATGAACACCCGGGAGGATTCGGTCGGGCTGCTGCTCTACGGGATCGACCCGACCTCGTCACTCCACACGCCGATCCGTGACGCGTTGGTGGCAGGCGCTTTTATCGAAGCCAACGATCGCAGCGGCATCGTCATGGGCAAAACATTGGCCGACAACCTGGGCTTGAAGGTAGGGGAAAATGTCAACCTGACTGTAATCAATGCCAGCGGCCAGCCAGAGGAAACGCTCTTTGTCATCCGTGGCCTCTTTGCCTCGGGCGTGCCGATTTACGACCAGAGCGCGGTCTTCATGCCGCTGGCCAAGGCGCAGGCATTTACGCAGGCTGGCGACCGCGCCAGCGCTATCATGATCATGCTCACCGATCAGGAGGACGCCGACGCGGTGGCCGCTGCACTCAGCAGTCCGGGCGTGCAGACGTTGACCTGGCGTGATCTCAACGCCTATTTGCTGGAAACCATGGGTACGGCGATGAGTTTCTATGTGATCATCGACGCCATCATCATGCTGATCGTCGCCGTGATTGTGGCCAATACGCTGCTCATGGCGGTCTTTGAGCGCATCCGCGAAATGGGCATCCTGGCCGCGCTGGGGATGAAACGACGCCAGATTACCCAGATGATGATCTTCGAGGCCGCGATCATTGCTCTGGCCGGCGTTGTGCTAGGCGGCTTGCTCGGCTCGCTCGCCGTGCTGTATTTGACCCAGAATGGCTTTTTCTACGGCGACAACGCCGCGGTGGTGGGCAACATGGCGGTGAGCGCAGTGCTCTACGCCCGCTTTGAGCCGGTCACCTTTACCTGGCTGGCGGTGTGGACGCTTATTATCGCGCTGCTGGCCTCCCTCTACCCGGCCTGGTTTGCGGCTCGCCTGGAGCCGGTCGATGCGCTGCACTCGTCATAGAGATGGTTTGAACAAAAAAGTCGAATCGAGAATGAGGGTTTCCAATGTCGATTATTGAACTGCGTGATGTGAGTAAGAGTTATCATATCGGTGAGATCGAGACTCGCGCGCTGGATGGCGTTTCGCTTGCGATCGAGGCTGGTGAATTCACCGCGCTGGTGGGGCCATCTGGTTCGGGCAAGACCACCATGTTGCAGATTATTGGCTGTCTGGACAAGCCGGATCGCGGTTCGGTGCTGATCAACGGCCAGGACGTGACGCGCCTGAACGCCAACCGTCGCGCGGATCTGCGCCGTGAGGTCATCGGCTTTATTTTCCAGTTCTTTGCGCTGGTGCCGGTGCTTGACGCGTATGAAAATGTGGAGCTGCCGCTGCTGCTCAACGGCGTCGGCGCCAAGGAGCGCCGCACGCGCGCGCTGGAAATGCTCGATGCCGTGGGGCTGTCCGACCGTGTGCATCACCGGCCTGACCAGCTCAGCGGCGGGCAGCAGCAGCGCGTGGCAATTGCGCGTGCACTGGCCCCGCGCCCGCTGATGGTGCTGGCCGACGAACCGACTGCGAACCTCGACACGGCCAACGGCGAGCAGGCCATGGAGATCATGAAGCGACTCAACGAACAGACCGGCACCGCGTTCATCTTTGCTACGCACGACCCGCGCGTGATGAGCTTTGCGCGGCGCACGGTCAAGATGCTTGACGGCCGTATTGTAGAGGACGGCATAGAGAACGGCGTAAAGAACGGTATAAAGAACGGTGTAAAGAACGGTGCAGGTCATTAACGTATGAAGAAGCTTGTCAGACCCGGTATCCTGCGGCGGTTTGTTTTGCTGCTGTTGATCGTATCGGCAGCAGGCTGCACACCACCTGCATCATGCAG
>JACSRH010000042.1 GCA_014879855.1 Caldilineaceae bacterium | reverse complement strand
AAGCCCGGCCCGCACAGCGCGGTCGGCACGCGGATCGAGCTTTCGTGGCACGATCGCTTGTACTCGTCGTTGCGCGTCTTGAAGTGACAGCCGTGATCCGCCGTGAAGAGCACGACCGTGTCGTCGAGCAGGTTGAGGCTGCGCAGCGCGTCGAAGAGCCGGCCCAGCGCCTCGTCGAGCCGCTTGACCATGCCGTAGTAGCCGCCCAGGTGCTGGCCGGAAGAGCCGCCCAGCGCGGCCAGGTCGGGCGGCGTCCAGCGGCCGGTGTACTGCTCTTCATAGCCGATCGGCGCCGGATAGTTGTCGAGATGGTTCTGGTGATGCGGCTCGATGTAGGAGAGAAAGAGGAAAAATGGCTCCTGCTGGTGCGCGTCTACGTAGCGGATCGCGGCGTCCGTCATGGCATCGACGCGGTAGCCGGGTAGCTTGACCGGCTCGCCCGCGGTGTTGTAGAGCAGCGTATCGTAGGCGTCGGAGGTGAACTCCAGCAGATTGGCGGCCAGCCACTCCTCATAGCCCGCGCGCTGCTCGACCGGCACGGGGTCCGCGTCGCCCAGGTGCCACTTGCCGATGTAGCCGGTGGCGTAGCCGCCCGCGCGGAAGCACTTGCCCAGCGTCTCCAGCGCCGGGTCGAGCACGATGCCGTTGCGAAAGACGCCGGTGTTGGTGGCGTAGCGCCCGGTCTGCAAACAGGAGCGCGCCGGCCCGCAGACCGGCTGGCAGGTGAAGGAGTAGTGCACGTCTGTCCCACTGCGCGCCATACGGTCAAAGTTGGGCGTCAGCCCCAGCGGGTTGCCGTGCACGCCGGTCGTATCCCAGCGCTGCTGGTCGGTAAAAAAGACGATCACATTCGGTTTGCGTGGTTCACTCACGGTCATGTTCTCCCAAAACGGCTTTTGTGGCGACAACAGTTCTTGCCGGGAGACGGTTGTCGCCGGTTCAGGATAATATCAGACGCCCGGATCCGCTGTGCTGTCAGCAGTTCCGGGCGTCTTCACTTCGTCAGGCAAATGTTCGCGCCAGGCGACGCACACCAGGCAGTGCAATGGCCTCTGCGCCTCTGCCTCTCTGCGTCTTTGCGTTAAAAACCATTGCCAAAGCCGGCGCCTGCTCAGCTTTGCGCAAAGAGCGGGTCGGATTCCTGCTTGATGCGTGCGCCCACCGTCGCTGCATCTTCGGTGCCGCTCCACAGCAAATCCATCGCTGGCGAGTAGATGCGCTGCGTGATCTCCGGCCAGTTGACATGCACCGGATCGCGCACCACATACTCCTGCGCCTGGGCAAAGCCCTGCGCGTTCTTGGGCGGCTTGTTCGGGTCGAGGAAAGCTTCGGAGGTCACCACGGAGATACGCGACGGCGTCGTGGCGCCGACCGCCACCTCGTCCAGTTGCGCCTGCGCCGTAGTGATGTACTTGAGGAATTCCCACGCCTGCTGCGGGTGCTTGGTCGCCGCGCCCGACGCCCAGCCCGTGCCGCCGCCGCCCGTGCCACGGCGCTCCGCCTTGCCGATCGGGATCGTGCCCACGTCCCAGCGGAAGGCTTCGATGGCGCGGAATTGGTTGACCGCCGACGGGTTGGTCAGCATCACCGCCACGCGGCCCGTCGCAAAGAGATCGACGCCGCCCAGCTCTGACTCCAGGTCGGGCCGCGGCGAAACTTCGTATTTGTACATCAAATCTTGCAGGAACTGTAATGCTTCGACGGTGGCTTCGTCCGCCATCGCCGAATCGGTGGCGATGCCCTGCTCGTCCTTGTGCACCAGCGCGCCGCCGTTGGAGTAGACCCAGGAGGCCCACGGCCGCTGCCCACGGTTGACCAGGAAGCCCCACTGCGTCACGCGGTCGCCTTCCTTCTTGACCAGCCGCTGTAGCATGTCGAGGAAGACCTCAAAGGTAAAGCTCGTGTCTTCCCAGTCGACTGGCGGCGGTTCGACGCCGGCTTCTTCAAAGAGATCGACATTGTAGAAGAGATTCTGGTTGCCGTAATCGCGCGGCATGGCAAAGGTCTTGCCGTCCCACTGGTAGAGACGCACCGCGTCTGGGCGGAAATCGGAGAGATCGTAGTTGTCCGCAGCGATGAAGTCGTCTAGTTGCAGATGCAACCCCTTCTGCGACACGGTGATGATTGGTGAGATCTCCTGCAAATAGCGGTAGATGTCGGGCGGCGTGCCCGCGGCGAAAAGCGTCTGCACCTTGGTGTTGTAGTCGGCGTTGGCGGTCGGCTGGTGCTGGACGGTGACGCCCGGGTTCTGCGCCGAGAAATCCTTCGCCCACTGGTCGCGCACCTTGACGTGCCCCTCGTTGATGATGTCGCACACAAAGGTCAGCGTGACAGCTTCGGCGCCGGGGGCGGCCGCGCCTGCTTCACCGCCGGGCGCTGGCTGCACCGCGGGCGCACACGCGGCCAGTCCGCCCACGACAAAGGCGGCGAGGGCGCTGTTGCGCAGAAATGCGCGTCGGCTTAAGGTTGATTCTGGCATGATTTCCTCCTGAAAAGACTGTGGTGAATGCGGATAGTGAACAGCCGTCCTGATTGCGATGCACGTCGCACCAACAGCCAGTATATGGCAGGCTGCTGCGGCCACAGGACAGGCGGGTGAATGTCTGGCTAGGCTTTGACCCCGGTAAAGACAATGCCTTGGATAAAATAGCGCTGCGTCGTAAAGAACAAGATCACCACTGGCAACATGCTGAGCAGCGACGCCGCCATCAGCAGGTTCCAGCTTGTGCTCGCCTCGCCCTGGAACATGCGCAG
>JACSRH010000240.1 GCA_014879855.1 Caldilineaceae bacterium | reverse complement strand
AGGCATTTTCATGTTCGATTGTGCGCCGCAGGGGCATGGACACTGTTTGAAACGGGACAAATTTGACGCAGAGGCTTGCAGAGGAACAACAGGCAACTATCGGCAAGCACTCTCTGCGTCTCCGCGCCTCTGCATCAAAAAGCTGCTGGCTTATTTGCGCCGTCGTGTATTAGTGGTCTGTCGAGCGTGATTCTTTAGGAGGGCTGGCAGTAAAGGAACGCAAATAGGCGCAGATACATGCAAATCAGCACAGATAAGACCCAATCAACAAAGCACTGTGTTTATCTGATTTGATCAGCATCTATCTGGGTTCACTTTTAACTGTCCTAACCAAAGCTTCATGGTTTTCAGAGCACGGCAGCCAAACATTGGGGAACGCAGGGCAGGAAACCTGGTCAACCCGTCCTGTGCAACATACACCATACTGTTATACCTACAAGTCTATCTACAAGGAGAGGTGAAGCATGAGGAACAAAGGGTCAAATTTCAGAGTTCATCTGATCGCCAGCCTGTTGGTGATCCTGGCGCTGTTGCTGGCAGCCTGTGCGCCGGCCGCGGCGCCAACGGGCAGCGAACCGGCCGCGGCGCCGGCCGGAGGCGATGCCCAGGCCACGGAGCCGGCCGCGGAAGCGCCCGCCGCAGCGGGAGAGACTTATCAGATTGCTTTCTCGGTGCCGGCAATGAGCTTCCCATTCTTCGTGCACATGGAGAAGCAAGTGCGCGATGAGGCGGAGAAGCTGGGCAACGTTGAGATCATCACGCTCGACGGGCAGGACGACACGACCAAGCAGGTGGCCGACCTTGAAGGGGTAATCGCCAAGGGATATGACGGCCTCATCGTCAGCCCGCGCACGAGTGAGGGCGTGGCGCCGGTCATCCAACAGGTGATCGACGCGGGCATCCCGGTCGTCACCATCGACCGCACCGCGCAAGGCGTCACGGGCTTGCTGGCGCACGTCGGCGCGGACAATGTCATCGGCGGTGAGGAGCAGGGCAAAGCGATTCTCAGCCTCTTCCCCGACGGCGCCAAAATCATTGAGTTGCTGGGTACGCCAGGCGCTTCGCCCGCCATCGACCGCTCGGCTGGTCTCCACAACATCATCGACCCGGCGGGCAACATCGAAGTGCCCTGCCAGCAGACCGGCAACTTCACGCGCGATGACGGCTTGACCGTCACCGAAAACTGCCTCGCGTCCAACCCGGATGTGCAGGCGATCGTGGCGGCCAACGACGACATGGCGCTTGGCGCCATCGAGGCGGTCAAGGCGGCTGGTCTCGATCTGCCCATTCTCGGCTTCGACGCCCTGCCCGAAGCGCTGCTGGCCGTGCGCGATGGCGGCATGTACGGCACTGTCGAGCAGTTCCCGGGTGGCCAATCCCGCACCGCGCTGCAAACCATCCTGAATTTCATCGTGGATGGCGTACAGCCGGAAAGTGACGTGGTGCTGTTGTCACCGAAGCTGATCACGACGGAAAACTTCGACGAAGCGGAGCGGCTCGGGGAGATTCCGGAGTAAAGGTAAAAGAGATTCGGAGATTAGGAGATTGAGAGATTGGAGATTAGGCCGCTGGGGAGCCAATCTCACAATCGCCTAATCTCTTAATCTCCAATCTTCAGTTTCCAATCTCCAGTCTTCAATCTTAAGGAACAAACCCATGGCATCACAAACTAAAACCATTCACACCGCTTTTGAGGCGGGCGAAGGGATTCTGCGCCTGGCGCCCACCTGGGTGCCGCGCGCGTTCTGTATTCCGGGGCGACGCATCAAGCTCGACCCGCGCGATTATTACGCGTTTGGCGCCAATCGCGGCGGCATTGACGAGCGCTGGCTTTCCTCCACCACCAAGGCGGATAACGGCCCATTGACGACGCCGGACGAAGGGCTGAGCTACGTTGTTCACAATGCTGGCGGCGCAGCGGAGAAGGTGTTGCTGGCCGATGCCGTGGCTGAACTGGGCGCGTCGCTGCTCGGCGAGGATCTATGGAGCCAATACGGCAAATGGCCGATGTACTCCAAGTTCTTCGACAATCGCGACCCGCTGCCGCATCACCTGCACCAGACGCAGGAGTTTGCCTCGCTGGTCGGCATGGCGCAGAAGCCCGAAGCCTACTTCTTCCCGCCGCAGCTCAACAACCACGGCGGAACCTTCCCGCACACCTTCTTTGGGCTGGAGCCGGGCACGACGAAGGAGCAGGTGCGCCACTGTCTGGAAATCTGGAGCCAGGGCGACAACAAGATCACCAACCTGTCCAAGGCGTACCGGCTGGAGCCAGGCACGGGCTGGTATGTGCCGGCGGGCGTGCTGCACGCGCCCGGCAGCCTCTGCACCTATGAGCCGCAGTGGGCGAGCGATGTCTTTGCCATGTTCCAGTCGCTCGTCGCCGAAGTTCCCATCGAATGGAGCAACCTGGTCAAAAACGTGCCGGTCGACAAACAGCACGACCTGGATTTCCTGGTCAGCATGGTTGAGTGGGACGCCAACGTGCTGCCCAATCTTAAGGAGCGCTACTTCAGGCCGCCGTTGCTGGTCAAGCCGCTGGCAGAGATGGAGAGCGCCGGCTACATCGAAAAATGGATCACCTACGGCAACGAATACTTTGCGGCTAAGGAGCTAACCGTCCTGCCGGGGCGCAGCGCAACGATCGAGGATGCGGGCGCGTATGGTTTTATCACCGTGCAGGGGCACGGCACGATCGGCAAGCAGCCGGTCGAGACGCCCGCGCTGATCCGCTTTGGTCAGCTCACCTACGACGAATACTTTGTCTCGGCGGCCGCGGCGGCT
>JACSRH010000043.1 GCA_014879855.1 Caldilineaceae bacterium | reverse complement strand
CAGAACATTGTGACCGCCCGAGCACGCCACTTCCAGCGCCCGCTTGGCATGTTCCTGCCCCTTGACATCGCGAAAGTCGACCGGATAGATCGGCGCCTCGCTACTCTCAAAGTGTAGGGTGTGCTCGCGGCGTGCGATCACCTGTTTCCCGCTCAGATGGTTGGCGATGTCACTCAAGCCCTCCACCGGATAGACTTCGACGCCTTCGACCAGCGCGGCCTCCGCGGCGTCGCTGACTGGCACAAAGAGACGGCGAAACCCCAACTTCTGCGCCATGCCTGCCATGGGGAGAATGCCGTTGACGTGACGCACGCTGCCGTCCAGGCTCAGCTCGCCCAGCAGCAGCGCGTCCTCCATGTCGCTGGTGACCTGGCGCGTCGCGGCCAGAATGCCAACCGCAATCGGCAGATCGTAAGCTGGGCCTTCTTTGCGCAGGTCGGCGGGCGCCAGGTTGATCGTGAGGCGATGCTGTGGATAGAAGAAGCCGCTGTTGGTAATCGCGGCGCGCACGCGCTCGCTGCTTTCGCGCACGGCCGTGTCAGGCAGACCCACGAGCGTCACCTTTTCCAGCCCGCTGGCGATGTCCACCTCCACATGAACGGCCTGCGCATCCAACCCAATCACCGCACAGCTATGCACTTGAGCAAGCATGGTGGCTCCTTTCGAGGGCCAGGCAAGAACAATTAGAATACTCCTCTTATACACTGAGCAGCAGCAGATTCAGTCTGACATTTGATGGAAAAAGTAGCGCCATTTTTCGGGGGTTTTCAGCGCCGTTCTATCGGGGGCGAGTCTGATGACGGATCCCATCCGCGCCGGCGACGACCAGGTCAGTTGCCATGTGGAGAAAGAGGCCATGTTCGACGATGCCCGCGCGTCCTTCCAACTTGCGCGCCAAGGCGTCAAGCGCGTCGATCGGGCCAAAGTGACAGTCAACGATCCAGTTGTCGTTGTCGGTGACATAGGGACTGCCGCCGGCCGCAAGACGCAGATCAACCTGGCCGCCAAGCGAGGCAAGAAAGCGAGCCTGCGATGCATAGCCGTAGCGCATGACCTCCAGCGGCACCGGCCAGGTCACGCCAAGCTGGGGTGAGAGCTTGCGTTGGTCGACGACAATGACGAGCCGGCGGCTGGCCTGCGCCACGATTTTTTCGCGCAGCAACGCACCGCCGCCGCCCTTGATCACATTGAACGCCGGATCGACCTCGTCGGCGCCGTCGATAGTGACATCGATCGCTCGGGGCAGATCCTCGGTGAGGAGCGGAATGCCCAGCGCTTTGGCTTCGTTCAGCGTGGCGGTGGAAGTGGCAAACCCCACGATGTCGCGCAGCGCGCCTTGCTTGAGCAGGGCGCCGATCCGCCGCACCGCGTGGATGGCGGTGCTGCCCGTGCCCAGCCCCACCACCATGCCGGATTCGACAAAGCGCACCGCATATTCGCCTGCTTCACGCTTGAGGCGCGCCTGAGAATCTGTCGTGGTCGATGTGGTCAGATTGGTCATCTGTGCACTCCTGATTTCTGTCTATGCTCATGCAACGCTAAGTTGTGTGCTGGATGCCACTACTGGGACGACATGCGCTCCAGACCATAGCGCGCCGCGCCGATCAAGGCCGCCTGCGTGAGAATGACGTGCACGGGAATTTTGCTGATCATTTCCGAGAAGCGACCTTTGTTGGTGAACGCCTCCATAAAGCGTCCGGTGCGCAACAAGGGCAAGATGCGCGGCGGGATGCCGCCGCCGAGATAGATGCCGCCCGTCGCCAGCACTTTCAGGGCCAGATTGCCCGCCTCCGCGCCCAGCACAGAAACGAACATCTCCATGGTCGCAACACACAGCGGGTCAGGATGGGCCGCGTCGAGCGCGGCCTGCACGATGAGCGGTGTGCGGTCGCTCGCCGCGGCCAGCCGCTGCGCCAGTAGCGGAGATTCCACGCCGCCGCCCCGCTCGCGATAGAAGTCATAAATGTTGGGAATGCCGATGCCCGAACAGATGCGCTCGTAGCCTGCATGGCCAAAACGATCAAGCAAGAAACGCGCCAATTCCATCTGGCTGTCGTTGTTGGGGCCAAAATCGGTGTGGCCTCCCTCCGAAGCGTAGGCCATATATGTGCTCCCTGTCCACACCAGGAATGCCTCGCCTAGCCCAGTGCCCGGCGCAATGACGCCGATCGCGCCATATTCGGTCGATTCCCCTTTGTTGATCGTCTCCAGATCAGAGGGCGTTAGCTGGGGCACGGAATAGGCGGTTGCCTGCAAATCGTTGAGCAGCCAGACGCGCTTCAGTTTCAACTCGCTGGTCAACGCCGGAGCATCGACGCTCCAGGGAAGGTTGGTCAACTGCGCCCTGCCGCCGGCGACTGGCCCAGCCACGTCGAAGCAAGCGTATTCAATCGGAAGCTGGGTTTGCGCCATAAACTCGCGCACCATGTCCGCCAGATCGGTATAGTGTGCGCTGGAGAAGACGGCCTCTACAACGGGCCGCCGCGGACCTTCCGCCAGAGAGAACATGGCAAGATGCGTCTTCGTGCCGCCAATATCGCCTGCTAACAGCATGGGTGTTGCTCCTCACAAGGTGTGTTGTCAATGTAAGCAGTTGTTTCAGATTGCTCAACGCTCAACTTTGGCCATTATACCACTGAGCTAGTAGCTCTGACGCTTTGGGATCATGCCGAGGGCGGGAGGCGAGTGCAATGCCAGAAATTTCGGAAAGAGCGAGGTGTAGAGGAGTTGGGTGCCATCGCCGGGGTGTGCCCGGCGATGGACGCCCGGAGGAAAGAAGAGGTTTCCCGTT
>JACSRH010000140.1 GCA_014879855.1 Caldilineaceae bacterium | reverse complement strand
GGGGGTAGGAATCGAACCTACGACCTTCGGGTTATGAGCCCGACGAGCTACCGCTGCTCCACCCCGCGTTAGTTACTCAATGAATATACCACAGGCGCCGCAATGGGTCAAAATCAACAGCGCCTGTGGTGGATATAGTTCAGCCTGGGACGGGAGATGTCCCTGGTGTGTGAGAATTTCTGGCAAAGACGACACCCGCCATTGGTAAAAGCAGAAAGCTAAAGCTATAGTTCATGCTGGCTTCTTCTTCTTTGCCCGCTGTAACTCTCGATGAATCGTTGTAAAATGGGCGCCATGATACGATAGGCATGGCTATAACCATCTACTTGCAGTGCAGTAGTATCTGGTGCTACAGATACGCCAGGAGGCAACAGTCAGATGAGCACGACTGAGGAGCGGCCGACCGAAATAGAGGCAAAATTCACCCTTGCCGACGCTGAATTATTGCGCAAACTCGCCAAAAAAGACGCCACGATCCCTGGCTATCGCTTTCATGATGCGCTCGCAATCGAGCAGCGAGACATCTATCTCGACACGCCAGAGTATCGGCTGTTGCGCTATGGGTACCAGCTGCGCGCACGCGTGCGGGACGGTCAGTGGCTAGCGACGCTGAAATCGCGCACGATGGGCAGCGATGCAGGCATCTATCAGCGGCTGGAGATCGAAGAGCCGCTCGGTGCAGCAAATTGCCCAGTTAGCATTGACGACCTGCCTGAGCCGATTGTGGATGCGCTGGCCGGCATCGTGGATGAGGATCAGGCGCTGGACGTGATCTGCGTGCTTGACCAAACGCGGTGGACGCGGGAAATCAGCCCGGCGCCGTCCGGTCGCGTTCGTGCATCCAAAGCAATCTTGGCGACGTTGAGTCTAGACGAAAGCGTCATTCGCCAGAGCGTTGCGGGCGCCGCGCTCGCTCGCCTGTATGAAATCGAAATCGAATTGGCAAAGGGCGTCGATATCGCCGAACTGCACGTGTTGGCCGACCGCTTCATGGGCGCGTATCCATTGACGCCCAGTGACGAAAGCAAATTGGTGCGCGCGCTGGGCGTCATCAGCCGGCACCCCATCGAAGCGCCGGAGAATTGGCAAGGGCTGCACCCCGCGATGCACATGGGCGAAGCGTGCCGCATCATCTGGCGCGAACAACTGACCAAGCTGCTGCTGCATGAAGCCGGCGTGCGCTATGACCATGACATCGAGTGCGTGCATCAGGCGCGCGTCGCCATCCGCCGCGCCCGCGCCGCGGCGCGCATTTACCAGGATTATTTCAAACCCAAGGCTGTCAAAGGCTATTTGAAACACCTGCGCCGCACCGCACGTCTGTTGGGTGCGGTGCGCGATATGGACGTCGCCATTGCCCGGCTGGAGGATTATCAGCGTAAAACGCGCAAACACTCCGCGGGCGATCTGCAGATGACGCTGGAGGAGTGGCGGGCAAAGCGCGCGGCTGCACACCACGCGCTTGTCACTTGGCTGGACAGTGCAAAATATGCCAAGTTTGTGACGGACTTTTTATACTTCTGCCAAACGCCAGGCGCCGGCATCATCGATATGACCGCGCGGGCTGGTGAGGATGTGACGCCGTTTCAGGTTCGTCATGTGACGCCGGCGATGTTGCTCACCAATTTTGCCCGCGTGCGCTCCTATGAAATATGTTTTGACCAGCCGCAGGAGACGCCGGTGGAGACGCTGCATCGCCTGCGCATTGCCTGCAAATATCTGCGCTACAACTTGGAATTTGTCGCTGACTTGTTGGGCAAAGAGAGTAAAGATATTGTGGACCTGTTGCGAAAACTCCAGGACGATCTGGGCGACCTCAATGATGCTGTTGTCAGCAAGGAGCTGCTGGCGGCGGGCAACCATCGCGACGCACAAAAAGGCGCGCTCGGCTACAAACAGGCGCAGGAAAAGATCGTCGAGAAACTGCGCAGCCAGATGCGCGGCGACTTTGCCCGTTTTGTCGCGGAGGAGAACCGTGTACGCCTGCTTTCCGCCATTGCCAAGATCTAGAGGCGCAAGCCAGGCTCATGATGAGCACATCATCGCTTACCGACATTCCTCTGGCCTGCCCACGCCCTCCGCCACCTGCAAAGGAGTGGCCAGGCGCAGCACCAACATCTCGTTGGCATCCTTGACAGTCGCCCCACGCCCGCCCTTGCCATCGTAATTATTGTCGTTCATGACGACAATTGTCTCTGCATCCAGGACGAGCACATCTTCGATGGTTGCAAATGGGAAGCGAAATGTTGCGCCAAAGCCGGCCAGATCGTCAGGGTCGCTGATGGCGAGCAGATCGACTACTTCTTCTTTCTGCACAAAGCCAGCCTCGTCCAGCTCGTTCAGGTTGATCTTGAAGATCTTCTTGAACGCGGCCTCGTCGCCGCTATTGTTGTCGCGCTCGATGACCAGAAATTCGTCGTCGTTGATCACGGTGAGTTCGCCGATCGAGTGGCTCGGATCAGACAGCGGGTAGAGGCGCATTGTATCGGTCACATACTGCTGCGAAGCCACGTCAAAGGTATAAATGCGCAGCGCGCCATCCGGGTCGCCCGCCACACTCCCTTCGAGCATCGGGTAGAGCGTGGTGCGCGCCGGGTTGGCGGCCATGCCTTCAAAGCCGCGCGACGCGCGCAGATTTGCCGCGGACGCGGCGCCGGGCTGCGGGCTTTGCGCCAGGATGGCCGGGTGCTGAGGCGACTGGACGAAGGGCGGCTCGCCATCGAAATTCGGCGTCGGGATCGGCGCTTCCAGCAAGCGTCCCTCTGCGTCGAAGTGCAACAGATAAGGCCCGAATTCGTCGCCGAGCCACAGCGTGCCGTCGGCGTCGAAGACAAAGGATTCCACATCAAAGTCGGCGCCGGTCAACCAGCGTTTTTTTGTAAATTCGTGAACGATAAAGAAGGGCGTCAACCCTGCCGGGTCGCGCAATTGGATAAAGCCATCAACGGCGATCTTCCCGCGCCCACCCTGCGCTGTGCGCGGCTGCGGCTTGATCGTATAGATGCGCAATAAGTAGTCAATGCTGTTGTACTTGTTGCCAAAGCCATTGTCGGAGAGCACATAGTAACTGTCACACGCAGGGCCGAACTGAACCGCGCTGAAACTTTGTACGGGCTGCGCGGGAAAGCGCGGCAATGCAGCCTTGCTGCCATTGCTGTTGAATTGCCCGGAGGGTGGGCCTTCGCTGAAGGTGTCGGGCGGGAGCACCGCATACCCGACGAGGGTGGCTGCCGGGGCGTCCGCGGGCGGCGCTTGCTGGTGGGCCAGGGCTATTGGCGCGTTGCTGAACACCAAGGCAACTGTCACCAGAAAGTGCACAGAGCGCAGCAGGATCTTATACAAAATGCGTCGTATCCTCATGAAATTTGACGTGTGCTTCATGGATGCAGATCGATGGTGCAACAAGTTGTTAGAGGGAACGTGTGCCCGCGGCTGGATTTGAACCAGCGGCCTAGGACTTAGGAGATCCTCGCTCTATCCAACTGAGCTACGCGGGCAATTTATGCTCGATACCATAGCACAGGCGCCTCTCCTCGTCAAAGGAATTGGGCAGGTTGGCGTGCTGACAAATCCAGCATTCTGGGGCATACTTGCTGCATAGAACGAAAGGCCAACCACCTGAAACGGCAGAATCGACGCTAAATGATGACCACAGAAATTCAGAATTTTGCGGAAGTGCTTCGCACCAACGTGCAACGCGTGATTGTCGGCAAGCGGGAAACCATCGATACGCTGATCATTGCGCTCCTCTGCGAGGGACACGTGCTGCTGGAGGATGTGCCTGGCGTGGGCAAGACGATGCTGGCGCGTGCGCTGGCCCTGAGCCTGGGCGGCGAGTTCCGGCGCATCCAGTGCACGCCCGACTTGCTGCCCAGCGACATCACCGGCGTCAGCATCTTCAATCAGGAGACGCGCCACTTCCAGTTCATGCCTGGCCCGGCCTTTACCAACATTCTGCTGGCCGACGAGATCAACCGCGCCACCCCGCGCGCCCAGTCGGCGCTGCTCGAATGCATGGGCGAGCGACAGGTCACGGTGGACGGCGAAACGCGCACATTGCTGCGCCCCTTCCTGGTGCTGGCAACGCAAAACCCGATCGAGTTCGAGGGCACCTTCCCTCTGCCGGAAGCGCAGCTCGACCGCTTTCTGTTTCGCGTCCGCCTTGGCTATCTTTCCGACGTAGAGGAAGACGCCATGCTCGTTGCACTTGGCGGCCGCCACCCGATCGAACAGATCGGCCCTGTGCTTTCCGGCGACGAGGCCGCGCGGCTGGCCGAGCAGGTGTGGGACGTTCATGTCGATGCCTCGGTGCGTCGCTACATTGTCGCGCTGATCCAGGCCACGCGCAGCCATGCGGACCTGGCGTTGGGCGCCAGCCCGCGCGGGTCGCTGGCGCTTTATCGCGCGGCCCAGGCGCGCGCGGCCATTGACGGCCGTGAATTTGTTCTGCCGGATGACGTGCAGGCCATCGCGCCGCTGGCGCTGCCACACCGCTGCATTGTCCGGCCGGAGAGCGCGCTGCGCGGTCGCGGCGCGGAGGAAATCGTCGCTGAAATCGTGGAGAAGACGCCGCTCGACCTCGGCAGCGTGGAACAATAGCCGCGTCATGAACAACATTTTCTGGGCCTTGCTGGTGATCTTCCTGGTTGCCGCGCTGGTGCGCATGGACTGGGCCTATTATCTGGTCTATGTCGTCGGCGGCGTGTGGGTCTTCAGTCACTGGTGGATCCGCCGCAGCTTGACCAATGTGCGCATGACGCGCCGGCTGGCGCGCTATGCGTTCACCAATGAGCAGGCGCCTGTGCGGCTTGAACTGGAGAATCGCGGCTGGCTGCCCCTGCCCTGGCTCCAGATTCAGGAAGCCGTGCCCCTGGAACTCAAAGATCAGGATGATTATCGCACCGTCGTCAGCATCGGCGGGCGCTCACAGCTTGTGCACGACTACAAGCTCTTCTGCCGGCGCCGCGGGTACTACACGGTCGGGCCGCTCAGTCTGCGCACCAGCGATCTGTTTGGCTTTGTCGAGGCGCGCTGGGAAGAAGCCGGCGCCGCCGAACTGATCGTTTATCCGCTGATCGTGCCGCTGAGCCAGCTTGGACTGCCCAGCCGAATGCCCTTTGGCGTGTTGCCGGTGCGGCGCCAGTTGCTCGAAGACCCCGCGCGGCTGGGTGGCGTGCGCAACTATGTCGCCGGAGACAGTCTGCGCCGCATTCATTGGAAGGCGACGGCGCATGAAGATGTGTTGCTGGTCAAGAAATTCCAGCCCTCTCAGGAACTCCCCATTTACATTGTGCTCGATCTGGATCGCAACGCGTATCCCTTGCGCACCGCGTTTGGCGCCAGCGAATGGGCGATCTCAGTGGCTGCCTCGCTGGCCGGGAACATCAGTGAGCAACGCCAGGAGGTCGGGTTGACCTCTAACGGCGTCGATCCGCTGGCCGTGGGTGCGGCGCCTTCGATCCCACCTCGCGCCGGTCGCGAACACCTGATGAGCGTGTGGCGCTTGTTGGCGCGCATCCAGCTCAACCCTGAGGCTGCGCCTTTGGCGACATTGGCGTCGCGGCAGACGGCCAACTTACCCTGGGGCGCCACCCTGATCGTCGTGACGCCGCACCTGGCTGAGGAGATGCTGTGGGTGCTGCACAATGCCTATCGTCGCGGGTCGAATGTGATCGTGCTCGTCTGCGCGGAACAGCCGGATTTTCGCGCGCTTCAGGCACGCGGCAAGCGGCTCGGCATTCATCTATTTCACACTGTCTGGGAGAGCGATCTTCAGGCATTGGCAGCATGAAGAAAGCGGATTTTATGCAGTTATCCCTGTCAGTCGAGCCGGAAGAGCTTGGCGCATTATGCGCCCGGTGGCCCCAGGCGGTTGTAGAAAACTCAGCCCTCGCCGTCCGCCATCCTTTTCTGAGCGGCGACCATCAGTTGTTGGCCTCCAACGGTCGCCGCGCTGAAATCTGCTACGTCATGCACAAGGGCGACCCCGCCGAAGGCTTACTGCTGCATATCAAGACCTTCTATCCTGAAGGCGCTTACCGGTTGCCAACGGGCGGCATCCACGTTGGTGAGGCGGTGCTGGACACTCTGGGCCGTGAAATTTTTGAAGAAACCGGGCTGCGTGTGGGCGAGGCCGAGGAGCAGGTGCACGTCGAGCGGCTATTGGGTGTCTTGGCGTACGATCTGCATCATCCGGACCTGGGCGCAGTCCCTTTCGCCACCTATCACTTCCTGGTGCGGATGCCGTCTGACGCGCTGCTCGACCCGCAGGATCCCGATGAATCGATCGGCGGCTGGCTGTGGCGTCCTGCACAAGAACTGAGCAGCGTCGCTGATGTTCTGGAGGCGGTTCATGTCCGTGCAACGACGTGGGGCGACTGGGGTCGCTTTCGTGCGCTGA
Organism: Caldilineaceae bacterium; assembly: GCA_014879855.1. GTDB lineage: Bacteria > Chloroflexota > Anaerolineae > Caldilineales > Caldilineaceae > Caldilinea. Next base: position 8,677 of record JACSRH010000140.1, on the reverse strand, counting down.
GTCATCGCTTTGTGGCGGCGCGGCTGGCGCGGTAGCGGAGTTATTCGCCGTCGAGCGTCATGCGTGTGAAGAAGAGTTCAGCCAGATCAACCAAATCCTGCGGGCTGGCAAGCCAGCGCCAATCCATCACCGTCTGCACTTCGGTGTCGATGACCCCGGGCGCGGTGCGCACCCAACTCATCACATAGCCGGTGATCGAGGTGAGTTTCTTGCCCAACAGCATCAGCATCAGGTCGGAATCCTGGCTGTGATAACAATTGAGCAGCCAGACGCGCTTGACCTCCGGGTGGCGCGGCAGGTCAAGCAGGCTCTGAAAGCACTGCCGATCCATTCCCGGTTGGACGTCGATCATGACGTTGACTGCCACCATATTGTCGGTGCTGACTTCCATCTCCAACTCAAGCAGCGTGTCGACGTCGGCGCGGCCGCCAAAGCTGAGCAGAGTATTCGTCTCACGCACGCCATCCACGCTGCGCACAACATCCAGCATAAACTTGTTGAAGGCCGCGACATCGTGGATCAGACACGTAAAACGGAGATCAGCGCGTTGGCGCAGCCAGTTGGTCCACAGCGGTTTGACGCCATTGCCACGATATTGGCGCAGGTTGTACAGCATCTGTTCGCGTGCCACTTCATCCTTGCCACACATGATGTCGGCGTCGATGATCGCCAGGATGGGCTGCGCTTGCTGAGCGCCCGCATTGACTTCAGGGTTGGGATAGGCTGCCTTGTTCATGGGCTGTAGTGTAAGGCCATTGGCGTCAGGCGACAAATCGCAGAAGAGGCAGGGGCATGACGATCTGCTCGTCACGCCCCTGGCCGATCAGGAGGCTATTCCAGCACGCCGATGAGCTTGACCGCGTCGATCTCATTCCAGCCGCCAATCAATGGTTCGTCGATGGTGAGACGCACCTGGTCGGTGACAAAATCCAACGACGTGAGTTCGGGGCTGAAGACGGCCAGCTCCTCGCCGGCGGTGTCCGCTTCACCTTCCCACACGACGACCCATTCGTCGGTATTCGGGTCAAGCACTTCGATCTTGCTGACAGCGCCGGGATTGTAGGTCTCATAAACTTCAATGCCGGTGGGTCTGACGGGCCGCGCGTAGACAAGCACTAGCGTTTCCACCTGCGTGTCAGAGGATGCAGCAGCCCAGGCTGTCGCCATGTCACCGGCTTCTGGGGTGTCTGGCGCGCCGGTCGCCTGCTGCGCCGACCAGCTATCGTCGCTGTACTGACTGGACGCTTCGGCAGTCACTGCCCATTGTTCGATGTTCCCTTCAGCGTCGGGCGCGGCACTTTCTACCGGCGCGGCATCTTTTGCCGGCGCGGACCCCGCCTCTTCCAGCAAATCCGACAGCGCGCCAGTCGACGCCGCGATCACAAAGTCGGCGCCATCAGACCAGGCGCCATCCACCTGCACAATGTAGCTGCCCGGCTCCTCGGCGAACAGGCCGACGATCTCGCGCGCGCCGAGCGAAGCTGCACTGTCGCTGGCTGTCTGCTCGCCATCTACATACTGCGCGATGCTGAGATCGAGATCCTGATCGGCCGGCCCGGCCAGAATGACGATCACAAATTGCTCCGGCTCCTCAACCGTAACCAGATAGCCCTTGCTCTTGCCTGCCTCCACCGTTCCCTGCACCGGCAGGTTCAGTGGCAGCGCCTCTGCCACATCGCCTGCTTCGACAAGCACACTGTAAGCAGCGCCGGTCTCGGTATCGGTCGCAAGGCTGATATAGTAGACTCCCGCGTCGGGCGCAATAAACTCAAGCAGCGCAGGCTCGTCGTCGTAGCCGTAGGTGCTCCAGGTCTGCGCGTCGGGCAGGAACCCTGCGCTCAGCGTGAGATCGGCGCCGTCATCCGCCGTGGCGGTTGCCAGCACCACCGTGCCCGGCGTATCAACGGTGATTTGGTACGTGTTGGTATCGTTGGCGTCGCTCAGAACACCCTTTGTCTCAACGCCAAATTCCAACACAGGCGCGGGGCCGCTCAAAAAGACGCTCACCTGAAGCGATGCGCCTCCTGTCTGCGGCGATACGACCAGTTGATACGCGCCGCCGCTGCTGACAAAGCGCACGAGTTCGGATTCGTCAGTCGAGGTGTAATAATAGTCGAAGTCCTCGCTGGTCACCTCTACATCATAAACGTCGCCGTCGCCGCCCTGGACAAGGACAAGCACTTGCTGGGGGTAGGAGGATGGCTCAATGGTTACCGTGGCGTAAAGTGGCGCTTCGACGTCCTTTGTCACAAAGACGCTGCCGTTGAAGAGGGCGCCGGGGGCATCACTGTCAGCGGTCATGCTGCCGGCTTCGATGCCAACCAGGAAGGCAAGGTCGGCAGCCGTCTGCGCGGTGAAGGTGAACAGGTAGTCGCCCGCAGTCAGATCAACGATCACCTCGCTTTGCAGCGCATCGTTGTACACTTCACTGCCATCGGCGTCAGCAATGGTCAGCGCAAAATCACTGGGGTCGCCAGCGCCTGTGAACGCTACCGTGTAGGCGCCGTCGAGGGGCAGCGCCAGGGCATACTGCACTGTGTCGCCTTCCCCCAGGTTTGCACTGCCAAACTCGCCGAGCAGCAAAGGCTGCGCTTCCGCTTGCAACAGCGGCGCGGCCTGCGCCAGCCGAAATGGCCACAGACAAAGCATCAAGATCATGGCGCTGCAAGCAAGCAAGGTATTCTGCCGCGCTGTGGAAAGACATAACAACTTCATAGCACCTGTCCTCCTGTGTTACGTAAAAAATAGATATAAACGAACGTGAGAGACGTTCACCTCTGCTATCGTTATCCTGCTGAGAATCCTTCGTTGCGCCCTTTGTTCAATTTGTTTTTCAAAAATTATTGACGAATTGTCTCCTGCGAATTAGACCTGCGCGCCGCGGCAAATTGACACATTGTACGGTTGCTGGGACAATCAAATTTTGTGATCGCTACACCGTCTCACGCTTTCAATGTGCACCCGTTTATACGGGAAAATATACAAATGAGGGAAATGTGCTCGATTATACTTTCGCAGACGCAGATTTCGCAGGGGCAGGTTTCGCAGACGCAGATTTCGCAGACGCAGGTTTTGCAGGGGCGGAAGCTGATCAGGTTTGGGGACGCTCCCTGCTGGCGCCGCTGGCGCCGGGCGCGCTGACGCCCTTCACTGGCAGCCTGCTGGCGGAGGTCGCGGCGCGCACCTGGTATCTCTACTATGATCGGTTGGGGTTTAACCCGACCTCGCGCGCGCGCAGGGTGCGCAGCGTCGCTGGACGTCCGTATATCAACCTATCGCTTTCCGCCCTGCTGGACGCTGAAAACGCCGGTCTCGAACCGCCGAGCTTTCGGCTCGATGGCGCGGTTCGACCGCTGCTGGCATGGGAGAAACCGGGTTTCTTCGCCAGCATCAAGCTCAGCCGCGGCGCTAAAAAAATCGAAGAAATGTTCAAGGAGCTCCAGCAGGAGCTGCCCGCTATCACCGAAAAAGCCGCGGCCTGGCATACGCGCGTTTCCAACTTACGCTGGTCGCAGGCCGAGGTGCTCCAGGTGATGGAGGAGATCGAACGCATTGGCGCCGCTGCCTTGCTGCCCTATTTCGCCGCGCGACATGGACTGGAAACAGCCTATCGCCGCCTGCTGCATCTGCTCGGCGCGCGCGCCGCAGCCGAAAGCACGGCGCTGATCGTGCGCGCGTTGGGCGATGCCGCGGGGACTGTCGAGGTTGACATGGCGCGCCGCGTCCAGACCCTGGGGCAGACGGGTGCGGCGCAGCAAGAGGCCCTGGCCTGGTTGGATGCGGGCGATTTTGCCGATTGGGAGCAGACGCTGCCGGCCGGAGCGTTTGCCGACGATGTGCACGCGTTCCTGACAAGCTATGGCCATCGCGGCCTGCACGAGGGAGAGATCGCCGCGCCGCGTTGGCGGGAGACGCCTACAACTCTCTTCGCCGCCATCCGCGCTTGCGCGCACTATGCCGCCGCCCCTGATTCACAGCCTGCTGATCTACAGCCGCTGCTCGCTGCGGTCGACGGCAAGGCGCGCAAGGAGGCGCAGCAGCTTGCCGAACAGATGCGCAAGCTGATCTCGCTGCAAAGCCACGGGCTGCACGCGTTTTCCTTTATCCTGGCGGGGACGCGGCGTTGGGCGCTGGCTGCTGGCCACGAAGCCATGACCGATCACCGCATCACCGCGCTGGAAGATATTTTTTACTACGAGCTGGAAGAGGTCAAAGAGATGATGACCGGCGAGTGGAATGTCAGCGACCGCCACGGCATCCATGCTGCGGCCGCGGCGCGCCGGGACGCGCTGGAACATTGGCAGCGCATCCCGCCACCCGCCCTGATCTGGGGTGAACGTGCGGCGCAACTCCAGACAACAGGGCTTGCGGCCGCCGGTGGTGCGCGCACAGGAACCGCTGTCACCGTAGAAAGTGGCGCGTCGCTGGCCAGCGACGCTGCTGTGCTTGTGTGCGAGGAACCGGAGAGCACGCTGGCCGCGCTGTTGCCCGCAGTGGCAGCCTTTGTTGCGGTGCAAGGCAGCCCGCTGGATCCGCTTTGCGCGTGTGCACGCAGCCTCGGACGTCCTGGCGTTGTGGCGACAGGGAACTCCTTTGCAACAATTTCGCCATCGTCCCGCGTGACGGTGGATGGCAACCTTGGGAAAGCAACGATTTTATGACGACAAAACCACCGCAACCAGGCCATGTCTTGCGCACGACTATCGCCCACATCGGCGGGTTGGACGCACGGGCAAGCGAAGCAGCCCAACAACGTCAACAGAGCCTCACCAAGCCGGCCGGTGCACTGGGTCGCTTAGAAGAACTAAGCATCCAACTGGCTGGCATCACAGGGGAGCTGCGTCCGCGGCTGCGTCCCTGCCAGGTCATCATTTGCGCTGGCGATCATGGGGTTGTCGCGGAGGGTGTCAGCGCCTATCCCGCGGAAGTGACGGCGCAGATGGTGCTCAACTTTCTGGCCGGCGGCGCCGCCATCAATGTGCTGGCGCGGCTTTTTGGGGCTGAGGTGCTGATCGTCGATGTCGGCGTGAAAAGCGACCTGCCCGACCACGCGCGGCTTGTCAAAGCCAAGCTGCGGCCCGGCACGCGCAACTTCTTGCACGAACCAGCGATGACGCGTGCAGAAGCCGTGGCCGCGGTCGAGGTCGGCATTGGCGTCGCGCAACAGGCCATCGAGGAGGGCGCGCGGGTGCTCGTCACCGGCGATATGGGCATCGGCAACACGACGGCCAGCGCAGCGATTGCCGCCACGTTGAGCGGTCTTCCCGCGGTGGAGGTGACCGGTCTGGGCGCGGGCGTCGGCCGGGATGGGTGGCGGCGCAAGGTCGAAGTAGTGCAGCGCGCCGTGGACCTCCACATGCCCGACCAGCACGACGCGCTCGACGTGCTGAGCAAGGTGGGCGGGTTGGAGATCGGCGCCATCACAGGCGTGGTGCTGGCCGCGGCCGCGGCGCGCGTGCCTGTGATCATCGATGGGGTGATTTCGACGGCGGGCGCCGCGCTCGCCACTGAGTTTGCACCGGCCGCGCGGGCTTTTATCATCCCCGGCCATCAGAGTCTGGAGCCGGGCCATCGCGTTCTGCTGGAATATCTGGATTTGCGCCCGCTGGTGAGCCTCGATTTGCGGCTGGGCGAGGGAACCGGCGCGCTGCTGGCGCTGCCCATGCTCGACGCCGCGGTGGCGACGCTCAACGAAATGGCGACCTTTGACGACGCCGGCGTCTCCGGGCCGGTGGAGTAGAGAGAAGAAAAGTGTAGGGAGAAAAAAACTGATGACGACGACAGCCACCCAGGATGCGCTTATCGACGGCAGGCCGGTCGAACCGGTCGTGGCGGAGACGCCGCCGCAGCGCAGCGATGCCCCGCTCAAGATCAGCATTGTCATCCCGCTCTACAACGAGGAGGACAGCATCCCGCAGCTACACGAAGCGCTGGACGCGGCCATCGCCCACTATGGGCAGCCGGCCGAGGTCATCATCGTGGATGACGGCTCGCGCGACCGCAGCTTTGCGTTGCTCCAGGAGATCGCCAGCCGGGACAGGCGCTTCACGATTATTCGCTTCCGGCGCAACTTTGGCCAGACCGCGGCCTTTGCGGCCGGCTTTGCGCAGGCGCGCGGGGAATTTGTGATCACGATGGACGCGGACCTGCAGAACGACCCGCTGGACATCCCGCTGTTGATGGCGAAAGCCGACGAAGGCTACGACATTGTCAGCGGCTGGCGCAAAAATCGGCAGGATCGCTGGCTCGACCGCAAGCTGCCCTCGATGATCGCCAACCGGCTGATCTCCAACGTGACCGATGTGCGGCTGCACGACTATGGCTGTTCGCTCAAGGCCTACCGCACCGAGGTGCTCAAGCAGGTGCGGCTCTATGGCGAGTTGCATCGCTTTATCCCGGCGCTGGCGAGCCAGGTCGGCGCCACCGTGACCGAAGTGCCCGTCAACCACCGCTCGCGGCAGTTCGGCCGCTCCAAGTATGGCATCAGCCGCACCATCCGCGTGATGCTCGACCTGATCACCGTCTGGTTCCTGGGCGCGTATGCCACGCGGCCGATCCATGTCTTTGGCACACTGGGGCTGGCGTCGATGGGGGTGGGCGTGCTCTTTGGCCTTTACCTGACCTTCCTCAAGCTTTTCTTCGGCGTCAGCATCGGCAACCGGCCGCTGTTGCAGCTTGCCATCCTGCTCGTCGTCATCGGCGTGCAGTTGGTGACGATGGGACTGCTGGGCGAGATGATCACGCGCACCTATTACGAGAGCCAGGACAAGCCGATCTATGTCGTGCGCGAGATCGTGAACGATTTCGGGGAAGAAGGATAGGCCACGGATTGGGCGGATGAGGCGGATTCACGCGGATTTTGACATAAATCTTTGCCGTCCCGTCCCCGGATTCCGGCATCAGTTTCAGACGTTGCGAACAAAATGTGATTGCCCTACGAATTGAATACAATTGACGATCACCAGTTGACACGCGTTTTTTGCTATACTGGTGGATGTAACCACCGTCAGCTCCCTTACTTTTTTGCGCGGTCCCTTCTTCTTCAGACGAGGCCATCCCCCACTGTCAGTAATTGCTTTGTCTTGCTGCACCTTTGTCGTCGTGTGATCTTTGTTCGACCGCTGAAACCTTACGCTTCTCTGCGCTGTCACTCTACATTAGCCATCATTGTGTATTTTGTTGTTGGCTCAGGTTCAACCGTGGCGATGGCGTTCCCCAAAAAGGAGGCGATGATGCGGAAACTACTCGTACAATCAATCTTGGTCGCGATATCTGTCTTGTTTGTTGCTGCGACAGGGGTGCAGGCATTTACTGTCATGCGGGGTATCTGGCCAACTGCCAACACGACGTATGCAATGGACGCTTCGTTCACAAACCAGGGCGTGGCTTGGGTAGCCAGAGCGAACGAAGTGGCACAGGACTGGAACAACCCACACTATTTTCAATTTTGCATTCAATGCTGCCAGCGCTAATCGGCTTCAGGCTGACGCCACGCTTACCTGCAGCAAGCTTGCAGAAACCGTTCCATTTGAAGACGGGTTGAGCGTCTATCGAACAAGTTTTATCATCAAAGTCAATGTTAACCCTGCGTGTCAATTTCAGTGGTACACAGGCATAGGTAATCCACCAGTCAATCAATATGATTTACGCACAGTCATGCGTCACGAGTTTGGTCATGCGGCAGGGCTTGACCATGTACTAGGTGATCGGGCTCAATTGATGCACAGAGAGATATGGGAACGAGATGTCAAATGGATTGCAGCGGATGATGCGAATGGCATCGATTATCTATACAACCCGAACAGTAACCGTCGGCTTTCATCTGCTGCTGATTATTGGGTGACGCCTATTGTGTACGATAATATTTATGAGGCGGTTGGCCATAAGGGACTTGGCTGGACTGGTGGATATCCCTTTCCTCGTGCGTTCCTGCAAACCGAAAGTTGGTCGAATCAGATAGGTGCAAGTTCATGGTTTGCGTTTCAGGGCGACCGCATCACCTGGATGTTCTCTAAGGCATTCAACCGAGGCTGGCAAGATGTCTATATCGACGGCAGTTACATCGAGTCGATCAATACGGACGACGATAACGACACTCTTTGGCAGGTTCACAAGACATGGGGTGTAGCGCCAGGCCAGCATGTTATCGAAATACGCAGGCAGGACGCTGGAGCAACCTATACGGATTTGGATGCATATGTGCTCAACATCGTGCGGCAGCAAGGAGTCCACGATGATGCGAGCGGCGGCATCCAGTACATCGGCGCCTGGACGCATGGCGCGGGTTGGCAAGGGCCACTCAACGGCACGGTGAGTTGGTCCAACACCGCCGACGATGCCATTGTGTTCACTTTCGTCGGCGACGGGATCACCTACTGGTACACCCGAGCGTGGAATCGCGGGATTGCCAAAGTGACCATCGACGGCAATTTCATACAGACTATCGATCTGTACGCTCCCAACGTGGCATGGCAGCAGTCGATCCGGTGGCCGTTGGCGGATGGCACGCACACCATCCACATCGCCGTGACCGGTGACAGAAATCCAAACTCGCAGGGGACATACATCGACGTAGACCAGCTCGCCGCCGATTAGAGCATCTGTTCAGAGACTTCTGCGCATCACCCTTCGTCAAAGCGGCGTTGCAGCCGATTTTCGGGTGAAATCCAGGTCGATG
>JACSRH010000290.1 GCA_014879855.1 Caldilineaceae bacterium | reverse complement strand
AATGCTTTCAGTGGCGTCTAGCAGACGAATCATGGCGCGCAGTCCTTTTTCCTTGCTCGTCGTCCGTTATCAGAGGTCACGGTACCAGAGGTCACGGTATCAGCGTGACACGGTATCAGCGTGACATGGCTTTTCTCTGTGATCTTTGTGCCTTTTGTGAGAAAACCAGAAAACCAAAGTTTTGATGGGGAGCGTTTCTATGGATCAACCGATAATTGCGGCGGAAGGCGTGCAGAAGTGGTTTCGCACCGGCAAGATCGAGGTGCACGCACTGCGCGGCGTCGACGTAGCAGTGCCGGCGGGCGAAATGGTCGCCATTATGGGGCCGTCCGGCTGTGGCAAGACGACCTTGCTCAACTGTCTTTCCGGTCTGGATGATTTCGACCAGGGTGAGGTCTATATTGAGGGCGCACGGCTGCGCACGATGAGCGATAAGAAACGCACGAGCTATCGCGCCCAGCGCATGGGCTTCATCTTTCAAACGTTCAATCTGCTGCCGGTGATTTCTGCCGTCGAAAATGTCGAGTTGCCGCTGCTGGTCGCTGGGACGCGCCCCAGCGCAGCGCGCCGGCGTGCGCTGGAGGTGCTTGACCAGGTTGGCCTGGCCGACCGCGCCGAGCATCGCCCCGCGGAGTTGTCGGGCGGGCAGCGCCAGCGCGTGACCGTTGCGCGGGCGCTGGTCAACAACCCAGCCATTGTCTGGGCCGACGAACCAACCGGCTCGCTCGACAGTAAATCCGCGGACGACGTGCTGTCGCTGATGCGTGCGCTCAATGAGGAGCACGGGCAAACTTTCGTCATCGTGACGCACGACCCGGACATTGCCGCGGCCTGCGCCCGTATCATCCAGATGAAAGATGGGCAAATCGTCCATGCTTGATAATCTATCGATGGGCGTCATTGCCTTTTTGGTGGGCGCGGTCACTGCCATTCTGCTTTATCTGCTCTTTCTGTGGTGGCGCAACCCAGTGCTGATGAAGATCGGGCTGCGCAGTTTGACGCGGCGTCCCGGCCAGTCGGTGCTCATCACCATCGGCTTGACGTTGAGCACTATCATCATTATCAGCTCGCTGGGCGTAGGCGACACGCTGCGCTACTCCGTGCAGAAGCAGGCCGTCTCCGCGTACGGCAAGGTGGACGAGATCATTGCGCCGCCGTTGCTCTCGCTGCTGGCAGGCATGGCAAATCCTAACGTCGACCCTGCACAGGCGGAACAGGCGCAGGCGACGATGGATAGCCTCATGGAAGGCGGGTTGGACAGTGTGTTGGCGCTAGTGCAAGGCGGCCTGCCCAGCATTGGCGCGGATCGGCTGGCGCATCTGCGCGCCGCCGCGGCCGAGGAGCCGCTGATCGACGGCGTCGCAGGCTCAATTGTCTTTCCAACGATTATCCGCAACGTCAGCACAGGGCAGAGCGAACCGCTCGGCTTTATTTTTGCCGTGGATGACACCTACGCCACGGACTTTGGCCTGACCAGCGTCGACGGCAAGCCCCTGACGATGGACACGCTTCAACCTGGCGTCGGCAACATCTTTGTACAGGCGAGCAACCTCTTTGCCGTTGTGCCCGCGCTGACAGAACAGTTCGGCCAACTGCAAACAGCGCTGCCGGTGACAGGCAGCGTGAGCAGCCTGGACGCGGTGCAGGCCCTGGCAGGGCTGGGCGCGCTCTTCACCACCGTAAATCCCGCCGCGCTGCCCGACATCGCCATCAGTCTCAACACGCTTGACGGGTTGGGCGTCAACACCGCGCCGCTGCGGGCGCTGGGCAAGGAGCGCTTGACGCTCCAGGAGATCGCCGCGCTCGTGCAGGCGGTCGATCCGTCAACTGCCATGACGGGCACGGTGTCGATCCCACTGACGGGCGTCATCACCGGCACGCAGACCGCGGCCAGCGCGGACGCAACTTTGCAGATCGACCCCACCCAGTTGAATGTAGAAAGCGCTGTCGGTTCACTCGGCAGCCTTTCCACGGACCTGTTGCGCGTGATCAATCTGAACACGCTGGGCTACGAGCTGGACAACACATTGGGCCGCTTCGGGCTGCAACTGCGCCAGGGCGACCTCTACCTCAACCGCTTGGGCGCGGAACGGCTCGGCGCCAGCACCGGCGACCTGGTCGAGATCTATATTGGCCCGCTGCCGGTGCGTTTCCGCGTGCGCGCGGTCGTGGATCAGGCCGGTCCGCTCAGCGCGCTGACGCCGGTTGTGATGTTGCGGCTGGATGAAGCGCAGCAACTGCTCTTTATGCCAGACAAGGTGAACTCGGTGCTGATCTCCAACCTGGGCGATGAGATGAGCGGCATGGAGCACACCGACGCGGTGAGCAAGCGGCTGCGCGTGCTGGCGCTTGACGACGCGTCCGTGGCGACACTGGCCAGCATTCTGGCGCGGCCTGATGTGCAGACCACGCTACAGGCGCTCAGCGCCGACCTGCCCGACACCGGCGAAGTGAGCTTCGATGACGAGGAAGATGTGCCGCCGATGCTGGCCGGCATTATCGAGAATGTGTTGAGCGCGTTCAATATCGAGCAGATGTCGCGGCAGGATGCCGAAGGGTTGCTGGCCGCAAGCGCGGCGGGCGTCGATACGCCGGCGCTGCGTGAGTTGCTGGCGCGACCCACCGTGCGTGAATGGCTGCTCATGCTGGAAGTGCCGGACGCGGTCAGCCGCGAATTTGCCACGGCCGTCGCCAATCTCAACCAGTTTGAGCAGATCGAGCCGCTCAACAAGACGACCATTGTCTCGGCGGCCAATGTGGGCGGCGGCATTTTCTCCACGATCTTCAGCATCTTCGGCGTCTTTTCAATTCTGGCGGCCATTTTGCTCATCGTGCTGATCTTTGTCATGCTGGCCGCGGAGCGGCGCATCGAGATCGGCATTTCCCGTGCGATCGGCGTGCAGCGCAGCCAGATCGTGCAGTCCTTCATGGCGGAAGGCATGGTCTACAACCTGCTGGCCGCAGCGTTGGGGGTGCTGCTCGGCATTGGCATTACCTTTGCCATGACGCAGTTTATCGGCCGCCTCTTTAACGACCTGACCGGGACGATCAACGCCCAGGCTGGCGGCATCTTTGGGGTGAGTTTCAACATTTCGTGGGAATCGGTGGTGGTGGCCTACTGCGCCGGCGTGCTGATCACCTGGCTGGCGATGACGCTCTCCTCGTGGCGGGTGACGCGCATGAATATCGCCACGGCCATCCGCGGCCTGTCGGATGAAGCTGAGGCAAAACGGCGTTCGTGGGTTGCCAATGCCATGAGCTGGCTGTGGCCGCTCGTGGTGCTGGGCGCCGGCGGCTATCTGCTTGTGCAGGCGCTGGCGACCAACTCGCTCAGCCTGATCATGATCGCGGCGACGGTGCTGCTCTACGGCCTCACCGTGCTCGTCGGCCGCGTGCTGGAGCTGACGCCGATCCGTAACGAGACCGGCTACCGCATCGTCTACACGCTGCTGGGGCTGGGGCTGCTTGGCATCTGGACGCCGCCCTGGTACACACTGGCGCCGCAGTGGTTTCCGGATCGCTTCACCTGGGATCCGACGCAGGCGCCCACGGTCTTCACCATCGGCGGCCCCATGATCATTGTCGGCGCCATTCTAGTCGTCATGTTCAACGCCAATCTGCTCAGCGCGATCTTGAGCGCGATCCTGGGCTTTGTGCCATCGTTGCGCCCGGTGCTGCGCACGGCCATTGCCTACCCGCTTAGCAGCCGCTTCCGCACCGGCATGACCATGGTGCTCTTCGCCATGATCATGGCGACCGTGGTGGTGATGGCGGTCGTGATCAGCACCACGCAATCGCTGACGCGGCTCGACGACCGGCAGACCGCGGGTTTCGAGATCGAGGTCTCATCGACGCTGCTCAGCTTCTTCAACCCGGTGGGAAATTTCCCGGCCGCGCTGGCCGAGCTGACCGATGACCCGGTGACGGCGCAAGTCGCCGCGGTGGGATTGGTGACCGAGCAGCCGCTGGAAGGGCGGCTCGACGGCGGGACAGATGACTTCGCCCGCACCAGCCTGGCGGGCGTCAACGCTGGCTATGTCGCAGCGGCCCAGACAGTCTACCATCTGCGCAGCCGTGCGCCGGGCTTTGCCGACGATGCCGCGGTGTGGGAGGCGCTCCTGACGCGCGACGATGTCGTCATTGCCCGGCCAGCGCTTTTCCGGGCGGCGCCTTCGCCGCTCTTTGGCCCGCCGCCGGAGGAAGAAGCAGAGGGCGGCCCCATCATTGTCGGCGGAGACGCGACTGACATGCAGGAGCGGCGCAGCCGGCGTGACGAGTTTCGCGGCCCGCGCTTGTACATCGAAGAAAGCAGCCAGGGCAACGCTTTGCCTGAAATCTATCTGACCCTGGCCGCGGATGGCGCGGACGGCGTGCGCAGAACGCAGCGCGTGCAGGTCATCGGTGTGCTGGAAGAGGAAGACAACCTGGTCGATGCGACCTTGATCGGCAGCGAAGCTACGCTGGCCGGGCTGCGCAGCGTGCCGGTGACCGGTGAGAAAATCTATGTGAAGGTGAACGAAGGGCTGGATGTGCGCGCGGTGGCAGGCGAGATTGAGCGCGCCTTTGTGTCGAGCGGGCTGGATGTGGTGGTGCTGGCAGACAGCTACGCCCAACGCCAGCGGCTGACCGGCGGCGCGCTGCAGCTTCTGCAAGGCTTCATGGCGCTGGGGCTGCTCGTTGGCATCGCCGCGCTGGGCGTCATCTCGACGCGCTCGGTTTACGAGCGTCGCCAGCAGATCGGCATGTTGCGGGCGATCGGCTATCAACGCAGCATGGTCGGCGTAAGTTTTCTGATTGAGTCGAGTTTTGTTTCGATTACCGGGTTGCTGATCGGCGCCATCACTGGTGTTGTGCTGGGCGACAACCTGGTGCTGGCCTTCTTCCCACAGATCGGCCAAGCCGCGATCAGCACACCCTGGCTACAGATCGGCCTGGTCGTGCTGGCCGCCTATCTCTTCTCGCTGCTGACGACCATCGCACCGGCGTGGCAGGCGTCACGCGTCTATCCGGCGGATGCGCTGCGCTACGAATAAAGATGCGAAAAGCCGCGGTGAGCACGGGAATTCATCCGTGTTCACCGCGGCGCGCCCGGAGCAACTCACGAGCGCCGCGTCAGTGTTGCAAGAGAAGCTCACCAGACACAGCAACCGGCCGGCTCACGGGCTGACGTACAGATACCAGAACTGCTCGCGCGGGAAGATGGGCTCCAGCCGGCTGTCCCACACAAACGACGCAGACTGTGCGAGCAGGCGGATACGGTCGTCGACGCGCTTGAGTTGCCCCTTCAGCTCAGGCGTGAAATCCTCAGCCAGCTCATCGACCATCACCGCAATGCGCTGGCGATTCCGAATCTCGTAGGGATATTCGGCGCGCGCCCGCTTGGGATCGCCAGCCACGTCGTCGAGAAACCAGTTGAGGCTATCTATGCGCGCCTTGATCTCGCGCGTAAGCAAATCATGAAAGCGCGTACGCAGGCTATACGCGGTGGTGCGCGCCTGCAACGCCAGGTCTTTGGCGCGCGACCGCTGCTCGACCGGCAACCCTTCTCGCTCGCCCTCCAGACGGAAGATACGCGTGAGCAAATCACCGCCGGACATCTGCACCTGTTGCACCCCGGACGGCGTCGCCACGCGCAAGGTGCGATAGACCTCCCCTTTTACGATATAATCTTCCAGCTCCTCAACTTCCGCGGCCAACACCGCCAGGTCGATCGCCGGCGATTCAGGCAGAACATGGCTTCCTTGTGACATATAACTACTCCTTTCACCATTTGTGATGTACGTGGGGCCGCACGTAGGTGTCGTAGAGGACGCGAATCACCTCCATTTCACTGCGTTCAATCGGCCCAAGTTCGGAGGCGGCGCAGTTGTCAGCCACCTGATCAGGGCGCTTGGCGCCAGGGATCGCGCAAGTGACGGCGTCGAACATCAAGATCCAGCGCAACGCAAACTGCGCCATTGTTGCCCCTGGCGCAACCAATGGCTTCAACCCTTCCAGCGCGTCGAAGGCGGCATTGAGCGGCACGCCGCTAAAGGTCTCGCCGACATCGAACGCTTCGCCGTGGCGATTGAAATTGCGATGATCATCCGCGGCGAAGGTGGTGGCGGGTGTGATCTTCCCCGTCAGCAACCCACTCGCCAGCGGCACACGCGCCAGAACACCGATCTGCTTGCCCACCGCGGTGCGGAAGAATGCCGCGGCCGGCTTCTGGCGAAAAATATTGAAGATGATCTGCACCGTCTTCACGTTGGGATATTCGACCGCCCTCACCGCTTCATCAACAGTTTCAACGCTGACGCCGTAGTTGCGCACTTTGCCCTCTTGCACCAGACGGTCGAGCGCGGCAAAGACTTCAGGCTGATCATAGACTTCGCTGGGCGGGCAATGCAGTTGAAGGAGATCGAGACTGTCTGTGTCCAGATTTTGCAGGCTGCGCTCCACAAAGCCACGCAGGTTTTCGTAAGTGTAGCCGGCGGCGACGTGCGGGTTGAGCCGGCGTCCGGCCTTGGTCGCCACGAAGATCTGGTCCGTGGGTCGTTCGCGCTTGAGCTGGGCGATTAAGCGCTCGCTGCGTCCGTCACCGTAAACATCCGCCGTATCGATAAAATTTACACCTTCATCGACCGCTTTGTGAAGTGCAGCCATCGACTGCTCGTCGTCGACTTCCCCCCAACTGCCGCCGATCGCCCATGCCCCAAAGCTGACTTCGGCGACATTCATTCCAGTCCTGCCCAGTGGTCGGTATTTCATGGCAACCCCTTAATCCTGAATTGTGAATTGTGAATGATGAAATAGGAGCGCCTTGCGCTTCCTCGCCTCGAAAACTGAAATACGACCGACAACGAAGGCTTCTTGTCCCTCGTCGCAGCTACATCAACTCCGCGGTGTCCATCCAGATCGTGACCGGCCCGTCGTTGACCAGCGCAACTTCCATCTGCGCCTGAAAAACACCCTGCTCCACTGTCACTCCCGCGGCCGCCAGCCCCTGGCAGAAACGTTGATAGAGCGGCTCGGCTTGTTCAGGCCGCGCCGCCTCGATAAAGCTGGGGCGACGGCCTTTGCGCACATCACTATAGAGCGTAAACTGGCTCACAGCAAGGATGGCGCCGCCGATGTCGGGCAGGGCAAGGTTCATTTTACCATCACTGTCTTCGAAGACGCGCAGCCCCACGATCTTGCGCGCCAGATAGTGGGCCTCTGCCTCGCCGTCGCTGTGCGTGATGCCGACAAGCACCAGAAACCCGCGCCCGATCTGCCCGGCGACCTGACCGTCGACTGTTACCTGCGCCGAACTCACCCGTTGAATCACTACCCGCATGAGGCTTGGATCCTTTCCTTGAGAGAATATTTTGTGTGTGCTCCGCCCCGGCCTTTGAGTCTGCTCCAGTTTTTGAAACGTGCCCAATGTTTGGGATGCGCTCCGCAGCTCGACCTGCGGACTAGAGCCTGGGACGCCAAATTTCTGGAACAAACCTTTTTCCTTACTTTACAAACAGAACAAACGTTCGTATAATCGATGTATGAATTTCCGGACCATGCCAGATCCAATTCAGAAGCTTTCTCTGCTCGACGATGCCACGCGCTTCGAGCCTGCAGGCGATCAACCTATCATCGAACGCGCAGCCGTTGCCTCGCGCCGCTCTAAACCGCTGCCGTGCATCTCTGAAGTATCCACCCCCACTGGCAAAAAGCCGATGCTCAAAGCGATGATGACGACCGCGTGTGAGCGCAACTGTTTTTACTGTCCTTTTCGCGCCGGGCGCAGCAAGACCCCACGCATCACCTACACGCCGGATGAAATGGCCAGAACCTATGATACCATTCAGCGCGCGGGTTTGGTGGAAGGTCTTTTCCTGTCGTCAGGCATCATCAAGGGCGGCGTCACCACGCAAGAGAAGATTCTCGACGCTGCCGAGATCCTACGCAAGCATTACAACTATCGCGGCTTTATTCATCTCAAGATCATGCCCGGCGCTGAATACGACCAGGTGCGCCGCGCCATGCAGCTTGCCGACCGCGTCTCGATCAACCTTGAAGGCGCCACCGCGGAGCGGCTGGCCGCGCTGGCGCCCAAGAAAGATTTCTGGAACGAACTCTTGCCGCGCCTGCACTGGATCAGCGAACTCCGGCGCAAGGAGGGGCTGCGCGCCAGCGTCGTGACTCAGTTCGTTGTCGGTGCGGTCGGCGACACCGACCTGGAGTTGCTGCACACCACCGATCATCTTTACAACCAGCTAGGACTGCGCCGCACCTATTTTATGGCCTTCCACCCGGTCAGCCAGACGCCCTTCGAGTCGCTGACGCCCGTTTCGCAGCAGCGTGAGTTTCGTCTTTACCAGGCCAGTTTCCTGTTGCGCGATTACGGCTGGAATCTGGAGGATATGCCATTCCTGCGCGACGGCAATCTGCCGCTCGACATCGACCCCAAACTGGCGTGGGCCAGGGAAAACCTGACTGAGACGCCGGTCGAAGTCAACCGGGCTGACCGTGGCGAATTGCTGCGCGTGCCTGGCATCGGCCCCAAAACCGCCGACGCCATTGTAGCGACCCGTCGCGGCCAGCGCATCCGCGAGCCGGGTCATTTGCGCGCGTTGGGTTTACGCGACGTCGACAAAGCTACACCGTACCTGCTGCTTGACGGCAAAATGGCGGCGCGCCAGATGAGCCTGTTTTGAAAGAGGAAGACAGCAAAGCGCCGCCTCCCCACCTCCTCTATTCGCTGACATCGGCTTTATGCAAACATCTCCATCTGCACTATAATGCTGGTCTATTGTTTGTAACGGCTTGCATCTGGTTGCGCGAAATTGCGTCGCCGGACTATCCAGCGAGTTTAGCCAGCCTATGCCTTCGCCACTGTCTTCGCCACGATCCGACCTGACTGTCACCTCCACGTATGATCCTGTCGCAGCGCGCGTGCGCGGCTTTGGCGCGACGGTCTTTGCCGAGTTCACAGCCCTGGCCAACGCCACCGGCGCCGTCAATCTGGGGCAGGGGTTCCCTAATTTCAGCGCGCCGGATTTCGTCAAAGAGGCGGCGCGCGCGGCCATTGCCGGCGACTTCAATCAATATGCACGCAGCGCGGGCCATCCACGCCTGGTGCAGGCGCTGGCGCAGGTCTATAGCGCGCATTTCGGGCGCGCGCTCGATCCCATGACGGAAATTGTCGTCACTGTCGGCGCCACCGAAGGCATCTTCGCCACGGTGCAGGCGTTGGTCGACCCGGGCGACGAGGTCATTCTGCTCGAACCTTTCTACGACAGCTACCCGGCGGCCGTGACGATGGCGGGCGGCGTCCCAGTGTACACGCCGCTGCGCGCGCCGTCCGGCAGTCGCCGCGCGGCCGACTGGACCCTCGACATCGACGAATTGGTGGCAGCTATCACGCCGCGCACCAAGCTCCTGATTCTGAACACACCGTCCAATCCGCTGGGCAAGGTCTTCAGCCGCGCCGAACTTGCAAAGCTGGCCGAAGTCGTCTGCCGCTTCAACCTGACCGTACTGAGCGACGAGGTCTACGAATGGATGATCTATCCACCTGTCGAGCACGTGCGCATTGCCACGCTGCCTGGCATGTGGGAGCGCACGGTGACGTTGGGCAGCGCGGGCAAGACCTTCTCAGTCACTGGCTGGAAGATCGGCTGGGCCATTGCACCGCGCCCGCTGGCCGCGGCCATCCTCATGGCGCATCAGTGGATTCCCTTTGCCGTCAGCACCCCGCTGCAGGAAGCCGTTGCTGTAGCGCTGGAAGAGGCCGGGCCGCGCGGCTACTTCCGCTGGCTGAGCAACATGTATCTGGCGAAGCGCGACCGGCTCCTCAGCGTGCTGGAAGAGGTGGGGCTGGCGCCGATGACGCCTGACGGCTCCTATTTTATCATTGTCGATACACGTGCGCTTCCTGTGCCGGTGGCGCCAGATGTACGCCGCGACGTGGCCGTATGCCGCTGGCTGACTCAAACCATCGGCGTCGCCGCCATCCCGCCCAGCCCATTCTACAGCGAGGCCCATCAGCACCTGACGGACAACTTGGCGCGCTTCACCTTTTGCAAGACCGATGAAATGCTGGCAGAAGCCGCCAGACGGCTCCAAACCATCAAACGCGTGCAATAAACCGTGCAAATAAACTGTGCAAATAAACTGTGCAAATAAACTGTGCAATAAACACTGACAAAGAGATGGGAAGCTTTATCATGAAACTCTTAGTAACCCAAGGCAACATTGCTGAGCAGACGGCAGATTGTATCATTGTCAATCTATTTGAAGAGGTCACCATGCCGGGCGGCGCGACAGGCGCGGTCGACGCGGCGCTCGACGGCGCGATCGCCAGGCTGATCGCGTCCGGCGATTTCGACGGCAAAGCGGGCGCGACCGCGCTGCTCTACACAGATGGCAAACTCCCGGCCAGCCGCGTGTTGATTGTTGGGCTGGGCAAGGCGGATGCGTTCGATGCGCGTGCGGCGCGCAAAGCCGCGGCGACCGCCTACAAAGCGCTGGCAAAGGTCAAGGGCGTCAAGCATTATGCCACCATCGTGCACGGCGCGGGCATAGGCGGACACGACGCCACCGACGCCGCGCAGGTATTGGCGGAGGGCACGTTGCTGGCAAGCTATCGCGCGCCGAATTATAAGCGCGAAGCGCCCGAAGCCGGCCCCGCCCTGTGCACCGTGGTGGAGCAAGACGCGAGCCGCCTGGCCAACATCGAGGCCGGCGTCCGGCGTGGTGAAAGCATCGCCGCGGGCGTCAACCTGGCGCGCGACCTCTCGAACGAACCGCCAAACGTGCTCTATCCGGTGGCGATGGCGCGGCGCGCACAGACGATGGCCGCCGACGCTGGGTTGCATTGCACTATCCTCGGCGAGGACGCCATGCGCGATCTGGACATGAATATCCTGCTGGCCGTCAGCCGCGGCAGCGTCAACGAAGCGCAACTGGTCGTGCTTGAACATGCTCCGGCCGGCAGCGAAACACAGGCGCCGCTGGTGCTGGTCGGCAAAGGCATCACCTTCGACACCGGCGGCATCAGCATCAAGCCATCCGAGCGCATGGAGGAAATGAAACACGATATGAGCGGTGCGGCCGCCGTGGTCGGCGCCATGCAGGCCATCGCGCGGCTCGGCATGGCGCGCCGTGTGATCGGCGTGGCCGCGTGCGTCGAAAACATGCCGGACGGCAATGCCTTCCGCCCCGGCGACATTCTGACCGGCATGACCGGCAAGAGCACCGAAATCCTCAGCACCGACGCGGAGGGACGGCTGATTCTGGCCGATGCGCTGGCGTACGTGGCTCGCTTCAGCCCCAAAGCCGTCGTCGATCTGGCAACGCTCACCGGCGCCATCGGTGTGGCGCTTGGACAGCAGGCGGCGGGTCTCTTCAGCAACGACGACGATCTCCAGAACGCCCTGATGGCCGCCTCGAACGAAAGTGGCGAACGCCTGTGGCCCATGCCGATGTGGGATGAGTACAAAGACGCGATCAAGGGTGATATGGGCGAGGTCAAGAATTCCGGCGGGCGCGCGGGCGGCGTTTCGACCAGCGCCAAATTTATCGAGCACTTCATCGAGGGCTATCCGTGGGCGCATCTTGACATCGCCAATGTGGCCTGGGCGACAACCGAGCGCGACGCGCTGACGCCTAAAGGCGCCACCGGGTTTGGCGTGCGCTTGTTGGTCGATCTGGCCGAGGCGTATTGAGGAGCAACCAAAGGGAGACGCCGATGCATCTGCGTAGGACAACGCCGAAACGGTTTCATCTGGGACGCGCCATCACTCTCTTGACGGCAAATGTGATGGCGCTGGCGCCGCTCTCAGTGCAGGCAGCCGCAGCCCAACAGGAGACGGCAGCCGCGCCCAGCCTCTGGCCGCTGCTGTTGACTTTGCTGGCGGCTGCCTTTGTGGTGGAGCGCTTGATGGAGCTGCTCTGGAATTATCTGGAGTGGATTCTGCTTAACACCAAACGCCTGCACGCCTCTGATCTCAAGTCCTCCGCGTATGTCAAGTTCAAGAGCGGGACGTGTGTGCTGCTCGGCGCCATCGCCGGCGTGGGCATCGCCGGACTTTTTGCACTGCATCTGTTGGCGGCGCTACAGCCGTGGGCGCTTGGCTTTATCGGCCCGATTCCAGCCAATTGGGATGTGGTGCTGTCGGGGATGGTAGTGGGGGTGCTGGCCAAGCCGATCCACGATGTGATCGGCATCTTTGCGGGTCTGCGCAACTTCCTCGACGGCGCCGCGGTGCGCCAACGTGAGGAAGCAGGGGCAGCGCTTGCGGACGGCGTGCTCAAGCTGGCGCAGAGCGATGCGCAGAGTATGATCGAGGTGCCAGGCATGGGGCCGACCCGCTTGTCAGGCGCGTATGAGAACGAAGAGACGACCACAGCCGACGACGAGCGTTCGCCAACCGATCGCTACATTGAAATTCTCCACAATCGGACATCGATGTAGCGCATACGCAATTCCAGCCCCACAAGGTGCAGCCGCTCAATGAGGTCGCGTTGTGAAATTAGCCCAGGTAGACTGTCAAACGTAATACTGTGGTAGAGCGACAGCAAGAGAGAACACAGGATAAGCAGAACTGTCGGGCTGGTAGCCCGACCTACGGGGCTGAGCGGGAAAATTCCGTAAGCAAAGCTTCACCCACCGCGGCCACGGTGCGTTCGATATCAGCCGCGGTGATGGAATAGTGGGTCACGGCGCGCAGCCGCTGCGCGGCGGTGGGATTGACCAGCACGCCAGCCGCGGCCAGCGCCGTGGAAAGTTGCGCGGCACGCCAGCCTGGTTTCACCACGTCGAAGTAAACGATGTTTGTCTGCACACTCGTCGGGTCGAGCCGGATGCCGTCGATGGCAGCCAGGCCATGCGCCAGCCGTCTGGCGTGCTCGTGATCCTCCGCCAGCCGCTCCACCATTTCCTCCAGCGCGACCAGTGCGGCCGCGGCCAGCACACCGGCTTGCCGCATCCCGCCACCCACCTGCTTACGCATCCGCCGCGCCCGCCGGATAAATTCCCGCGAGCCGGCCACCGCGGAGCCAACCGGCGCGGCCAGCCCCTTGCTAAAACAGACGCTGACGCTGTCCGCGGTTGCGGCCAGGCGTGCGGGTGACACACCGAGGGCGACCGCGGCGTTCCACAGGCGGGCGCCATCTACGTGCAACTTCAACCTGTGCGCCTGCGCCAGCGCGCCCACAGCATCCATATAATCTGGCGTGAGGACGCTGCCGCCGCAACGATTCTGCGTGTTTTCCAGTGCAATCAGCCGCGTGACCGGGTAGTGCTCGTTATCGCCGCGAATGGCGTCTTCGATCTGCTGCATGTCGAGCGTACCGTCCGGTCGATTGGGCAAAGTGCGCGGGTGGACGCCGCCCACTGCAGCCGCACCGCCCTGCTCGTAATGAAAGATGTGCGACTGGTCGCCCAGGATCATCTCGTCGCCGCGACCGCAGTGGCTGAGCACGGCAATGAGATTGCCCATCGTGCCGCTAGGTACAAAAAGAGCCGCTTCCTTGCCCAGGCGTGCAGCCACCAGTTCCTCCAGCCGGTTGACGGTCGGGTCCTCGCCATACACATCGTCGCCGACCACGGCCGCGGCCATCGCCTGGCGCATCGTCGGCGTCGGCTGCGTCACGGTGTCGCTGCGCAGATCAATGGGCAGATCAATGGGCAGATCAATGATTGAATGCATGAATTCCTCAGTTTTGTCCTGCTAAATACGCTTCCATCGCCCCAAACAGCCGCTCCAAATCGCTGTCCTGCACTTCGCCCATGTGCGCGATGCGAAAGGCTTTGTCTTTATAATCGCCATAGCCATTGGAGATTTCCATGTCCTGGCGCGCCAGGTAGGCATTGAGCTGCTTCACGCTGACCCCGCGCGTGTTGGTGACCGTCGTGACGGTCGGCGATGCGTAGCCAGCTTCTGCCATCAGGTCGAAGCCGTTTGCAACTGCCCAACTGCGCGTGCGTGCGGCCAGGCGTGCGTGACGGGCAAAGCGCGCCTCGACGCCTTCGGCAAAGATGCGGTCAAGCTGCACGCTCAGGCTGCGCATGAGTGAGATGGCCGGCGTGGCGGGCGTGGTGTTCTTCTTGAGCGCTTTCTCCAGCGTCAGAAAATCGAAATACCAGCCGCGGCCTTTCACCGTCGCGGCCTTCGCCAAGGCGCGCTCGCTGACCGCACAGAACGCCAAGCCCGGCGGCAACGCCAGCGCCTTCTGCGACGACGTCAGCAGCACATCCAGTCCCCATGCATCCGTCTCGATGCGCACGCCACTGAACGAAGAGACAGCATCGACCAGGAGCAAAGTCTGCGGGCTGAGGCGGCGCACAACTGCGGCGATCTCCTGCACCGGGCTCATCACGCCCGTGCTGGTTTCATTGTGCACCACGGTGACGGCATCGACCGGACCGGCGGCCAACGCCTGGCGGAGCGCGTCCTCGACCTGTGCGGGTTTGACCGCGGTGTTCCAGGGTATATCCACGCGCACGACCTGCTTGTCACAGCCAGTGGCCACGTCATGCCAGCGCTGGCTGAAGGCGCCGTTGACAAAGGCTACCACGCGGCCAGGCACGAGGTTTCGTATCGCCGCTTCTTGCAGCCCGGTGCCCGACGCCGCAATGATGTAGACGCGCGCCGCGGTGTAGAAGAGCGTGCGCAACTGTGCTTCACATTTGGCAAAGAGCGCCTCGAACTCGTCGCTGCGATGGCCGATCATCGGCGCACTTTGCGCGGCCAGCACTGCGGCCGCGACATCGGTGGGGCCGGGAATGAAAAGCCGCTGATGGTGCTCGGCCAACGGTGTGGCTGGCCTGACTCGCTCTGAAATTTGCTCGTGCACGATGCGATCCTTTGACACGACGCGATCCTTTGCAATGATGGTCGCCGCGGCAGCACCGGCGACAGGTGGAGGACGTTAGCAATTCAAGGATCGCATTGTGCCATTATTCTGTGGAGGGGCGCAAACCACAGGGCATATTGTCACATATACACTTGAGCAAAAGGCGTTCCCTTGACACAGGAGATGTACTTCAAGTTGGGGGCGCGCATTACTCCCGGCACTGTGCAGCAGCAGACGGGACGACCAAAATGTTCGTGCACAGCGCCGGGGACGTTGTTTGCC
>JACSRH010000070.1 GCA_014879855.1 Caldilineaceae bacterium | reverse complement strand
CTGCGCTCAAGGGCGAAGCGCTGGGCGAGAATCGCAACAAAAGTCACCGAACCCTTGAGGATGAACTGCCAGTCCGGTGACAGCAGCAGTCCGGTGGAGGCCGATGTCACGACCGACAGGATGATGGCGCCGACAAACATACCCAGCACGGAGCCTCGCCCTCCGTTGATGCTGACCCCGCCCAGCAGCGCCACCACCAGCGCGTCGAACTCGTACCCCATGGCGCGGTTCGAGACGCCGGCTTTAAACTCGGAAGCCAACAGAATCCCCGTGACGCCGGCAAGGAGCGCGCTGAGAACAAACAGGGCGCTGAGGTGGCGAGTGACTTCGACGCCGGAGAGCCGCGCCGCCTCGGCATTGGCGCCGATGAGATAGGTGCGCCGGCCTGGCACCGTCTTCTTCTCAAAGATGAAGGCGACGAGTACCAGGATGAGCATGATCAGCACCGAGAGCTTGATCGTCGTCGCCGGGATGGCCATCGTGCCGATGACGCCGAAGACGTCGGGCAGGCTGGTGTTCCGTTGGGCGCCCTGGGTGATCACCTGGGCGATGCCGCGCGCCAGCATCGCCGTGCCCAGCGTGACGATGATCGACGGCACCTTCAGGCGGGCCACGAAGAACGCGTTGAGGCCGCCCACCCCCATCGCGCAGAGCAGCGCCAGGACAACTGCCACGCCGTAAGGCAGGCCCAGCCCGTTCGCCAGGGGATTGTCCGAGACGTTGACGCCCTGGCAGAAATAGACGGAGAGCACGCCGGCCAATGCGATGACGCCGCCGACCGACATGTCGAAATTGCCTGTGACCAGCAGAAAGGTGACCCCGATCCCGACGATGACAATAAACCAGTTGTTCGAGAGCAGGTTGATCATGTTCTGCGGCAGATAGAAGTTCGGTACGGTGAATGCGGCAATACCGAATACGAGCAGGAGCATGCCGATCATGAACAGCGTGATGAACGTCTCATTGCTCATCCGGCTGCCGGTCGGGTTCTGTTGCATCAGTTTTGTGTCCACGTTCATTCTCCCCCTGTGACGATATGGAGGATTTGCTCGCTATCGATCGCCGGGCCATTGCGCATCACGGCCTTCATACTCCCGTCGTAGAGCAGACAGATGGTGTCGCAGAGGTTGACGATCTCCGGCAGTTCCGAGGAGAAGATTAGAATCGACTTGCCCTCGGCGGAGAGCTGGCGGATGATGGCGTAAATCTCGCTCTTGGCGCCGACGTCGACGCCGCGAGTCGGCTCGTCGAGCATCAGGAGATCGGCGTCGGCAAAGAGGCATTTGGCAAGCACCACCTTCTGCTGGTTGCCGCCGGAGAGTTGAGCCGCCTCCTTCTCAATGCTGCTGGTGGCGATCCGCAGCTTGCCGACATATTGTTCGGCGACCTCCCGCTCCCGGGCCGCGTCGATAAAGCCACCCGGTGCGATTTTCTTCATGTTCATGACGGGGATGTTGGCGCGCACAGTCAAAATGGTGAACAGGCCCTGGGACCTTCTTTCTTCAGGCACCAGGACAATGCCTGCGGCAATTGCTTTGTCCGGCGCAGGTTGCAGCTTCTGGCCGTTGAAGACGATCTCGCCTTCGTACGCATCGACGCCGTAGATCGCCCGCGCCAGCTCGGTTTTCCCCGCGCCGACCAGGCCATAGAACCCCACGATTTCACCGTGATGGGCGTCGAATGACAGGTCCTTCAGCTTATGGTTGGACAGGTGTTTGACCTGCAAAGTCGGCTGCTGTGACTCTTCGGCGCGCGGCGTATACTGTTCAAAGACCGTTTTGCCGATCATCATTTTGATCAGTTCCGCCCGATCCTGCACCTGCGCCACCGGTTTCGTGGCGATGTGCTTGCCGTCGCGCATCACCGTCACGTAGTCGCCCAGCTCGAAAATCTCGTCGAGCCGATGCGAAATGTAGATGACCGTGACGTTGTTCTCGCGCAGCCGCCGGATGATGGTAAACAGGCGCGCGATTTCACCTTCAGAAATGGCGGCCGTCGGCTCGTCCATGATGATGATGTTGGACTCCGTGGCGACCGCTTTGGCGATCTCCACGATCTGCTTCTGCGCTACGCTCAACGTCGAGACTTGCTGTCGCGGGCGGATCGACGGCTCGATGCTGTTCATCACGCTGACCATCCTGGCGATCTTGTCCGTCTTGCGCAGGAAGCCAAACGACGTATCTTCCAGCCCCAGCGTCAGATTCTCCTCGACCGTGAGTTGGTCGACCACGTTCAACTCTTGGAACAGGGTGCTGATGCCGCGCTGCCGTGCATCCCGCGTGCTGCGCGGGCTGTACTCCGCGCCGTTCAGAAGAATCTTGCCGCTGGTGCGCGCATAGGCGCCGGTCAGCATCTTGATCAGGGTGGACTTTCCTGCGCCGTTTTCACCTACCAGGCAGTGAACGGTGCTGCGCTTGATGTCGAAACTGACATCGTTGACCGCGCGCACGCCCGGAAAGTCTTTGACGAGATCTCTGATCTCCAGCACATTCTCAGTGGCTTGCATAGATCCGCTCCTGGGTCCCGGACGGAGAGGGGGCAGTCGCCCCACTCCCGTCCAGTGTCCAATTTCTCGGCGCGTGCCGGTGGTTGTTACTCGAGATTCGTACCAAACTGCGTGTTGAGCCACGCCACCGCGTCAGCTTCGGGCATCGTCCAGTAGGAAACGTTGTAGGCCTTGTAGAAGAACTCTTCGGCGGGCTGGGAGGTCGGCGCCACCTTGCCGGAGGCCACGTCCATGATCAGGTCGATGCGACCTTGGCCTGTCTCAATGGGCGGCAGACCCATGGAGAGCTTGAGCGAACTGTTGGGGTCGTAGACCTGCTTCATTTCCACCTCGTCGAAGTCGACGCTGGCGACGATCTCCGTGAGCGGCACACCGTTGTCCATCTTGCCGCGGCCGGCCTGGGCAAGGGCAGCCATCGTGCCGACGGTCAGGTTGGAAGCCTCAGAGTAGATCAGGTTGACTTCAGGATGCTGCGTGACCAGGTCGAGGATGATCTGCTTGGCGGTGTCCGGTCCCTTCGAAGCGTCCAGACAGCCCAGGTCGGTGGCGGTGGGATCGACGGAGAGCACGCCCTGCACCCAGGGATCGGTGCGCCCGGACTTGACTTCGGTGTGGTTGGGCCAGCCCAACTGCGCCATGACGATGGGCGTGTCGGGATGAGCCGCCTTCCACTGGGTGGCCATTTCCGCACCCATGGCGAACGAGATACCGGCCTCGTCGCTGCGGGCGGTCGGCAGACCGCTGTCGCCCAGCGGGCTGAAGAACGAGGTCATGATAATGCCCTTGTCGAGGGCTTCCTGCACGGCCGGCTTGACGGTCTCGTAGTCCCAGATGTGCAGCGTGGCAGCATCCATGCCCTGTGCCAGGATCTGGTCGACGTTGGCCGTCATGGTTGCGGAATCCGACTTGCCGTCGAAAATGTACACTTCGGCGCCGTACTTTTCCTTGGCGTACTTCTGCGCCTCGGTGGCCTGGCCCTGGTGGAAGACGTTGCTCAGATCCGACACGAAAAACGCGATCTTCTTCGGCTGGTTGGCGGTCGCCGCAGCAGGCGCGGGCGCCTCTGCTGCGGGAGCTTGCGCGGCCGGTACAGCAGCGGCGCAAGCGGACAAAACGAGGCTGGCGAACACCAGCACGGCTACCATTGTGAACAGACGCTTGCTCATCTTGAAAAGTCTCCTATGAAAGAACTGCTTGACGTGAATACCTGGTTGGACGGTTTCTAGCGACATACCTTGTACTCAAATTGCATTTCTGTCTCTGCCACCTCCTTCGTGTTCATCCCATATGTGACGGCCGCCTTCCAGGAAGCGGCCAGGTGATCACCTGTTGATAGCAGTGGGACTGGCCGCTTCCTGGAAGGTTTTGCACGAAATTCATGTATCTTCTCAGTATTCCGGGGTACGGGCACGATATATCGTGCCCGTACGGTTGGCGCTTCCCGCGTTATTGAGAAGATACAAATTCATGATGGATGGTTCGCCACTAAAACCCGCTGACATCTTGGGCCAGCCCGTATACCAGCATCTCGGAGACGCAACCACCCTTGGTGAGCGCGCAGGTCTGGTAGACCATGTCGGCAAAGTGTTCCGGGCGCACAGCCAGCTCCTCGTCCCATTCGAACTTGGCAACGCCCGCCGCCGCCTTCTGGAAACCAGTGTTCGACCCACCCGGCACGAGCAGCGTGACGGCAATGCCGTGGGGCCGCAGCTCCGTATAGAGACACTTGGTAAACGCGTTGACGCCGGCCTTGGCCGCGGAATAGACCGACCACCCCGGCCAGGAACGTCTGTCGCACGCGCTGGAAACGTTGATGATTTTGCCGAAACCCTGTGCCTTGAACTGCGGGGTGAAGGTTCGGCAGCTCATGATCGTGCTGGTCAGGTTGAGGTCGATGATACGCCGGTTGATCTCGTCGTCCATCTCCTCGATAGGCGCCACCTTGAGAGCGCCGCCCGCATAGTTGATGAGAAAATCCACCTTGCCAAAAGTGTCGATCGCTGCGATCAGCGCACGTTCGAAGGTCTCCGGTTTGGTCACATCGCTCGCCAAAGCAACCACCTTCGAACCGGACGCAGCACAGACATCTGCCGTGGCCCGGAGAGCCGCCTCGTTGCGGTCGATCAGGACGAGGTTCACCTGGTCGGCCTTGGCGAACAACTCTGCCGTGGCCTTGCCAAACCCAGAGCCGACGCCGCTGATGACTGCCACCTTCCCCTGCAAAGACTCAGCCATGAAAAATTCCTCCTTTTCTCGTGTTGCGTGTTGCGTGCTGCGTGTTGTGTGAAGAGACACGTGACACGCAACACGTCCGCTGCCTGAATTGCCACCGTAGACGTCAACGATTGCCCCAAAGCCGCTGCATCTCGCGGCGGAATGCACGGGCCGCGTGCAGCGGATCGGCCGCCTCGCGGATGCCGCGCCCACAGATCACCACCGACACATCCAGCGGCTGGAAAAAGCTGAGGGTCTCCGTGGTGATGCCGCCCGTCACAGTGACCTTGAAGCCCATGTCGATCAACTGGCGGACGGTGTTCAGATCCTCTTCCACCCACTGCCGGCTGAAGGCCTGTTCATCCCAGCCGCGGTGGTAGACCATGCGCTCGACGCCGATTTCGCGCCATTCGCTGGCCCGGGCGACGATATCGCGCACACCGGTCAGTTCCATCAACATTTCCTTGTTGGCTGCACGGGCCGCCTCGAGCGCCGACGACACCGTGGCCAACGCTGCGCCGCCGATTACGGTCATCATGTCGGCGCCGGCGTCGAAGGCCATCTTGGCTTCCAGGCCGCCAACATCCGGGGTCTTGAAATCCGCCAGGATCAACTTGTCGGGCAGCAGTTCGCGTACAGCCCGGATCGCGTCCAGACCGGCCGCTTTGCAGAGCGGGGTGCCGATCTCGATGATGTCTACCTCTGGCGCGACCTTCAAGGACATGGCCAGGGCCGGCCACAACGAAATGTAGTCCATCGCGCATTGCAACAGTGGGACAGAACTCATACGTTTACTCCTGTGACACGCTTCTGATTTTTTCCGATTCTCATGTATCTTCTCAGTATTCCGGGGTAGGGGCACGATATATCGTGCCCCTACGGTTGGCGCTCCCCGCGTTATTGAGAAGATACGTTCTCATGCCAGCATGGCGCCAGGATGTTCCAGCGCCCGTTGGATCGTCGCCAGGAACCGGGCGGCCGCTGCGCCGTCCAGCACCCGATGGTCTGCCGTCAAGGTCAGGGTCGCTACAGGTCGTACTGCCACCTGGTCGTCGTCCACCACCACGGCACGCTTGGCGATGCGACCCACCGCCAGGATCGCGGCTTGGGGCGGGTTCAGGATGGCGGTGAACCGATCGACGCCAAACATACCCAGGTTCGAGAGAGTGAAGGCGCCGCCCTGCAGATCATCCAGCTTGAGCCGGCCTGCACGGGCGCGGGTGGCCAGGTCAGCCAATTGCCCCGCAATGGCGCGCAGTCCAAGCCGATCGGCGCCCCGCACCACCGGCACGATCAAGCCCGCGTCCAGCGCGGTCGCCACACCGATGTTCACCTCGTCCCATTCGGCGATCTGGCCATCCGCAAAGGCGCTGTTGGCATCAGGATGCTCTGTCAACGCCCAGGCGCAGACCCGGATCAGCAGCGCCGTCAGGGTGACCCGTGGTTTGTCGGTCGCTGCGCCGGCTTTGAGATCCTCCACAACGGCCAATGCTCGGGTCATATCCGCATCGACGGAAACCGTGAATTGCGGCGCCTCGCGCACACTGGCCGCCATGCGTTCGGCGATGGTGCGGCGGACATTGGTCAGGGGGATCATGCGGCGCACGGCGGGTGAGCCAGCGGGCACGGGCGCCTGCTGCGGCCCAGCAAGCGAAGGCGTCGCCGGAGTGGGAGCGGGGAGAACATCCAGGGGAGCGGATGGCGCGGCCGCGGCAGTTCTTGCGGCAAAGGCGCGTACATCGGTTGACTGGATGCGTCCGTCTGGTCCCGCACCGCGCACCTGCCGCAGGTCTACGCCCAGTTCACGCGCCAGCCGGCGAGCGGCTGGGACGGCGCGCACGTGAGCGGCGTCTTCATGGGAGAATCCGTTGCCGACCATCGGCGGCGCCGCGGCTTCGGTTGGTGGGACAGGCGCCCCCCCTGTGCCGTTCAGGTAGGAGTCGATGTCTTTGCGTGTCACCTGGCCGTTCAGCCCTGTGCCCGTGACTGCGGACAGGTCAACGCGCAGTTCCGCAGCCATGCGGGCTGCCACCGGGCTGGCGACCACTGTGTGCGGAGGCGGCGCATCGGCCTTGTCTTCACGACCCGGCAAGGCCGCAGGCGACGGCATCGGTTCGCTTGCCGGGGCAGGCGGCGCAGGTTCACTTGCTGGGGCAGGCCACGCCTCTCCCACGCGCACCAGGTAGGCGATGGGCTGGCCGACGGGCACCACGTCCCTCGGGCCGGCCGCAATAGCCACCAGCGTGCCATCGGCCGGCGCTTCGACCTCCATGCTGACCTTGTCCGTCTCGATCTCGAGGATCGGCTCGCCCTTGCGCACGAAATCGCCTTCGGCCTTGAGCCAGGCGCCGACCGTGCCGGTTTCTTGGGTCATCTCGAACTTGGGCATGATCACTGCAATCGGCATGACGACCCCCTAGATCTCGGTCCGCGCCAGGCGGCGGGCTGCAAGCACAATGTCTTCGGTCTGCGGCACAGCCGCTCGCTCCAGCCTGGGGTTATACGGGATGGGCACATCGGCGCCACCCAGACGCACGATGGGCGCTTCGAGATAGGCAAACGCCTCGCTCTGGGCGATCATGGCGACGATCTCGCCGCCGAAGCCACCGATCAGCGGCGCCTCGTGCACCATCAGCAGCCTGCCCGTGCGCTTCACCGACGCGATGACCGTCTCGCCATCGTAGGGCTTGAGCGTGCGCAGGTCGATCACCTCCAGCTCGATCCCTTCCTGGGCCAGCTTCTGGGCTGCCTCCAGCGCGCGCACCACCATGATCGAGGTGGCAACGACAGTGACGTCTCTGCCCGGCCGGCGGACAACCGCCTTGCCCAACGGGACGATGTACGGTGCTTCCGGCACCAGACCCTTGACCTTATAGAGCAGCTTGTTTTCGACAAACATTACGGGGTTGTCGTCGGCAATCGCCGCCAGCAGCAGCCCCTTCGCTTCATACGGCGTGGAGGGGGCTACTATCTTCAGCCCGGGCACATTCACCAGCCATGATTCCAGGCTCTCGGAGTGCTGAGCGGCCGCACCGGTGCCCGACCCTGCGGGCATTCTGAGCACCATCGGGACAGTGGCTTTGCCGCCGAACATGTAGCGGATCTTGGCGCCTTGCAGCACCAGTTGCTCCATGCCCAGGGTGACGAAATCCATAAATTGCATCTCAGCTATCGGACGCATACCCGCCACCGCGCTGCCCACCGCAGCGCCGACGATGGCGTTCTCGGAAATGGGGGTGTCGCGCACCCGCTCCAGGCCGAATTCCTCGTGGAGCGCACCGGTGACGCCAAACGCGCCGCCGTAGATGCCGATATCCTCGCCGATCAAATAGACGCGGTCGTCGGCCTTGAGCGCCTGGCGCATGGCCTCGCGCAGCGCCTCGGAGTAACTGATCTCGCGCGTGCCCGGCTCGGGGTTGATGCGCGTCTCCGGGCCGAAGGTGCGCTGGATCCAGGCGGGGAGGACCCGCTCGGGCGCAGCCAGCACCGCCGGCTCGTCGGCGTACACGTCATCGGTCAGATGCTCCACCGGCGGCTCCGGGCCAGCATCGCCCCAGACGATGGAATCCTCGACGATCTGCTGTGCCTGCGCTTCGATGGCAGCCGCCTCAGCCGCGCTCAGGATGCCGGCCGCAATCAGGCGGTTGGCGAATGTCGGGATCGGGTCCCTGTCCCGCCAGGCCGCAACCTCCTGCTTCGTCCGGTAGAGCTGCTTGTCGCTCTTCGAGTGGCCGTAATAGCGGTAGGTCAGGGCGTTGATCAGCGTAGGACCGTTGCCCGACCGGGCATGCGCAACCGCGCGCATCACCGCCGCATGAACCGCCAGTGGATCCATGCCGTCCACGGTTTCTCCAGGAATCCCGTAGGCAACCGCCCGATCGGCGATATTGGCTGAGGAGTTCGCCCGGCTGAGCGACATGGACATGCCATATTGGTTGTTTTCGCACAGGAAGATGACCGGCAGCTTCCAGACGGCGGCCATGTTGATGCTCTCGTGAAAGGCGCCCTCGTTGGAAGCGCCGTCCCCGAAGAAGCAGATGCAGACCTGGTCGCTATGGCGCAGGTGGATGGAAAGCCCGGCGCCTACGGAAAGCGGCAGACCGCCGGAGACGACGCCGTTGGCGCCCAGGCTGCCCACGTTCAGATCGGCCATGTGCATGGAGCCGCCGCGACCTCGACAGACGCCGGTTTCTTTCGCCAGCAGCTCGGCCATCATCGTGTTGATGTCCTGCCCCTTGGCGATGGCATGTCCATGCCCGCGATGGGTCGAGGTGATCATGTCGTCGGGTCGCAGTGCGGCGATCGCGCCGACAGCCACCGCCTCCTGACCTGCGCACAGATGCATCGTGCCGTGCACCTTGCCGAGGGCATACTGCTGAAAGGCAGCGTCCTCGAAAACACGCGTAAGGTGCATTTTCAAGAGCATCCCTTTGAGAATCTCTGGGGTAAGGGCGAACTGCTCGTCCAGGGCAAGTTCTTGTGTCGTGGCTTCTGGTGTCACAGCAACATCTCCATAGTTCGGACGACAGGCTTATGCACATTTGTTACAATAAATTCAATTTAGTGCATTCACAAAATATCACGATGATTCACATTTGTCAATGGGGCGAACCTTAAAAAAATCGGCTCTTTGCAGATTGATAGAGGATGTGTCATGATGATCTTTAGACGTATCTGCTCAGCCAGGCGCATCGGGAGGATGGCTTGCTCATGAATATCGCCCTGTCACGACTGGCAAACCAAGGTATTGTCTACCCAACCTTTACCCAGCCAGGCGCTGTCGTAGGCTGGCTGAGCGCACTGCAAGCCCAGGACTATGACGGCGCACTCTGGTCGATTGGACTGCGCATGGTCAGCGCGACCAGACACAGCGTCGAACAGGCACTAGCCGATCGCACGATCGTGCGCACGTGGCCGATGCGCGGCACGCTCCATTTTGTCGCCGCGCAAGATGCTCGCTGGCTCCTTGCCCTCCTCACCCCACGGGTGATCGCACAGTCCGCCGGGCGCTACCGCCAGCTTGAACTGGACGAAGTGATCTTTGCCCGCAGCCAGGAGGTGTTGGCCAAAGCCTTGCAGGGCGGTAAGCAGTTGACCCGCGCAGAATTGCAGCAAACGCTGGAGCAGGCCAACATCGCCACAGCCGGCCAGCGCGGCTACCACATTCTCGTGCGGGCCGCGCAAGATGGGCTGATCTGCTTTGGCGTCCTTAGGGGAAAACAGCAAACCTTTACGCTGCTCGACGAATGGGTTCCGCCGACGCCCAGTTTGGCGGGAGACGCGGCACTGGCTGAACTCACCAGGCGCTACTTTGTCGGCCATGGGCCGGCCACAGTGCAAGACCTGATGCGGTGGGCAGGGCTGACGGCGGCAGAAGCCAAAACGGGCCTGGCGGCAGCCGGGAGGGATCTATGCCAGGCGACTATTGCCGACCGTGTCTACTGGATGGAGCGCGATCTGCAAGACCACGTCGACGGTCTACAACCGCTCCATTTGCTGCCCGGTTTCGACGAATATATCCTTGGCTACGGTGACCGCAGCGCCGTGCTCGATCCGGCCCACGCCCAACGCATCTGTCCTGGCGGCAACGGTGTATTCAACCCCACAATAGTCATCGCTGGCGCTGTTACAGGCGTTTGGAAGCGCACAATGAAGAAGGGCGCTGTCGTGATCGAATGCGCGCCGTTCCGAACCTTGACCGCCACAGAAAACCACGCGCTCGACGCTGCTGCCGCCCGTTATGGCGAATTCCTGGGTATGCCCGTCGTGATCAAGTAGTTGACAAAACAGAACAAAAGTTCTACAATTTGTACTTCCTGTGCTCCAGAGATTTTGACGAAGTCCAGAGGGATTATGTCTACCCAGATTCAGCCTGATCATTTCACCAACGCGCTGTATGCCCTGCTCGACGAAACCTTCGACAACGTGCATGGCTTTTATCTCGACAAAGGCACATCCCTGTTTGAAACGCTGGCAACGATCTCGGCCGCAGAGGCGTCGACGCCCGTAGGCGGCAAGTGCGCGACGCTGGCGGCCCAGGTCAAGCATGTGACCTTCTATCTTGACGTACTGGAAAAGGTCGTGCGGACACAGCAGTTCGAGCGACAGGACTGGGGCAAAATCTGGCGCGAGACGAACGCCGTGACGCCGGCCGAATGGGATGCACTCAAGGCAGCCTTGCGTGAAAGCTATGATCGCATCAAAGCACTCATCGGCGCTACGACCGAGTGGTCCAGCGAACAGCAGATCGGCGGCGCCATCGCCACCATCGTCCATACCGCCTATCACCTGGGCGAGATTCGCCAGGCCTTGTGCACGCTGAAACCATAATCATGGACTGTAGCATCACGCCTCATTTACAGCGAGTTCGTGAGATCTGCCTGGCGCTCCCTGCGACGGCGGAACGGCTCTCGCATGGAGAACCGACCTTTTTTGTCGGCAAGAAGGTATTCGCCATGTTCGCCAACAACCATCACCGTGATGGGCGTATTGCCGTATGGATACCTGTGCCGCCCGGCGCCCAGGCGATGTTGATCGACGCCGCGCCGGTGAAGTTTTTCAAACCACCCTATGTGGGGGTGCGCGGCTGGGTTGGGATCGATCTGACGGAGATTAGCACAGACGAGTTGGCGCATCATTTGTGCACCGCGTGGAAACTGATCGCCCCAAAGCGTGCCCAGGTTGGGTATACAAGCACGTAGGCCATCGCGGTGCCTGGATGCATCGTTGACGGTTCGATGTAACAATGACGAGCGTAAGATAGGCAATTCTCAATCGCAAAGGAGAAGATCATGACGACACACTTACAGGCGAAACCGGCTGGCACACCGACATGGACCGACCACGCCGCGCCCGACGCTGAAGCAGCGCGCACCTTCTATCATGCTGTCTTCGATTGGCAATACGACATCGGCGGACCCGAATACGGCGGCTACACTCGGCAGCATGGTCCATCTTGAAGACCCCACCGGCGCGCCGTTCAGCCTGTGGCAGGCGGGTTCGCATGTTGGCTGGCAGGTGACAAACGAGCCGGGGTCAACCGCCTGGCACGAGTTGTACACACCCGATGCCAAACGCGTGCGCGATTTTTATCAGGCCTTGCTGGGCGCAACTGCCGACCCGATGCCAGGTGGGATGGAATATTACGTGCTCAAACATGGCGAGGAACAGTTGGCCGGCATCATGCAGATTGACCCGGCGTGGGGCGCGATGCCTGCCCGGTGGGTCAGCTATTTCACGGTCGCCAATGCCGATGCAACCGTGGCAACGGTGGTCAAACACGGGGGCAAGGTGATGGGTGCTATCGACGATTCGCCCTTTGGGCGGATTGCAGCCCTGATGGACCCGTTTGGTGCAACATTCAAGATCGTGCAGCCGCCAGCAGGTTGACCGATAGCACACTCCTGGCGGGATATGCTAACCATTGACATCGACACAGCTCGGCGCTTCATCCTCGGCAAGCAGGGTCTGTGGCCCGGGCGGCGCTGGCAAGGCATCCTGGGCACGGAACAGGCCATGGCTGCAATGGAGTATTTGCAGCTCGACCCGCTGCAGATACTCGCGCGCAGCCAGGATATCAAGCTGCACAGCCGCGTCATCGATTACACGCCGGGCATGTGGGAGAAGGCAGCATACCAGCAGCGTAAATTCTTTGACTGGGGCGGCTGGCTGGCCGTGCGCCCTATGGATGAGTTGCCGCACTGGCGCGTGGTCATGCGCCGTGAGCGCGATAGCAACGCACGACTTCACAGCATCGCCCATGAGCATGCCGCAGCCATCGTCGAAATGCGAGCCACCTTGCAGGAGCGCGGTGCTGTGAGCAACCGCGATTTCAAGATGGCGACGCGGACACGGACGGACAGCTATCGCGGGCGCAAGGACAGTGCCCTGGCTTTGTATTACTTGTGGCTCACCGGTGAAGTGATGACGCACCACCGCGAGAATTTTGAGCGCGTCTACGCCCTCACCGAAACGGTCGCGCCTGCACATCTCATTCGTGAGAGCAGCGAGCGCGAGGCCGACCGCTTCTTGATCAAAAAGGATGTCAGCTTCTCTAGCCTGACGCGGATGAATCGTGTGAGCGATTCGTATCACCGCGGCGTGCCATTTGGCAGCGCCAGGCAGATCATCGAAGCGCTGCTGGCTGATGGGGAACTCATCGAGGTCCAGGTTGAGGGCTGGAAGGCGGTGCACTACGCGCTCGCTGGCGACGCCGGTCTGCTCTACGATTTGAGCATGGGGCGCGTGCCGAAGGCGTGGGCGCCGCTGGCGACGACTACGACTGAGGAGGTCGTCTTCCTTGCACCGCTCGATCACGTCAGCGCGCGCGGGCGGGCCAAGGTTCTGTTCGGTTTCGACTACGTGTGGGAGGTGTACAAGCCCGAACACCAACGCAAGTTTGGCTACTACACGTTGCCGATTCTATGGGGCGACCGGCTCGTCGCCCGCTTCGACAGCAAACTCGACCGGGCGACCAAAACCCTCGTCATCCTGGGTCTGTGGTTGGAGGATCAGGCATTGGGCAGCGATGAAGCATTTGCCGAGGCGTTGGCCCGCGGGTTTGCGCGCTTCGTCACTTTTCTAGGTGCAAGCAAACTGGACGCACAGGCGATCGGCGAACCGTTGTTACGCCGACGCGCTGGCTCGCTCTTGTTGCACGGAGCATAACGATGACTGCAGAAGATAGTCTCGGTGGGCTATCAGATGAACTTGGCTGTGATTGCTGAATGAGATAAGGAGAACATTATGGAGCTTGGCGCGTTTTCTGTCAGCCTGGCGGTGCGGGATATCGAGGTTTCGCGGAGCTTCTACGAGAAGTTCGGCTTCAAGATCTTCGGCGGCGATGCCACGCAGAACTGGCTGATCTTGAAGAATGGAGATCACGTCATCGGGCTTTTTCAAGGCATGTTTGAAAAGAATATTCTGACATTCAACCCCGGCTGGGACAGCAATGCGCAGCAGCTCGCCGCTTTTACTGACGTGCGCGAGTTGCAGCGCCAATTGAAGGCGCAAGGCGTCCCGTTGGTCCAAGAAGCGGACGAGAGCACAACCGGACCGGCCAGCTTCGTTGCTGTCGACCCGGATGGCAATCCGATTTTGGTCGATCAACATGTTTGAAAAGCAAATCAGCAGAGGAGTGATATTGTGCGTAGCCTCGTTGTAAGCAATTTCACCACCGTAGTCTGAAAAAGACAGCGCCAATGGTACAATGCGCGGAAAGCGAACCTGTGGCTGCATCGGATGAAACTGAGGCGCCCGTATGAAAAGGAGCAAAAAATGCGTCGAACTTTGCTGACGGTGGTGCTAGGGGTATGGCTGTTGTGGGCGTGTACAGCACCTGCGCAGCCGCCCGGCCCGGAGGCTGCGACCGCGCCCCACACCGTCGTCGTCTACAAAACGCCAACCTGAGGCTGCTGTGGCGACTGGATCGAGCACCTGGAGAAACATGGCTTCACCGTCGAAGCGCAAGACCTCGACGACCTCAGCGAAGTCAAAACCCGCTACCAGGTGCCACGCGATCTCCAGACCTGCCACACAGCCATCGTGGATGGCTATGTAATCGAAGGACATGTCCCCGCGGGCGACATTCAGAAGCTGCTGGCCGAGCGCCCGGCTGTCATCGGCCTGGCGGTGCCGGGGATGCCCATCGGCTCGCCCGGCATGGAAGTGCCCGGCATGCCCGCGCAGCCCTATGATGTGCTCGCCTTCGACGGCAGCGGCGCGCAGGTCTACAGCAGCTACCGGTAGAACAATCGACCGCGGATGCGGCGGATTGACGCGGATTTTGATCGATCCGCGTCAATCCGCCTAATCCGCCGCATCCGCGGTCTATTTACCACGCATACGCCTCAGGCGCGGCGCCGCCTGGTCCGGGCCAGATGGCGTCGAGGCGCTGAAGCACTTCCGGCGCCAGCAGGATCTCCACCGCACGCAGCGTCTCGTCGTACTGCGCCAGCGTGCGCGGGCCGATGATCGGCGCGGTCACCGCCGCGTTGTGGAGCATCCACGCCAGCGCCACGTTGGCCGGCGCCTCGCCGATCTCCGCGCAGAGCGCCTCGTAGGCTGCGAGCTGAGCGTGATGCTTCTCGACAGCCTGCTGGATGCGCTCGGCTGCGCGGCGCCCTTCCTTCACCTGCTGCAGCGCGCCGCCCAGCAGACCGCCCGCCAACGGACTCCACGGAATCAGCCCCAGGCCAAAGGCTTGACACGCGGGGATGACCTCCAGTTCGATCATGCGGGCGTTAAGGTTGTACAGGCTCTGCTCAGAGACCAGCCCCAGGAAATGGCGCTTCTCCGCGGCGAACTGCGCCTGGGCGATGTGGAGCGCGGCAAAGTTGCTGCTGCCCACGTAGAGCACCTTGCCCTCGCGCACAAGCTGCTCCATCGCCTGCCAGA
>JACSRH010000044.1 GCA_014879855.1 Caldilineaceae bacterium | reverse complement strand
CCCCTCGCCCCTCGCCCCTGTCTGGCAGACCGACCCCGCGCTGCTCGACGGCGGCCTGCAACTGGCGCGCGTGTGGGGTTATGCGCTGCTGAATAAGCCAACGCTGCCCACCGCGGTGGAGGCGGTTGCCGTGTATGAGCCGGGCCTGCTCGCCGCTGGCCGCATGGTGCGCTGCATCGTCACCGGCAAACCCATCGGTCAGGCCGGCACGCGCGCCGATCTCTGGTTTGTGGATGCAGCGAGCAACGCCCTTATCGCCACTCTGCGCGGGCTTGAAATGTACGCATCGAGCGAGGCTCCGCTCACCTCCCTGCAAAACGGGAGCGCACAGTAGATGCAATTTGAACCGATTGCGATCATCGGCCAGTCCTGTGTGCTCCCCGGCGCGCTGGACCCGGCTGAACTGTGGGACGTTGTCATGCAGGGGCGCGACATGATCGCGCCGGCGTCCGATACTGCCTGGCGCATCGACAAGACGCGCATCCTGGCCCCGCCAGGCAGCTACAAGCAGGATCACGCCTGGTCTGACCGCGGCGGCTATGTGCGCGGCTTTGCCGAACGCTTTGATCCGGCGGGATTTCTGCTGCATGAGGATGAAATCAAGACACTCGATCCTGTCTTTCAATGGACGCTCCACGGCGTGCGCGAGGCGCTGCGCAGCGCCGGGCTTGCTGCACCGCTGCCAGAAGGTGCACCGCCCATCGGCTTGATCCTGGGCAACCTCTCCTATCCTACGGCCGGGTTGGTGCAGTTTGCCGAGACCACTTGGTTTGCGGCGCAGTCTGCGGCAATTCCGCGGCCGCCGGACATGAGCGCGCCTGACCCACGCAATCGCTTTTCCTCCGGCCTGCCCGCGCATCTGGCGGTGCAGGCGCTCAACCTGCGGGGCGAGGCTTTTGCGCTGGATGCGGCCTGTGCGTCGTCGCTCTATGCCATCAAGCTGGCGTGCGACCGTCTCCAGGATCGTCGCGCCGATGTCATGATCGCCGGCGCGGTCAACCGCACCGACGATCTTTTCATCCACATCGGCTTCTGTGCGCTACAGGCGATGAGCCGTCGCGGGGAAAGTCGCCCCTTTGCCGCCGACGCTGATGGCCTGGTGCCTGCTGAGGGCGCGGCCTTTGTCGTGCTCAAGCGGCTGGACGATGCCGTGGCTGCCGGCGATGCGATCTTGGGCGTCATCCGCGGCGTCGGGCTTGCCAACGATGGCAACGCGGGCGGCTTTCTGTCGCCTGCGGCAACTGGGCAAGTGCGTGCGATGGAGGCGGCCTATGTCGCGGCCGGGCTGACGCCAGCCGATATCTCGCTGCTCGAATGCCACGCCACGGGAACGCCAGTCGGCGACGCCGTGGAGATCGAGAGCACTGGGCAGCTTTTTCACGGCCTGACAGATGTGCCCCTCGGCTCGCTCAAGGCGAACCTGGGCCATCTCATCACCGCCGCGGGCGCGGCCGGGCTGATCAAAGTGCTGGGCGCGCTGCGCACCGGCCTCCGCCCGCCCTCGCGCCCCGTGGCGACGCCGCTGGCCGCGCTGGGCAGCTCACCCTTTCGCCTGCTGCAAGCGCCCGAAGCGTGGACAACAGAAGAGGGCGTCCCGCGCCGCGCGGCGATCAGCGCGTTTGGCTTTGGCGGCAACAACGCGCATCTGATTGTGGAAGAATGGCAGCCATTTTCTTCTCCTTCCTCGTCCACTCCCACAAAGCCACAAAGTCACGCAGCGGTGGTCGCCCCTCGCCCTTCGCCCCTCCCCATCGCCATCGTCGGCATCGAAGCCACCGTTGGCCCGTACGCCACCTTTGACGCCTTTGCCCAGGCGCTGCGCGACGGGCGCGGCGGCACGACAACGGAGACAGTCGATGTCAACCTGGCCGGGCTGCGCTTTCCGCCCAACGACCTGAAGCACACGCTGCCCCAGCAACTGCTGATCCTAGAAGTGGCGCGCAAGTTGGCCGCCCGCCATCCTGATCTGGCGCCGGAACGCACCTCGGTCTACATCGGCATGGGCTGCGACCCGGAGATCGCACGCTACTCCATGCGCTGGCGGCTGGATGAGTGGGCCAGCCAGTGGGGCGCGGC
Source organism: Caldilineaceae bacterium (assembly GCA_014879855.1). Taxonomy (GTDB): domain Bacteria; phylum Chloroflexota; class Anaerolineae; order Caldilineales; family Caldilineaceae; genus Caldilinea. The sequence goes on along the minus strand of JACSRH010000044.1, from coordinate 754 downwards.
CGGCGAACCGGTCAGCGCAGCGTGGATCGATGCGGCCAAGGCCGCGCTGATCCCTGGCCTGGAAGCCGCCGGCGTCGTCGGCACCATGCCCAACATCCCGGCCAATCGCATCAACGCGCAGTTGAACTATCTTGGCCCCAGCCACACCGTTTCCGCTGAAGAGCTTTCCGGGCTGCGCGCGCTGGAAATCGCGGTCGATGCGCTGCGCCGCGGCGAAATTGATGCGGCCTTGGTCGGCGCTGTGGATCTTTCGGTCGAAGCGGTGCACCAAGCCGCCCTGCACCAACTTGGGTTGGCGGGCAAGCCGCCAGGTGACGCTGCCATCGCGCTGCTGGTCAAGCGCGTCGACGATGCACACCGCGATGGCGATAAAATCCTGGCCACGTTCACACTGCACGATTCGCAATCCAGCATTGCAACAATCGAGCATTGCCAGACGCTCCCAGATTTGCGCGATGCGTTCGGCCATGCCCACGCCGCGGCCGGCCTCTTCAATGTCGCCGTCGGCGCCCTTTGCCTTCACGAACGTGTGCGGTTGACCACCGATGCGACCGGTCAACTTTTGTCCATCGAGCCGTGGCTGGCCGCGGGTGCGCGTGCCGTGCAGGTTCAGATCGACGCGCTGGGCGGCCAGTCGAGCACGGTAATTTTGCAGGAACAAATTCCAACGCAGGGGCGCGGAGACGCAGAGGAAAGCAAGAGAGCGCAAACGCAAGAGAAACCGAGTTTCTTAAAGAAACTCGGTTTCTCTTGC
>JACSRH010000305.1 GCA_014879855.1 Caldilineaceae bacterium | reverse complement strand
GGCCGACCTGATGACGATCATCGAGAAGGTGGGCGACCCGCGCGGCAAGACGATCAACGTGAGCTGGGCGTATGCGAGCAGCTACCAGAAGCCGATCTCGGTGCCGCAAAGCCTGATCCTGCAGATGACGCGTTTTGGCATGAATGTGCGCCTGACCCGCCCGCCAGAATACAAATTGATGCCCGACATCGAGCAGCAGGCCAAGGACAACGTGCGCAGGCACGGCGGCAGCTTTGAGGTGCTCGACGATTTCGACGCCGGCTTTAAGGACGCCGATATTGTCTATCCTAAGAGCTGGGGCGCGCTGCTCACTACGTCGGACAACGCGGAGAGCGCGGCCATCGGCAAGAAGTACACGAATTGGATCACCGACGAGCGACGGATGGCGTTGGCCAATCCGAACGCCATCTACATGCACTGCCTGCCTGCCGACCGCAATATCGAGGTGACCGACGGCGTGATCGACGGCCCGCAGTCCGTCGTCTATGACGAAGCAGAAAATCGCCTGCACGCGCAAAAGGCAGTGATGGCGCTGACGATGCGCTAAGAAGCACTTGCGCCATTTCCATAGTTTCACAAAAAAGCACGAAGAGTCCTGACGATTCTTCGTGCTTTTTTGTGGCGTGCGCTCCTGACTAACTGTCCACATCGCACCGTTCGACGCCTTCGATTTCGAGGATCAGATCCGGCCCGAAGGCGCTGCTCGGCGTCTGATACCCCGGCTTGGCCTGCCCAGCCAGCACCTTGCGCACGATCAGCAACGACGCCAATGCGGTGAGCGTGTAGCCTTCCGGCGTGCGCAGCCGCGCTTCGACGGCGTGGCCAGCCTCATCCTCGACGCAGCCCCACAACAGGCTGGCGCCGGCCGCACGCTCTGCGTCGGTCGGGCCGGGCGCGCCGGCGCGGATGCGACGCTTGAGCAAACTGGCGACGCCGGGCGCACGCAGCAGCCAACCCAGATATTGGCTCATTTTCATCGCCTGCACCGTCGCGGGCGGGAAGGTCATATAGACTTCGATGTCGGGAATGCCGGTGCTATAGTAGGCAGTGGCGACATCACCCCACGGCATGCAGACGGCAGTGCGCGGTCCCTTGCCAAAATCGATGGCGCGCGTTTTCCACGCGACAGGTACAGGCTGCAATTCGCCCTGCTTGCGCACCAGCCCACCCTCGCCGCGCACCAGCGCTTCGAGACCCGTGATTGCGGTCCCACGCGAGAGCTTCCCCAGCGCGCGGATGCCCAGCAACAAGCGAGTCGCGGTGGGCAGACGCCGCGCCAGGTGAGCGGCGAGACAATCCGACGGTGCGACATCAAAGCCGGCGCCCGGCAGCAGCATCACGCCGGCGCGCTTGGCCTCATCGTAGCGAGCGGCCAACGCTTCGAAGACGGCAATCTCGCCAGTGATGTCCAGGTAATGCACGTGGTGGCGCAGACAGGCGTCCACCATCGGCGCGGCGGTGTGGACAAAGGGGCCAGCGCAGTGCAGCACGACGGTCACCCCCTGCAAGAGCGCGTCGAGCGCGGCCGCGTCGTCGAGCGCGGCGATGCGGTAGGGCAGGTCAAGCTGCGCGGCGAGCGCGGCCACCTGCGCGGCATTGCGCCCGGCGAGGATCGGGCGCATCCCCTGTTCGACGGCGATGCGTGCGATCAACGCGCCGGTGTAGCCGTTGGCGCCATAGATGAGAAATTGAGTTTGCATAAGCACCTCCCAATCGAACGCAGATGACGCGGATGGGGCGGATTGGCGCGGATAATCAATCCGTAATTATCCGCGTCATCCGCGTCATCCGCGTGCTATCCTTTACTGCGCGGCGGCAAACTTGGCAAGCATCGCTTGGGTCGCGCCTTCGTCCAGGCTGGTCAGCGGCGGGCGCAGGGTGAGCCAGCCGCGGTCGCCGGTGCGCGTCGCCAGGATCTGCTTGAGCGCGGGAATCGCAGCGTAGTCGCGCGTGGCGGCGCGGAAGCGATCGAGACGCTCCTGCACCTCATCCGCGTTGGCGGCCAGATAGTTGTCGTAGAGAAAACGGATTTTGTCTGGAATGACATTGGCCATCGCGCTGATCGTGCCGACGCCGCCCAGCCGCAGGTTGGCGAGCAGATAACGCTCGGAGCCGGTGAAAACATCAAACTGAGGGAAGGCTTCGAACACGGACTTCTGATACGCCCAGTCGCCGGAGCTGTCCTTCATGCCCACGACGGTGGCGGGGTAGGCGCTGAGCAGCCGTTCGATCACCGCCAGCGAGTAGCCAACGACCGCGATCGGCGGGATATTGTAAACGTATACCTTGAGCCGTGCATCGCCGACGCGCTCGATGACTTCGGCCACAGCGCGGAAGATGCCCTCATCGCTCACCCCCTTGTAGTAGAAGGGCGGCAGCAGCAACACACCGCCGCAGCCAAGGCGCGCTGCCTGGGCCGAAAGTTTCACCGTATCAGGAATTGCGCACATGCCGACGCCAGGCATCAACTTGGCGGCGGGGACGCCGGCGGCCACCAGCGCCTCCAACATCGCCATGCGCTCGTCCAATCCTAACGAGTTGGCTTCACTGGTCGTGCCAAAGGGCGCCAACCCGGTGCAACCATCGGCCAACAACTGCTTACAAAAGGCGATCCACTTTTCGGTGGCGGGGCTAAGGTCGTCATTCATCGGGGTGAGCACAGGCGCCAATACGCCGTGTAATGTTCCTTGCATGGAAATCTCCTCAAAACTGGCTTTGACGGACCGCGTCGAAATCGCTATGATTGGTCGCATCCTCTACTAGAACTCAGGAAAATCATTTTGATTGTAGCCTTTTGCCTTTTCCAGTGCCAATCCCATGCCTGACATGATTCGTATTGGCCTCTTGGCCGATTCCGCTGACCCCTACTGGGTCGAAGTGCGTGAGACGATCTGGCAGCTCGCCGTCCGGCCGCGCGGCCGGACGGACGCGACGCCCGAATGGCCCCTCTATCCTGACATCGAATTGGTGGACATCGAGTTTATTGCCGACATCCACGATTACGCGGCCAAGGTTGAGGAAATCCTGACGCTCGAACTGGGCGCGCTGATCGCGGTGCCGTTTGCCATGCCGCTGATCTACCAGTTGCTGGACAACCATCTGCCTGTTATTTCGCTGCACGAGCGCTCGGTCGATCATCCTCGCTTTACCAAGCCGCGCAGCCTTTACCAATCCGCCCGTCTTGCGTGCGAATATCTGACGCAACGCATCGGTGGGCGCGGCCAGGTGCTGATTCTGGGCGGGCGCGCCGGCGCCACCAAAGAAAGTTGCAGCAGCCGTCTGCAAGCCGCTTACGACGTATTTGCCGAGCACCCCGGGATGCATACCGTCCACATGCCAGCGCCCTGGGATCGGGCAGGGGCATTTGAAACGTTGCAGGCTGCTTGCGCTGGCTTGGCGGCAGGTGATCTCGCTGCGGACAATCTTGCAGGCGGCGCACACGATCCGTTTGACGGCATCTTTGGTCTGTCTGATACGCTGGCGCTGGTTGGGCGTGACGTGTATCGTCAGCATCATCTGTTGGCACAGGGAGCCATCGTCGTCGGCATCAACGGGGACCCGTTGGCGATTGCAGCAATCGCCCGCGGCGAAATGGCGGCGACTGTCGCCACTTCTGCGGCGCATCTGGCGACCGAGGCGCTGCGGCTCGCCTGTCTGGCCGCGTCCGGTGCGCCGCTGCCTCCCCACTTTGATTATTCTCCACAGTTGGTCACGGCCGCCAATGTGGCGGAGGTGGCGTTGGCAAAACTCGTGGCAATTGCGGACGTGCCCAGCCGGCTGGTTGGCGTCAATCGTCGCCAGGAGGAGCGACGTCTGATCCAGTTGCAGACCAGCCTGGAGATCAACCGGCGCATTGGTTCGATCCTGGATGGCGAGACGCTCATGCGTGAGATCTCCGAGCTGATCCGCACCAATTATGGCTACGACGAGGTGCAGGTTTTTTTGTGGGAAGATGAAAGCCAGTCACTGCTCCAACATCTCCCCGCTGCAAAGGATGGAGAATGCATCCGTTATCGCTTGGCGGAGGCCGGAATATTGGGGAAGTCGCTTTTGTCCAATCGCCCCGTATATGTGCCTGACGCACAACGGTTCAGCGCGGGCCAGGGCGACGACGCGGCAACCGCGACACGCACGCGAGTGGCGGCGCCGATACGGCTGGGAAGGAAAATTCTGGGCGTGCTGGACGTGCACAGTTGGGAACTCCGCCGGCACACCCAGGCCGACCTGGACGCGCTGCAAGCTTTAGCCGATGAGCTGGGCATCGCCATGCGCAATGCACAGTTGTACGCTGAAGCGCTGAGTGCGCGCGCCGAAGCTGAGCGCGCCAACCATCTCAAGACGCGGCTGCTCGCCAATATGAGCCACGAACTGCGCGCGCCGCTCAATGTCATCCTCGGCTACAGCCAGGCGGCATTGAGCGAGAGCAGCCCCTATCACGCTGCAATGCCAAAGGAATTGATGCACGACGTCCATCAGATCGAACGCAGCGGGCAGCATCTGGTGCGGCTCATCGATGATCTGCTAAATCTGTCGCTGGCAGAGATCGGCGCGCTCGAAATCATGCCGGAAGTGATCGACAGCCACAGCTTACTCACCGACATCTTCAACAGCATGGCCGGCTGCCGCCAAAACCAGGCAGTGCAGTGGCGGCTGGAACTTCCCATGCAGTTGCCCGAACTTTACGCGGACCCGCTGCGTCTCCGCCAGGTGCTGCTCAACCTCCTGCACAATGCCGAAAAGAACACGCAGGCCGGGCACATCACCCTGCGCGCGGCCGAGAAAGATCGCGCGCTGCAGATCTGGGTGGAGGACACCGGGCGCGGTATGCTGCGTGCGCAACAGCAGCAACTTAATGCGTCGCTGACCTTATGGGATGAAGGCGAAGACGACCTGGACAACCGGCGGTTTGGCGTTGGGCTGGGGCTAAGGGTTGCGCAGCATATCATTCAGCTTCATGCTGGTGCGCTCCACTTGGAAAGCCAATCGGGACACGGTACGATCTGCTACATTGAATTGCCGTTAGCGCCGCCGCAGACGCCACCATCGCCCCCCGAAGCCGCGGTCGCAGAGATGCATGGGCCGGAAGCGCTGGAGCGCATCCTCCACAGTGTGCTGCGTCATACGTCTGACTTGCCGGGACGCATCGCCGCCTACATGGTTGAGCACTATACCTCGAACATGACACGCGAAGAGATTGCCCATGTCATGCAAGTGAGCGACGATTATGTGTCACGCATCTTTCGCAAAGAGACAGGCATGACCCCTTGGCAATTTCTCAACCGCTATCGCATCTTGCAGGCGCAAAAATTGTTGCTGGCCACCCAGCACAATGTCACTGAAATAGGCGCGCGGGTCGGCTTTAATGATCCGGCCTACTTTGTGCGCGTTTTTCACCGCGAAACCGGCAAATCGCCCCAGCAGTACCGCAAAAGTACAAAACAGTGCTGAATTGTGCAATTCCATGTCGGATTTCTCCAAGACAAGCGCGCAATTGACCGCTACACTGGAAGACAGCCTCCAAACGCTCCAAATCGGTTATTTTATTTTTACGGATTCGCATCCAGGCTGTTGAAGCCACAACACGTGCGTCGGCGCGGTGCGGCTGCTTGTGCAGGAACCCACCTGTGGGACAGAGGGTTAGCGCGCCGCCGACGCGAGATAGGCCGACACAAAATAAGTGCGAAATGGCGTCCCTAAAACGAACTGTGCTGATTCTCGACATCGATGAAGTGACGCGCGAATTATACCGTCGTGGACTTGAGCGTCGTTTTCAAGTCATCACTTGCGTGGATGAGCGCGCGGCCTGGGAAGCGCTAGAAACACATCAGGTCGATAGCATTGTGCTGGAGCCCGCCGCGCTGGATGACGAAGAATGGGGATTCGTAACGAGGCTGCGAACGTCAGCGCACTATTGCGACGTGCCGATCATCGTGTGCAGCACCCTGGACGCGCGGCGTCGCGGCGCCGAACTTGGGGCCACGGTTTATCTCATCAAACCTGTGACGCCGCAGGCTTTGAACGACACTTTGCAGTCAGTATTTCACGATGTTGCACCATTTCCCAGCCATTGAGGCGTCGCGCATGATCTTGTCGAACGCACTGAAGGCTCCATTGCAGAAAGCCGCGAACGCTGCGTCGACTCGTCCTTTTTCGTACAGCCTCTCCTAGACACGTGGAACTTAAAATGCAACAGACAGCCGCACCTGCCGTCAACCAAGCCCTGAACCACAACCGCACGTCTCCCATTCTTGAGATCAAACATCTGCACACTTCCTTTTTCCTGGAAACTGGCACGGTGCGCGCGGTGCGCGGTGTGGACTTGACCTTGGCGCGGCAGTCGGTGCTGGGCATTGTCGGCGAGAGCGGCTGCGGCAAAAGCATCACGGCGATGTCGGTGATGCAATTGATCAAGTCGCCGCCAGGCCGCATTGTCGAAGGCGAAATCCTTTTCTATCGCAAAGAGGGTGAAGCACCGATCAACATCGTGGATCTGGACCCGGCGGGCGGCGAGATGCGCCAGATTCGTGGCGGGGAGATCGCCGTGATCTTCCAGGAGCCGATGACTTCGCTCAACCCGCTTTTCAGCGTTGGCCGCCAGATCACCGAGGTGATCAAGCTGCACCAAAGTGTCAGCGATGCACAGGCCGAGCAACGGGCCCTGGAGATGCTGGAGCGGGTGCAGATCAGCGAGCCAAAACGGCGGATCAAACAATATCCACACCAGTTGTCGGGCGGCATGCGCCAACGCGTGATGATTGCGATGGCGCTGTCGTGCAACCCGGCCATCTTGATCGCTGACGAGCCGACGACCGCACTCGACGTGACGGTGCAAGCGCAGATTCTGGAGCTGATGCGCGAGCTTCAGAACGATTTCAAATCGTCGATCATGCTGATCACGCACAACCTGGGCGTTGTCTCGCAGATGGCGGATTTTGTGGCCGTGATGTATCTGGGCCAGGTGGTCGAATATGGCTCCGTGCGCGACATTTTCCACCACCCACTGCACCCTTACACAGAAGGACTGCTCAAGTCGGTGCCCGTGCTCGGGCGCAAGTCCGCCACGCTGGAGCCGATCAAGGGCATGGTGCCCAGTGCGACCGCGGAGATTCCCGGCTGCGCCTTTGCGGATCGCTGCCCACACGTCATGCGCATCTGTCGTGAAGAACCGCCCGTCTTGCGTGAAATTGCTCCTGGGCATCAAGCTGCGTGCTGGCTGTATGAGCAGAGACGCGGGGCGGAGAGCGAGGAGCGCGCGGCATCCTTGGCAAGGTAAGCTATGGTTTGAACAGCACGAACCCTGGTGCTGTGGCGTTTCTGAGCGAAAGAGTGAAAAGAGGAGGTGAATGGCGCGTTCATCCCGGACGCAAGCGTACAAGATCAGTCGTTGTGTCGGACCTGTAAATTTTGTTTTTGATCGTGATTTCAGTGAATGTGTGAAAGGAAAACTCCACTATGAAGTTACGGAAGTTTGTGTACGTTGTGATGATCGCTGCGGTGCTGCTGCTGGCGGCCTGTGCGTCGGCGCCGGAAGCCGTCGAGCAGCCGGGTGGCGAGCAGGCAGCGACGGAGCCAGCCGCGGCCGAAGCACCCGCGGCCGAAGCGCCCGCGGCCGCCGCGCCTGCCGAAGGTGAAGTGGCCACGCCGGTCGAATATCCGGAAGCTGCGCTCATGGAAGGTATGCGCGAGCCGAAGGTCTTCCCGGTCAGCGACATCATCGAGTTCAAGGCCTTCGATGAGTACTGCGAGCCAGAATGGGTGACCAAGCTGGTCGAAGAAGGCAAGTTGCCGCCGGTTGCAGAGCGCCTGCCCAAGGAACCGGGCGTCTACAAAGAAGGCTTCTACTCAGATGGCGTCGGCGAGTACGGCGGCATCTGGCGGGATGTGTGGGCTGTGCCGACCGCGGGCTGGAACTACAACGCCGGCGTCGTGCAGGGCTGGTTTGGCCTCGAAGCCATTGTGCAGGAGGAGCCGCTCAACACCGGCGCCATGTTCCTGAGCGAAGGCGTCACGCCGATCCCGTTCCTGGCCAAGAGCTACGAGTGGTCGGAAGATGGCCTGTCGCTGACGATGAATCTGATCGAAGGCGCCAAGTGGTCGGATGGCGTTGAATTCACCACGGAAGACATCATGTTCCTGTGGGAAGACAACATCATGGATCCGAACGTCACCACCTGGACCAATGCCAGCTTTTGGACGATCGACGGTCAGCCAGTCACGCTCGAAGCGCTGGACGACTACACGCTCAAGTTCACCTTCCCGGTGGCTTTTCCAACCAAGTTCCTCTACAACCTGACCAACCTGAACTTCTCGCCCGGCCCGGCGCACATTCTGAAGCCCTTCCACCCCAAGTATGGTGGCACGGACTATCAGAGCTACACCGATGCGCTGCCGCCGAACAAGCTGCCTGTCGTCACGATGGGGCCGTGGGTGCCCGTCGAGTACAAGACCGACGAGTTCATGGTAATGCGCCGCAACCCGTACTACTACAAGGTTGACTCCAACGGCTGCCAGCTTCCTTACCTGGATGAGGTGCAGTTCACCTACTCCAAGACTGGCTCGACCCGCACATTGAATGCACTGGCCGGCACCGGCGACCACTCCAACGTCGAGAATATCGAGACGATGGACGAGACCGTGCGCCAGGCGCAGGACCCGAACGCCACCTTCCGTGTCGAGTGGGGGCCTGAAACGCTGGGCTTTGACATTCAGTTCAACCAGTCCAAGAATCTGGGCGTCGCCGACGACCGTGATCGTGCGGTGCGCGACCTGCTGCGCGATGTCGATTTCCGCAAGGCAATCGCCTACTCCATCGATCGCGAAGGTCTGTCGGGTTCATTGACCAATGGCCCCTTCTTCCGCCCGTGGGCCGGCGCCCTTTTCCCCGGTTCGGCCTATTTCGACCGCGAAAACACCGTCTATTATCCTTATTCGCCAGAGAGCGCGGCAACCCTGCTCGAAGGGATTGGGTTAAAGGACACCAATGGCGACGGCACACGTGAATTCACTGAAGGCCCGTTGGCCGGACAGGATGTCGTGATCGGCCTTGAGGTTGGTGAGGATCAAACAGCAGGCATCAGCCTCGGGCCGGCAATTGTGGCCTTTCTCCAGGATGTGGGCATCAAGGTCAATTTCCGCACCATCGCCGGCACGGCAGGCACGGACAACGACCGCTCCGGCACCTGGGAAATGCGCATTACCCGCCCAGGTCAGGCCTGGGCCGCGCCAAATGTGCGCTGCAACGAAATTGCGCCTGGCCGCACGGACTTCGGCTGGCACCGCCTCGCCGAGGGTGACATCGCCGATGATGAGTACGCTGACTTCGAGCAGCGCGCCATCGAAATCTCCCAGGAGTTCTGCCTGGCGACAGACTTCGAGACCGAGTATGCGCTGATGTCCGAGCTGAACAAGCTCTACACCGACAATGTGTACAACCTCGGTCTGATCGTCGGTCGCTATGGCCTGATGCTCAACAAGAACTTCCAGAATGTGCCGGTTGGCACGCCGGCCTTCCTCTACCAGTGGGATGCCAACAACTACCTCATGGAGCAGATCTGGCTGCAGCCGGAGCACCGCACCGATCAGGGGCAGAGTGAAATCTACCCGGAGAGTGTGCCCTACTTCGAAGGCTGCACCTACGAGACCGATGGTCAGGTCTGTATCGTTGCACCTGGACAGTAATCAAGCTGCGTTAGATCTTTTGTGAGGCAAGAAGAGGAGATCGGAGATTAAGAGAGTGGAGATTGGGAGATTAGGAACTGAGGACGCGCTTGCGGCTTCTCTCCTACTTGCCTCCCAGTCTCCCCCTCCTCTTGTCTCCTCTTCTCCCCTTCTCCTTGTCTCTCCCTCTCTATGATTGAGGTCTGCCCATGGTCAGTTACATTCTGCGCCGTCTGCTTGCCAGCATCCCGCTGTTGATCGGCATCAGCATCGTCTCGTTCCTCATCATTCAGCTTCCGCCCGGCGATTTCGCCACTTCCTACGAGATGTCGCTGATGACCCAGGGCAACATGTCGGCCAAGGATGCCGAAGCGGCTGCGAATCAGTACCGCGCCATCTATGGACTGGACAAACCTGTCTGGGAGCAATATGTAATTTGGGTCAAAGGCATCGTCACCGAAGGAAAATTCGGCTATTCGTTTGCATACAAAAAAGACGTCGGCGAACTGATTTGGGAGCGCTTGCCACGCACACTTTTTCTAGCGTTGTCCGCCCACTTTATTTCCACCTTTTTTGGGTTGTTAATCGGCATCTATGCGGCCACCCATAAATATAGCCTGGGCGATAATCTGGCGGCGGTGCTTGCCTTTATTGGCACCTCGATCCCGCGCTTTTTTATGGCGCTGGTCTTGATGTACGCCATGGTGATCGAGTGGAATTATCCCTATATCGGTCGCTACACCTCGCCCCAATACGCCTTTGCCGGCATGTCGTTTGACAAGTTTTTCGATATTTTGAAGTACGCCTGGCCGGTGATCTTGATCGCCGGGCTAGGGGGCGTGGCGCGCAATATGCGCGTCATGCGCGGCAACTTGCTCGACAACCTCAATGCGCAGTATGTGACGACCGCACGCTCCAAAGGGCTGCGCGAGAGCGCGGTTATCTATAAACATGCCGTGCCCAATGCCCTGCATCCCATCATCATGTACCAGGGCACGGTGCTGCCCTACATGATCCAGGGTGAACTGGAGGCGGCGATCGTGCTCAATATCCCCACCTTGGCGCCGATGTTTTACAGTTCATTGGCGATCCAGGACATTTATGTGTCTGGCGGCTTCCTGATGATCTACGCCATTCTGCTGGTGGCCGGCAACCTGATCGCAGACATTATCCTGGCGTTGGTCGACCCGCGCATCCGTTTGAGCTAGGCGACAAGAGACAAATCATGAGTGAACGCATCCGCATGCAGGAGATAGAACAGGATCGGGCGCTGGAATTCCCGCTGCTGCCCGACGAAAAAGAGCGCACCGCCGATCCCGAACTGGCGGCGGTGTTGCAGCAGACCGCGCGCAGCCACGAAAGCTACGGTGAACTGGTCTGGCGCAAGTTTCGGCGCAGCAATGTTGCCATCATTGGTGGATTGGTCGTGGTCGGGCTCTTTCTGTTGGCGATCTTTTATCAGTTCTTTTCGCCCTATGATCCGGTCAAGCTCAATATGCGCGAAGGTTTTATGCCGCCGACGCAGATTCATTTCATCGACTCGGCAGGGAAGTTCCATGTTCAACCCTTTGTGTACAAGCGCAAACAAACGCTGAACGCCGATATGACATCGACCTGGGTGGACGATACGACCATCCGCTATCCAATCAATTTCTTTGTACAGGGGTGGGAATATAAATTCCTGGGGCTGATTCCAGCCAACATTCACCTGTATGGCGTGGCGGGCGACGCCAAGCTCTTCCTGCTGGGCACCGACCGGTTTGGTCGCGATATTTTTGGTCGCTCCTGTCTGGCCGGCCGCATCTCGTTGACAATGGCGCTCTTTGGCACGCTGATTTCCGTGCTGGTGGGTGCGATCGTAGGCGTCTTCTCCGGCTACTACGGCGGCGCCATCGATAACTGGACGCAGCGTTTCGTGGAATTCGTGCAATCCTTCCCGCAGCTTCCGCTGTGGATGGCGCTGGCCGCGGTCATCCCCATCACCTGGGATCAGTTTGCTGTTTTCGTGACAATGTCCTTTATCTTTGCGCTGCTGAGCTGGACGCTGCTCGCGCGCGAGGTGCGCGGCAAGGTGCTGGCGCTGCGCGAGACGGATTTCGTGCTGGCGGCCAAGGAAATGGGCGCATCCGACAGCCGCATCATGTTTCAGCATCTGCTGCCCAACACCTTCAGCCACATCATCGTGGTGCTGACGCTGACGGTCCCCACGATCATCCTGGCCGAGAGTTTTCTCAGCTTCCTCGGCATCGGCATTCAGGAGCCGCTGGTCAGTTGGGGCACGATGATGCGCGACGCGCAGACGATCCAGACGCTGGGTTTCAACCCGTGGATTGCGGCGTCGGTTTTCTTTATCGTGGCCGCGGTGCTCGGCTTCAACTTCCTGGGCGACGGCCTGCGCGACGCCGCGGATCCATACGCGAATGATTAGGCGAGGGGCGAGGGGCGAGGAAATTTAACGCAGAGGCGCAGAGTGGCAGAGGTGCGCAGAGAAGCAATCCGTGTCAATCCGCCAAATCCGTCGAATCCGTGGCCTGTCAAAAGTTTCGACGCAGAGAGGCGCGGAGAGAACTGAGAAAAGAGAAAATCCGCGTGCATCCGCCGAATCAGCGTCATCCGCGTTCTATCAAGCGGCACGCAGTAGATATGAGACCAAGCTATGAACGATGAGTACATTCTGGAAGTCAACAACCTGAAGCAGCATTTTCCCATCCGCACCGGCTTCTTTCAGCGCGTGACCGGTCACATCAAAGCGGTGGATGGCGTCAGTTTCGCCGTAAAACGCAACGAGGTGCTGGGGCTGGTGGGGGAAAGCGGCTGTGGCAAGACCACGGTCGGCCGTACTGTGCTGCGGCTCTACGACCCAACTGCCGGCGACATCTGGTACCGCACGGAGCGCGGCGAGCGCATCAATGTCGCCACGCTCAAGGCTAGGGATATCAAGCCGTTGCGCCGCGAGATGCGCATGATCTTTCAGGATCCCTTCAGCTCCCTAAACCCACGGCGCACGGTCAAAGATCTGATCGGCGAGCCGCTGCTGATTCACGGCATTGCCAAAGGCAAGGCGATGGAGGAACGCGTCGCCGCGCTGATGACCGAAGTTGGGCTTGACCCCAACTACATGGAACGCTACCCACACGAATTCTCCGGCGGCCAGCGCCAGCGCATCGGCATTGCGCGCACGCTCTCGCTCAGCCCGCGGCTGATCATCGCTGACGAGCCGGTCTCGGCGCTCGACGTATCGGTGCAGGCGCAGGTGCTCAACCTGCTGCAGGGGCTCAAGGACGAACTGGGGCTGACGCTGATCTTTATCGCACACGATCTCTCCGTGGTCGAGCACATTTCCGACCGCATCGCGGTCATGTACGTCGGCAAGATCGTGGAGATGTCGCCTTCCGAGGAATTGCTGCGCCACCCGCTGCACCCCTACGCCGAGGCGCTGGTGTCGGCGGTGCCGCCCGCGGACCCGGACATCAAGACGCAGCGCATCATCCTGGAGGGCGATGTGCCCAGCCCGGCCAACCCACCCTCCGGCTGTGTCTTTCACCCGCGCTGCCGCTACGCCAACCAGAGCACCTGCGTCGAGGTCGAGCCGGTGCTGGAGGAGATCGAACCGGATCATTTTGTCGCCTGTCATCTCGCCAGAGAGCTGCATCTGGCCGGCATCGGGGGCTGATTATGCAAAAACCAAACCGTTTTCTCGCGCTGTTGAGCTACGTGCTCGTCTTGATCGGGCCGCTGATGTTGATCCTCTTCCGGCGCAAGGACAAATTTACGCTGTATCATGCCTGCCAGTCGCTGGCGCTGGTGGCTGGCGCGGTGGTGGCGCCGTTGCTCTGGCTGGCGATTGGGTGGAGCTTTGCTTTTCTCTCGGTGGAATTCCCGGTTCTGTATGTCGTGCCTATCGCCTTTCTGTTGTTTACGCCGGTTTTTCGTCGCCGCCAACATGCGGCGCGCTATAAAAGCCGCTGGTCCTGGGTGTCCATTTTGCTCACGGCGGTAGTTGCCATTGCACTCATCTACGGCAGCTATCTGGTGATCAATTGGCTGGCGCCGATCTTCTTGCCGCTGGGCGGGCCGTTGTTGCTGATGGCAGGCTTCTCGATTGTCATTGCCGCGGCGATTGCACTGGTGTTCGCCTGGCTGGCCGGAATGGTCAACGCGCTGCGCGCTCAGCTTCACCCCGTGCCGGTCTATGGAGGATGGGGCGAGCGCCTCTTCACACGATTGTCTTCATAGCGTTCGTTGGCGCCGTTGCAAAATTGTCTCGACGCTGATGATACGCGCCCTTCGTTCGTTTTCGTTTAGGTAGGAGAAAGAAAATGGCAAACATTACCTTTATCGGCGCCGGCAGTCTGGTCTTCACGCGCAATTTGTGCAGTGACATTTTACTGACGCCGGCGCTGCAGGAGAGCACGATCACGCTGATGGACATCGATGCCACGCGGTTGGAGCAGGCGCGCTCGATCGTGCAGGCGATGGTTGACAAGCGCAAACTCAAGGCCAGGGTCGTTGCTACGACCGACCGCCGCGCCGCGGTCACGGACGCCAATTATGTCATTACCACCTTCCAGCAAGGCGGGCTGGGCGCGTACAAGCTTGACATCGATATTCCGCAGAAATATGGCGTCGAACAGTGCGTCGGCGACACGCTGGGACCGGGCGGCGTCTTCCGTTCGCTGCGCACCATTCCTGTGCTGCTTGACCTGTGTTACGATATGGATGAACTGGCGCCCGATGCGCTGCTGCTCAACTACGTCAACCCAATGGCCGCCAACTGCTGGGCCGTGGCCGATGGCAGCGGGCGCCCGCACGTGGGTCTCTGCCACAGCGTGCAGGGCACCAGCGAGATGCTGGCCAAGTGGATCGGCGTTCCCTACGACGAAGTCAACTTCCTCTGCGCCGGCATCAATCATCAGGCCTTTTTCCTGCAATTCCGCCGCGGCAAGGAAGATGTCTACCCGCAGATCTGGGAAGCGATCGCGCGGCCGGAAGTGGTGGCGGAGGAGCCGGTGCGCACCGACATCATGAAGTACTTTGGCTACTTTGTCACCGAATCGAGCGGCCACGCCAGCGAATACATGCCCTACTTCCGCAAGAGCGCACAGATGGTCAACGAGGAGCTGGTCCCGCGCTTCACCGACGAAGCCAACCACTGGTTCGACTATGCGCGCACCGGCGGTTATTTGCGCCACTGTTTGCACCGGCTGGAGCAGTTCGCCAGCGACTATGACGAGATCGTAACGGGTGAGTTCCCGACCGTGCGCAGCCACGAATATGGCTCACGCATCATCGAGGCGATGGAGACCAACGTCCCGGCAGTGATCGCCGGCAACGTGCCCAATACCGGGCTGATCACCAACCTGCCCGACGGCTGCTGTGTTGAAGTCCCCTGCCTGGTGGACGCCACCGGCATCCAGCCGACCTTTGTCGGCAACCTGCCGGCCCAGCTCGCCGCGCTCAACCGCACCAACATCAACGTGCAGAGCCTGATCGTCGAAGCCGCGCTGACGGGTGACACGGACGCGGTCTATCACGCGGTCATGCTCGACCCGCTGACCGGGGCCGTCTGCACGCTGCCGCAGATTCATGCGATGGTGACGGAAATGCTGGACGCGCAGGCGCAGTGGCTGCCGCAGTTTTAGAGAAGA
>JACSRH010000134.1 GCA_014879855.1 Caldilineaceae bacterium | reverse complement strand
GGGGCCGCGCCACACGATAGCAGGGAACATCCAATTTTGGTTCTAAAAGGGGATGGCGGGGTGAACTACACCTTCCGCAGTATCCGCGTTCGGTTCCAACGCCCGTCTCGTGCTATACTCGTAGCGCGTCCCCGCGGCGCAACAGGGCGGAACCGGTTGCGTCGCCGCAGTAATGTGGTAATTAGCCAATTGACAACATGCTGGCACAAACGCATAATGACTCTCGTCATCGCCAATCGCCACCCATGACCAGAGAAACCTGAACCGTGAATCACATCCCTTCCCCAGATGAGGCGGAGACCCGCCAAGAGATCATAGACCGGTGGCTGGCACAGGCCGGTTGGAGCGCCGCCGCTGGTAATCTGCGCGAAGAATTGGCGCTGTCCACACAGCATCGTTCGCTTGATGAAGCGGCGCCGACTACTTACCGTACACGCCGCGAGTTTGCCGACTATGTCCTGTTGGGCCGCAATGGCAAACCCATCGCTGTCGTTGAGGCCAAACGCACCAGCCGCGGCGCCGAAGTCGGCAAACGCCAGGCCGAAGACTACGCAGATCAAATCACTGCCAAGTACGGCGCACCACCTTTGATCTTCCTGACCAACGGACAAGACATCCTCTTCTACGATCGTGGATTCTATCCGCCGCGCCGCGTTACTGGTTTCTTCCGCCCGGATGATCTGGAACGGCTGCGCTTTCAGCGTACATATCGCCAGCCACTGGAGACGTTCGGCCCAAGCCCCAAGATTGTCGACCGCCCGTATCAGGTGGAAGCCATCAAGCGCGTGACGGAGGCGCTGGCGCGCAGCCAGCGCAAATTCCTGTTGGTCATGGCCACCGGCACGGGCAAGACGCGCGTCGTCATCGCTTTGATCGATCTGCTTATGCGCGCCAAATGGGTGCAGCGAGTGCTCTTCTTGGCGGATCGGCGGGAACTGGTGCGCCAGGCATTGGGCGATTTCAAGGAGTTCATGCCCAACGAGTCGCGCGCCCGCGTCGAAGGCGGCGCCGCGGACGACACGGCGCGCATCCATGTGGCCACCTACCCCAGCATGATGCAGGTCTATCGTGCGCTGTCGCCGGGTTACTACGACCTCATCGTTGCCGACGAAAGCCATCGTTCAATCTACAGACGTTACCGGGTGCTCTTCGAGCATTTTGACGCGCTGGATTTGGGCGTTACCGCAACGCCAACGGATTACATCGACCACAACACCTTCTCCTTGTTCAATTGCCCAGATGGTCTGCCCACCTTTAGCTACGCATACGAGACAGCCGTCGAAGAGGAGTACCTGGCGAAGTATCGGGTGCTGAACGCCCAGACTACTTTCCAGATCGAGGGCATCAAGGCCGGGCAACTGCCGCCTGAACTGCAACGGCAGCTTGAGGAACAGGGCATCGAGTTGAGCGAAATCGACTTCGAAGGCAGCGACCTGGAGCGGCGGGTAACCAACAGCGGCACGACCGACGCCATGGTCCACGAGATCATGCAGAAGTGCCGCAAGGATGCCAGCGGCACGCTACCGGCCAAGACCGTCATCTTTGCCATGAGCCATGCCAGCGCCGTGCGCATCTGGGAGAGCTTCAATCGCCTCTATCCGGACCTGCAACGTCGCGGCATGGCTGAGATTGTCGACAGCCACATGGAGCGCGCTGAGCAGACGCTGGATGACTTCAAGCGCAAATCCATGCCGCGCATTGCCATTTCGGTGGATATGATGGATACGGGCATCGACGTGCCGTCGATCCAGACCCTGGTCTTTGCCAAACCGGTCTTCAGCCAGGTGAAGTTCTGGCAGATGATCGGACGGGGCACACGCCGTTGGACAAACCCAGAGACCGGCGCACTGAAGACGGATTTCCTGATCATCGACTTCTGGAACAACTTTGCCTACTTCAACATGAATCCTGAAGGGGAGGTTGCCGGCGCCACCGAAGCACTGCCGGTGCGGCTTTTCCGCCTGCGTTTGGAAAAGCTGGCGTATCTGCGCGGGATAGGCGATGGCGACCACAGCGAACAAAGTGTTGCGCAATTGCAGCAGATGCTGGCAACAATTCCGGGCGACAATGTCAACGTGCGCCCGCATCTGGCAGAGTTGGCCAGCCTGCAGGACACCGCAACCTGGGACGCACTCGACAACGACCGGATGGCACACCTGACCACGCAGATCGCCCCGCTGCTGCGCTTTCTGCCTGATGTCAACCTGGCCGTGATGACCTTCGAAGCGCGCGCTGAACGGCTGGCGCTGGCCCAACTTACCGGACAACACAATGCAGTCGATACGCTGCGCGAGCAGGTGCTGGAAGATGTGGCGCTGCTGCCCACGACCCTGCAAGAAGTCCAGGCACAGGCCGCCACAATTGCTGCGGTGCGCCATCCAGCTTTCTGGACGCACCTGACCTATGACCGCATCATGGAATTGCAGACAACACTGGCGCCGTTGATGCGCTATCGTCAGCGCCGCCGGCCCGAAGTGCTGCAACTCAATCTGCCCGACGAGATTGCCCGCCGCCACTGGATCATCTATGGGCCAAGCGGCGAGGGGGCGTTTGCCGACACCTACCGCACCCAGGTGGAGACAGCCGTCAAGACGCTGGCGCGGGAACATCCTACGCTGCGCAAGCTCCGCCAGGGTGAACCGATTGACAACAACGATGTCGACACCCTGGCGAACGCGCTCAATCGGCCTGACCTCTTTGTAAGCGAAGCTGTGCTACAGGAACTCTACGCGCAGCCGGAGGCCGGGCTGCTCGACTTCGTGCGTCATATCCTGGGACTGAGCCAACTGCCGAGCCGCGAGGATGAGATCAAGGCGGCTTTCGATGCGTACATCGCAGAACACGCAGAGTATACTGC
>JACSRH010000482.1 GCA_014879855.1 Caldilineaceae bacterium | reverse complement strand
CCAGGCGGAAGCAAAAGCGCAGTCGATGGGCCAGCATATCCTCTTCAAGAGGATGGACGCAGCAACACCGGTGCTGCCCGCGCATCACTATGGCGTTGTTATTTGCCGCCACGTGCTTTGGGCGCTGCCCGAACCAGCCAACGTGCTCCGGCGCTGGGCCGATCTGCTCACGCCGGGTGGTCGTCTGGTCTTGATCGAAGGGTGCTGGCACACAAATGCGGGTCTCCACGCGCGGCAGGTTGCAGAAGCCTTGCCCACCTCTGCCGCGCAGGTGCGGGTTGAAGACCTGGGCAAGCACGCTGAGCTTTGGGGCGGCAAGGTCGAGGACGAGCGTTACGCGGTCATCGCCGATTTTTAACCATTTGTGCTCGATCCAGCCACCTTGCCGCTGATTTTTCCAGAGCCACCCCCTGTGCGACAATGCGCCCGCGCCTTCGCGCCCAAACGCTAAATCTATTCACCTTGGATACTTAACGCATGATGTCCGCACCTATACCCACCTACCCAGCCCGCATTGCCGCCAAACTTGCTCTGGCCGAGCGCAACGTCGCGGCCACCGTCCAACTGCTCGACGAAGGCAACACGCTCCCCTTCATCGCCCGCTACCGCAAGGAGATAACCGGCGGGCTGGACGAGGAGCAGATCCGCGCCATCGAACAGTGGCTTGGCTCACTGCGCGCGCTCGACGAGCGCCGCGCCACGATTTTGGCCTCCATTCGCGAGCAGGAGAAGTTGACGCCGGCCCTGGAGGCAGACCTGCTGGCCGCCGAGACGCTGACCGCGCTCGAAGATCTTTACCAGCCCTACCGCCCCAAGCGCCGCACGCGCGCCAGCATCGCCCGCGAGCGCGGCCTGCAGCCGCTGGCCGATCTCATCCTGGCCCAGCCGCGCAAGGGCGAGGGACCGGAGACCGCCGCACAAAATTTCCTCGGCGACGATGTGCCGGCCATCGAGGACGCGCTGGCCGGTGCGCGCGACATCGTCGCCGAGACGATCAGCGACCACGCCGAGGTGCGCCGCCAGACACGCGAGAAGGCGATGCGCTTCGCCACGCTCACAGTCACACGCATCGAGGGCGGCGTTGATGAAAAAGGCGTCTACACGCTCTACTACGACTACAGCAGCCGCATCGACCGCCTCAAGCCCTACCAGGTGCTCGCTATCAATCGCGGCGAGGCGCAGAAGGTGCTGCGCGTCAATGTGGAGATTCCCGAACGCGACTGGCAGCAGGCAATCCGCGCAGTTTTTCCCGATCACCCGTTGTCGCCGTGGTCAGCGCAGCTCAAGCTCGCGGCGGAGGATGGCGCCAAACGTCTGCTGCTGCCCGCCATCGAGCGCGACCTGCGCGCCACCCTCACCGAGCAGGCCGACAGCCACGCCATCCACGTCTTTGGCGCCAACCTGCGCGGCCTGCTGACCCAGCCGCCGCTCGCCGGTCACGTCGTCCTTGGCCTCGACCCTGGCTTTCGCACCGGCTGCAAGGTGGCGGTGGTCGATGCGTCGGGCAAGGTGCTGGAGACGGCGACGATCTATCCGCACCCGCCGCAGAAGCAGCCGCACGAGGCGCTCGCCACGCTGGCGGACTTGATCCAGCGCCACGGCGTCACCCTCATCTCGATCGGCAACGGCACGGCCTCGCGGGAGACGGAGCAGTTGGTGGCGGAGTTGATTCAGAGATTAGAGATTAAGAGATTGGAGATTGAATCCTCTCCGACCGCAAACAGTCTCCAATCTCCTAATCTCCAATCTCCCAATCTCCAATCTCCCAATCCCCACTACCTCATCACCAACGAAGCCGGCGCCAGCGTCTACAGCGCCAGCCCGCTCGCCCGCGCCGAATTGCCCGACCTCGACGTCAGCCTGCGCGGCGCGGTCTCGATCGCGCGCCGCGTGCAGGATCCGCTGGCCGAGCTGGTCAAGATCGATCCCAAATCGATCGGCGTCGGCCTCTATCAGCACGATGTCAACCAGAAGGCGCTGGCCGCCGCGCTCGACGGCGTGGTCGAGAGCGTGGTCAACCGCGTCGGCGTCGATATCAACACCGCGTCGCCCGCGTTGTTGACGCACGTAGCCGGCATCGGGCCGAAACTGGCGGGCAATATCGTCGCCCACCGCAACGAGCATGGCGCGTTTGCTACACGCGCGGCGGTGAAGAAAGTAACAGGACTCGGCCCCAAAGCCTTTGAGCAATCCGCCGGTTTCCTGCGCGTGCGCACAGGCGACGAACCGCTCGATGCCAGCGCCATCCACCCGGAGAGCTACACGGTGGCGCGCAAGGTGCTCAAGCTGGCAGGCGTCACCCTGCGCACACCAGTGGTCGAACGCCAGGCCAGGCTCGACGCGCTGCGCCAGCAGAAGCCGCTGCGCGAGCTGGCCGCCGAACTGGACACTGGCGAGCCGACGCTGGCCGACATCTTCGAGCAGATCGTGCGCCCTGGTCGCGACCCGCGCGAAGATGTGCCGCCGCCGATCCTGCGCAGCGACGTGCTCTCGATGGACGATCTGGCCGTCGGCATGACGCTGCAGGGCACGGTGCGCAACGTCGTCGACTTCGGCGCCTTCATCGACATCGGCGTCAAGCAGGATGGGCTGCTGCACCGCTCGCAGATTCCCCACGGCGAGCGGCTCAGCGTCGGCGATATTATCGATGTCGAGATCGTGAGCATCGACAAGGCGCGCGGGCGCATCGGGCTGGGCTGGCCGGGCAAGGGGCCGGTGGACTGGGCGGTGGGATGACCCAGCGCGCCGATCTTCGGTCGCCGTTCCCAAGCTCGATCATTTTTTGTGAGGAGGAGGAACTGTCATGAAGACGCCTGCCCGCCCTGTGCTGGGGCTGTTGCTCGTGCTGCTGCTGGCGGCGGG
>JACSRH010000072.1 GCA_014879855.1 Caldilineaceae bacterium | reverse complement strand
CACTGGGGGGCGAGTTCGCGACAGCGCAGTGAATGGTCGCTGCGCCAGCTCTATCGCAGCAAACGGCGCTACTTTGCCAAGCACGCCGGGCGACGCGCCGAACAAATGCTGCGCGTGGGGCTTTTCTTGCGCTTTGCCGCGCACATGGTGCGCTCCATCGCCCGCTGCCCGCTCGACGCGCCACAGGCCCGCCAGTCAATTGCACAGGATCGGCTGCTCATGCGCGATCTGTGGAGCGCGCCATGAGCAGCACGATCAGCGTGATCATCCCAACCTACAATCGAGCGGAGATGCTGGCGCAGGTGCTGCCCGCCTATTTGCAGTTTGCCGAGGTGCAGGAAGTAATTGTCGTGGACGATGGCGGCGCCGACCAGACAGGCGAAGTGCTGGCTGCGTTAAAACGCAACGACCCCCGCCTCATGTACCTGCGCCACCCGGCCAACTGGGGCAGGACCCATGCGCGCAACACCGGCATTGCCCATGCCACAAGTGAATTGCTCCTCTTTTCGGAGGATGACCTGGCGCCGGCGCCGGCGTCGCTGTCGGTGCTGGCCGCACATCTGCAGACAACAGGCGCCGACATCATCGCCGGCCGGCGCATCTGGATGCGCATTGGCGAAACCGAGGCGCAGGCACTCGCCCGTGCCGACCGCGACCCTTGGCCGCTGGTCAGCCGGCGTCTGCTCGAACATTACAGCCACGCCCGCACTGCCGACGACGTGCCGTCCCCGCTGGTCAACGCCACCATGCTGGTGCGGCGGCAGGTGGTGCAGCATGTTCGCTTCGCCGGCTGCTTCCCCGGCAACGCGTGGCGCGAGGAGTCCGACTTTCAACTGCACGCACAGCAGGCGGGTTTTCGGGTTTTCTTCTGCCCACACGCCCTCTTCTATCATCACGACCGCGCCAGCGCCGGTCGCGGGCGCAACCGTTTGAAGAGCGACTTGATCTATCTCTACTGGATCTATCGCAACAATCTCACCTTTCTCCACCGTCACCGGGAGTATCTGGCGCGGGAGATTCCTGAGTCGTTGGTGTTGGGCCAACCACTGCTGACCAACTTTTTTTACATGGCCTATCGCACCTTTTTGCTAGTTCAGACGGAGGCGCGCCGCGCGCTGCTCAGCCGCCGAGAGTCCGGTCGCAAAAAAGGGGCATCGCTATGATCTGGCGTGGTATGCCGGCATTCTTTCTTGGGTTGAATGGAGCATGATGCTGCGCAACCGTTCGCTCCTTGTCATCCTTGCTCTTTCTGTGCTGCTGCGCGTGGGCGTTGCGCTCTACCTGGGCGATGCGACGCCGCCCGCCAAGGATGAGACTTCCTATGCTTTGCTCGCTGCACGCGTGGCGACCGGCCACGGCTTCACCTTCGCCGCAGCATGGTATCCCTTTACGCCCGCCGGTGCGCCGACGGCGCATTGGTCCTTTCTCTACACGGCCTTTGTCGCCGCGGTCTATGTCGTTTTTGGCCCGCATCCGCTGGCCGTCCGGCTGGTGCAGGCGGTGATCGCCGGCGCATTCATGCCTTGGCTGGCATGGCGTCTCTTCTGGCGTACTTTTCCGGCGCAGGCGCTCCAGCCGTGGACTCTCCCCCGGCTCGGCTGGACGATCCACCATTTCCCGCCCTTGCTCGCCGCCCTGCTGACTGCCAGCTATGCCTACTTTGTTTTGTATGCGGCCATGATCCAGACCGAGGCCTTTTTTCTGCTGGCGATTCTCTGGTCACTGGAACGCAGCATGACCTTGCAGCAGACGCTCCTGGCGTGCGACGCTCGAGCGGGCGGGAATGGAGGCCGATCCCAGCGTGCGCCCTGGCTTTTTGCGGCGTGTACATTGGGGATCGGCCTGGGGATGGCTGCCTTGCTGCGGCAGTCGATCTTGCCCTGGGTGGCGGTGCTGTGTGCGTGGCTGATCGTAAGCGCATGGCTTGCCGATCGCTCGCCGCTTGCGTCCGCGCGGAGCATCCAGGCGCTGCGTGGAGCGCGACTCTCTTCCGCCGTGCTGGCGGTGACGAGCGTACTCCTGCTGCTGCTGGCGGCTATTCTGCCATTCACCCTGCGCAACTACCGGGTGTATGGCGAATTCTTGCTGCTTAACTCCAATGCGGGCTATGCCATGTATTCCGCGCAGCACCCATTGCACGGCGTTACCTTCAACGCTTATGTGGCCGCGCCGCTGCCCACAGACTTTGCGTCGCTGCCCGTCAATGAAGCGCAGTGGGATCGGGCGCTGATGATGCGCGGCATCCAATTTATCCTGGCCGATCCTGGCCGCTATCTGCTGCTCTCGGCCAGTCGTGCTGTGGATTATTTTGAATTCTGGCCGAAAGAGAGCTCATCCCTGCTCTTTAATGTGGGGCGAGTGGCGTCGTTTACGCTGCTGCTTCCCTTTATGCTCTTTGGCGTGTGGATTGCGCTGAAGCGCGATCACTGTGGCGCCTGGCGGCTCTTGCTCCTTTTTGTGGTGTTTTACTCCTTGCTGCATATTTTTACGTGGGCCATGCCGCGCTATCGCCTGCCGGTGGACGCGGTGTTGCTGCTTTTTGCCGCAGCCGCCCTGGCTGACCTGGCAACGCACATCCTGCCTGCGCACAACTGAGCGCCAAGTCACTGAGCGCCAAATCACGGGGCGCCAAATCACGGGGCGCCAAATCACAATTTCCGCTCGACCCCGCAAACAACACCAAGCTGGATCGCGCGACAGCCTCTGCTTCATACACTAAACAGGTAAGTAAACCGGCAAAGCCTCATGCCATCTCCGTCGTTTGACGGTTGGATTTACCAGAAAATCACATTACAATCTTGTAAATGGGATCGATACTGGTTTACGTACTTTTATCGCCGACCTTCGGGATGCATCAATACACCGCTGATCTGGCGCATCAGGCGCTGATGTTGGGGCATGAGGTGCATGTCGTGACAACATCGCGGCTGCCGCGCGACCGTTATATGGCGCAGGTGCAGATTCACACCCCGGTGGCGCATTGTTCCACGGGGTTCACTGGCGAGGGCGCACGTCCGCTTGAACTGGGCCGGCTGTGGCGATGCATCAAAGGGCTGCGTCCTGATCGGGTTCATTTTACGGGAGCCCACCTATGGAATCCACTGCTGCTTGCTATGTTGCGTCAGGCGGGTTACGCCACGATCCATACACTGCACGATCTGGATCCTCATATCGCGGCGCCGCATGGCCGTCTGATTCGCCTCTGGAACTGGTTCGTGATTGCGGCGGCCCATCAATTGCTTGTTCACGCAGAGCGATACCAGCAGCGGCTGTTGCGCCATGGCAGATCTGCTGCGTGTGTTCATGCCTGGCCGCTTTCGCACACCTTCCTGGGGGCGGGCGCCGCGACGCAGCTTTGCACCGCGGCGCCCAATCGCACATGGGAACCCTGGGTGCTCTTTTTCGGACGGCTGGAGGTATACAAAGGCATCAACGTTTTGCTCGCCGCTGCCAAGGCTGTGGCCGAAAATTCAATTGAATCGTTTCCTTCCCTCGTGTTAGCAGGTCGCGGCGTTCTTCCTGATCGGCTTCCACCCGGCGTGATTCACCTCGACAGGCACATCGATGATGCATTGGGCTGCAACCTTTTTCAGCGCTGTCGTGCGCTGGTGCTGCCTTACACGAGTGCAACGCAATCTGCACTGCCCGCCACCGCGTACGCCTTTGGCAAGCCAGTCATCGTCGCCGACAGCGGCGCACTTGCTGAGGTTGTGATTCCAGGCAAAACCGGGTGGGTCGTGCCGCCAAACGATGCGCCGGCGCTGGCGGTCGCGATTGACGCCGTGCGAGTGGCGACGCCCTCCACGCTCGCGGGCATTGGCGAGGCTGGGCGACAAAAATTCGAGAAGCTCCGACAAGTGCAGGCGGAGAAGCTTGCCGCGCTGTATGCCGGGTAATCTGGAGTAGCGAACTCGGCATTATGTTGTCGGCAACCCATGATGTAAGTAAGTTGATTTGTGCAGAAGCAACCTGTCAACTTGCGCTAGTGAGTACTGCCTCTAGGCCCCAAAATAGAGATTGTTACACCACGTGTGTGGCGCTGCAACAATTCTACCCCTCATGCAGCGGCTGGAACATCTCTACGGCAATCTGAAATGGAAAGGGGTGCGAGAGGGTATGATTGACAAATCTGTGATCGAAAAATCGATGGTGGTTGTTCCCTCGTTTATGAGGCAACGCTTTTTCCTGCCCCCTGCATTGCGTTTGCGTATCTCCGAGCGGCGAATGTTGTTGATTCTGGTGGACTTGTTCGGCATCTTAAATGCACTTTGGATTGCAATGGACACAGTAGATGCTCTAAAGTGGCGGCCAGCATTGACGCTGAGTTATCTGGGCGCGTTTGCCGTGGTGGCAAGCATCTGGCTCGTTGGCGCCAATATCTTCGATCTTTACAATCTGGCGCGCGCTTCAAATTTGCCGCAGACTATGCGCTGCATTGTAGGCGCCTGGCTTTTTGTGCTGACTATCTGTGTAGTGACGTCGCTGCCAATCCTGCCTGCTCTCTCGCGGTCGCTGCTCTTTGTCTTTGCCGTCATTGCGCTACTCGAACTGGTCACCTGGCGGCTGATCTATATTCGTCTGTTTATGCAGCCCTGGTTCAAGCAGCGCGCCTTGATCGTTGGCGCCAGCCGCTCCGGGCGCGATGTGGCGTTGGCGCTTCACCAGGCGGGCGGCGCACCCAGCCCCTACCGCGGCTCCGGCTACGAGATCGTAGGCTTTGTCGATGATGATCCTGTCCTGCGTCACGCCTTTGTAGAAGGCGCGCCGGTTTTTGGCAATTCCGCCGATCTCCTTGCACTGGTCAAGCGCCTGGGTGTGGATGAAGTGATCGTCGCCATCACCAACCGCCACGCCATTCCCCCAGAGATGATGGCAGCGCTGGTTGCCTGCGCCGAACATGGCTACAGGGTCACCACCATGAGCGCCTTGTTTGAACGTGTCCTAGGGCGAGTGCCGGTCTTCCACATCGGCCATAATTTTGAAGGGATTTTTTCGACGCAGGAGAACGCCGGAGCACGCCTCTTCAATGTGGCAAAACGCATGATCGACATTGGTGTGGCGCTGGTTGGCCTGCTGGCGTTGGCGCTGATTCTGCCGTTGGTGTTTGGCGCCAATTGTCTCGCCTCGCCGGGGCCGCTCTTTTACCGCCAGGTGCGCGTTGGGCGCGGCGGCAAGAGCTTTACGATTTACAAGCTGCGCTCGATGATGCCCGATGCGGAAGCCGGCACGGGCGCGGTGTGGGCGGCGGTGGGCGACAGGCGCATCACACCGGTGGGACGCTGGCTGCGCCGCACACGTCTTGACGAGCTGCCGCAGGTGCTCAACGTCCTGCGCGGCGAGATGAGCATGATCGGGCCGCGCCCCGAACGTCCCGAGTTTGTTGAGCAGTTAGCGGGCGAAATTCCTTTCTATCGTGCGCGTCACAGCGTCCGTCCAGGCTTGACAGGATGGGCGCAGGTGCAATATGTGTACGGGCGCAGCATGGATGATGCGCGTATCAAGCTTGAATATGATCTGTACTATGTGCGCCACGCCGCGCCGCTGCTCGACCTGCAAATCCTCTTTCGCACGCTTGCGATTGCGCTGCAAATGAAGGAATCGTAGGCGCTTATGAAAATTGTGTTCCTGACGCAGGTGCTGCCCTATCCGCTGAATGCCGGCCCCAAATTGCGCGCCTATTATGTGCTGCGCCAGCTCGCAGCGCAGCATGAAGTGTTGCTCGTCTCCTTTTCCCGCCAGGAGGATCGTGCTGATCATATCGAGCATCTGCGCCAGTTTTGCGCCGGCGTTTACACCGTGCCGATGGTGCGGTCGGCCAGACGCACGCTGTGTGCGGTCGTGACCGCGCTGGCCCACAAAGAGCCGGTCATCATTGCGCGCGATCGTGTGGCCGCCATGCGCCGGCAGATCGAGGATGTCTTCGCTGCGCATGGCCCCGTCGACGCCGTACACGCCGATCAGACCTCAATGGTGCAGTACGCCCTGGGCGCGGCCGGCTTGCAAACGCCTCGCCCGCGGCTGGTGCTGGACGCCCACAACGCGCTGCATCAGGTTTTCCGTCGCCTCGCCGAACAGTCTGGCAACCCACTGCGCCGTCGCCTGCTGGCGTGGGAGGCAGACAGGCTGGCTGCCTACGAGACGGAGCATTATACTCAATTCGACGAAGTAGTCTTTGTCACCGAGATCGACCGCGCCCGTCTCGATCTGCCCCATGCCCACGTGATCCCGATCTGTGTTGAGCCGCAAGTCGAGGCGATGTGCGCGGTCGCCGCTCCAACCGCGGAGGTCAAGCCGCGTCAGGTGCTCTTTGTCGGCACGCTCTTCTGGCCGCCCAATGCGGAGGGTGCAGCGTGGTTTGTGCGCGAAGTGTGGCCGCTGGTGTTGGCGCGCTGCCCAGACGCGCGTTTGGTGATAGCTGGTAAGCGCGCGCCGGTCTCGCTGCTCCAGCTTGCTGACGCTGCGCAACATGTGGCCGTGGCCGGCTATGTGGATGATCTGACCGCGCTGGTTACTCAAAGCACGCTCTTCATTGCCCCGCTGCACGCTGGCGGCGGGATGCGCGTCAAGATCGTCGATGCCTGGAATTGGGGGATTCCTGTCCTGGCGACGACTGTCGGCGCGGAAGGGCTGGACTATGTCGCGGGTGAGCATCTCTTGATCGCAGACGCTGCCGACGCCTTTGCCGCGGCGACTGTGCGCCTGCTGGATGATCCCGCGCTGGCTGCACGGCTGTGTGAGGCTGGGCGTTGCCTGGTGAGGCGCGCCTATGATTGGCGGCGCGTCTACGCGGCATGGGACAGCATCTACGCTGGCTCCCTGGCATTTTCGCCCGCGCGCGCGGAACCGGAGACGCTATGCAACTGATGGTTTGCCCGCATCTAGGGCTGGATGATGACCCCACACTCACCCGCACCGCGGCCACGCGTTCGCATCGGTGTTACGCGCAGACGCCGCCGCTGGCGCCCGATGTCGACCAGCAGAGTGAGTTTTGTTTCTCCGGGGCATTTGCACAATGTCCTTATTACACCTCGACGCCCGCAAAAGCCGTCGCACCTGTGCGCGCGCCCGCAGCCTGGCGTTCGCCGCAGGTGCTTGACAATGAACGCCCGCGCTGGTTAGGGTGGATATGGCTTGTTCTCTCCGCGGTGATCGTGGTCGCCTTCGCTTTTGTAGTGATCACTTTCGGTCTTGACCTCTTGGGGCCGCCCGCCTCGGCAACGCCCTTTGCGCTGGCCACAGTCATGCCAACTGCATCCATGCCAACTGCGTCCATGCCAACTGCGTTGCCTGCGCGTTTGCCGGCTGCCACGCGCGTCGAAATTGCGCTGAGCGCAACCTTTCCGACGCCGACGACGGCCCCGGGCGGGCAGGCTTTGACGCTCACCTCGCACGGCGAAGACGCAGGGTGGTGGGCCAGCGGCGACACACGCGCCAACCACTTGGGCGACTCTTTTCTTTACGCCGGCCGGCTGGACGATCAACGCTTCCTGTCAATGGTGCGTTTCGACCTGACGCGCGTGCCGCGCGGCGCCGTGATCGAGCAGGCGACGCTGCGGCTCACCGGGCTGGAGGATCAGCGACTCGATGGCGCTGATCCTGGGCTGTGGCTTGTGCAGTTGATCGCTGAAGTGGACGCACAGGATCTGACACGCGCCGATTATGTGGCTGCCTACAGCCGGCCTGCGGCTATCACGCTGACGCCGCTGCGCGCGGCAGATCTGGCCGTGGGTAAAGCCAACGCGTTTGTGTTGGACGAGACGATCCGCACCTGGATGGCGCAGCAGTTGCTCGACGGCGCCGCCTCCCTCACCGTGCGACTGCTGCCCGCCGGTGACGAGACGACTTCACTCTTTGCGTGGGATAGTGGACAGGGGTCGGAAAGCCGAGGCGCGGCGCCAGAGTTGGCGCTCGTCGTCGGTCCACCGCCGCCCACGCCGCCCCCGCTGCCCACCAAGCCCTTTCTGGTTGCCACGCTGACGCCGCCGCCCGCCAACGTCATGACGGTCGTAGCGCTGGCTGCGACCGCCACAACCGTTGCCGAGACCACCGGCGCGTACACGCCGCTGCCGTATCAGGTGTACACGCCGACGCCTTTCCCGGAGAATCTGGCGACGGTGCAGGCCGCGGCGCAGGCGCGTGGATTGCCGCCGGTGCTGGTCGATACGCCCACGCCCGCCAACGAAGCCACGGCCGCGTATCACGCGGAATATGCCACGGCGGTGGCGCTGACGACCGGCGCTTTCACACCCGTCCCCACCGACTATGTGACGCCGGTTGTGATCGTGCCGTCGCCGCCTGCCGAGAATGTGGCAACCGCGGCCGCGCGTGTGCTGGCAGTCACCGCGGCCGCAGAGGCCGCGGCCCACTCGTTGCTGCCCACGGCCACACCCACGCCCTGGCCCTACAATGCCCTGTTGGGTGTGTTTGTCTATGCCACAGCCATCCCCGAGAACGCTGAGACGGCTGTTGCGCTCAACGAACAGGCGATCCTGATCGCACGCACCACCGGCACGCCGACGCCGTTGCCGTGGAATGCTCTCGTCATCACGCGCGTGCCTGCGCCCGTGGCGGCGACGCCAACGCCGATCCCTTTGTTCATCAGCGAAACTGAATTTACGCCCACACCGACGCCGACCGCGACAGGCACACCCCCATCGGCGCTGCCCGCCGAGGTGATCGGCGCGATCCTTTTCAGGTCAGATCGCAGCGGCAGTGAGGCGACTTACATGCTCGACCCTACGACGGGCAGCGTTACGCTGATCACGCAGCCCTGGGTTTATACGCTGGCGCGCCAACAGCTTGCGCAGGCGCCGGGCGGGGAGCAGGCGATTGTCAAGGCGGATAACCGCGGCCTGTTGCAAATCCAGGCCTATGCACCCACCTACAACGCGACGCGCCAACTCACCGCGCTCAATGGCGCCAGCTACGACCCGGCATGGTCGCCCACCGGCGAATGGATCGCCTTTGCCAGCACCGATTCAGGCGGCGACGAGATTTATCGCGTCACCCCCGACGGCTCCGTGACGCAACGTTTGACTTTTAATACGTGGGAGTGGGACAAGCACCCCAGTTGGTCGCCGGATGGCGCCAGGATCGTCTTTTATTCCAACCGCGATACGGGTCGTCGCCAACTCTGGATCATGAATCACGATGGCAGCGGCCAACTCAATCTGAGCAGCAATGAATACAATGACTGGGACCCCGTCTGGGTCAGATAGGCTGAGAAACGCGATGCATCGTTCTGAGATGATGACTCAAGTGGATACTGAAGGCGACTTGAACAGCCTGATGGTGTATATCAGCCCATTGCGGCGCTGGTGGTGGCTTTTGCTCACCTCCACATTGGTGGCGACGGTCTCCATGACGCTCGCCATGGTGATGGAGCCGACGCAGTACAGCTCGCGCGCCACCGTGATGATCGGCGCCAGCATCCGCGACCCCAATCCTAACAGCGGTGAGCTCTACCTGGCGCAACAGTTAGTCACCACCTATGTCGATCTGATCCAGCGCGCCAGCGTGAGTGGGCCGGCGATGGCCGCGTTGGGGATGACGCACCTGCCGGATTACACCGCGCGACAGGCGCCTGGCACCCAGTTGATGGAGATCAATGTCATCGACACTGATCCCGCGCGCGCCCAGGCGGTGGGCCAGGCGTTGATCGATCAGCTCATCGCCCTTAGCCCCGAAGGCTTGCAGGAGCAAAAACGCGCTGACTTTATCGAGCAGGAGCTTGACGCGCTGCAAGCTGGCATCACCGAGACCAAAGCTGAGATCGAGCGCCGCCAATCAGAGCTGACCGCCATGTTCAGCGCCCGCCAGATTGCCGATGCCCAGGCTCAACTCGACGCGCTGCAAAGCAAGCTCAGCAGTTTGCAGAGCAATTTCACCGCGCTGCTGGCGACGACGCAAAAAGGCGCGGTCAACACATTGACGGTGATCGAACCGCCTTCCACCGGCGCACCGGTTGACAATCCTG
This sequence comes from Caldilineaceae bacterium, assembly GCA_014879855.1. Lineage (GTDB taxonomy): Bacteria > Chloroflexota > Anaerolineae > Caldilineales > Caldilineaceae > Caldilinea. Next base: position 5,363 of record JACSRH010000072.1, on the reverse strand, counting down.
TGTTCTACAAGCTGTTGGTGGCCGCGGCCATTGGCTGCTTGCTTGCCATGGGTGGCGCTTATCTGCTCGAGTTTCTCGACAAGTCTTTCAAGAATTCGGATGAGGTTCAGCAGCGGCTTGGCCTTGTCACGCTCAGCGCGGTGCCGGAGATTGAGCTTGGTAAAGCGCCGCGCACGCACAAATTCCCGCAGAATAAGAGTGACGGTGCACACGGCGCTCGCACAGACCGCGCGCTTGGCGGCGCGCGGCGCTCAGCCTCTGCGCCGCTTTCTGCCAACAACAACCCGTCACTCGTGATGTTGCATGACAATCAGTCGCCGGCCGCGGAAGCCTTCCGCGTGCTGCGCACCAACCTCCAATTTGCCGCGGTGGCGCATCCGGTGAAGTCGCTGGTGGTCAGCAGCCCATTGCCTGCCGAAGGGAAGTCGCTGATTTCCGCCAATCTGGCGGTCGCCGCGGCGCAGGCTGGCAACCGCGTCGTGCTCATCGATTGCGACCTCCACCGGCCGCGCCAGCATCACGTCTTTGGCCTGGGCAACGGTCTGGGTGTGACCACGGCGCTGCTGGGGATGGAAGGGGTCGCGCTCGAACAATTTTTGCAGCCGGGGCCGCTGCCCACGTTGCGCATCATGACAAGCGGGCCGCTGCCGCCCAACGCGCCGGAGATGCTCGGCTCGGCGCGCATGTCTGCTCTGCTTGCCGAGATCGAACAACAGGCCGACCTGATTATTATTGACTCGCCGCCTGCCTCTGTGTTGGTCGACGCGGCCGTGCTCTCGCACCAAGTGGATGGCGTGCTCCTCGTGCTGCACGCCAAACAGACCAGTCGTGACAGCGCCAAGCGCACTGTCGCCGCGTTGCGGCAGGTGCAGGCGCACTTGGTCGGTGTGGTGCTCAATCGGATGCCGATAAGCGGTTATGGCTACTCCTCTTACTCGTATTACAACTACGATTCCTCCCGTAACTATTATCGTCGCGACGAGGCCCTTGTCGGCGGCGCGCTGCCGGTAACGCCGGCGCGCCCTGCCAGCAACGGCAAACTCTCTTCATCTCCTATCTCATTCATCACCACGACCCGGTCCGAACCACCGCACGCCTAGAACCACACGTTTGTCGCGCGTGGTGGTATGATAGGCGGTATGGATCCGGCCGTCAGCGACTTTTTCAACGAATTACGACCCCGCGTGGTTGGCGATCTGCGCGCCGACCTGTACACCCGTACGCTCTACAGCACCGACGCCAGCCTCTATCAGGTGATGCCGCATGGCGTGTTGATCCCCAAACACGCCGATGATATGCAGGCCGCTATCGAACTGGCCGCGAAATGGCGGGTGCCGTTGCTGCCACGCGCCGGCGGCAGCAGCCTGGCCGGACAGAGTGTCAACGCGGCCGTGGTGCTCGACACGTCACGCTGGCTGGATCAGGTGCTGGCGCTCAACGTCGAGGAACGTTGGGTGCGCGTGCAGCCAGGCATCGTGCTGGATGTGCTCAACGCCAGGCTGAAGGCGCACGGCCTGCAATTTGGCCCGGACCCGGCTTCGAGCAACCGCGCCTGCGTGGGCGGGATTGTTTCCAACAACGCCACTGGCAGTCATTCCATTCTCTATGGCATGGCAGTCGACCATGTGCTGGAAATCAAGGCGCTGCTCGACGATGGCTCGCCTGTTCATGTTCGCGCGCTCGACGAGCAGGAACTGCGCCAGAAGCTGCGCCACGATAGCCGGGAAGGGGAGATCTACCGCCGCGTCGCCGCGCTCGTCCGCGACGAAGACAACCGGCAGATCATTCGCAATGGCACGCCCACCCATTGGCGGCGCTGTGGCGGCTACAACCTGGCGCGCTTCCTCCACGACGGCAGCATCGATCACTATATTCCCCAGGATGCGCGCTTCAACCTCGTCAATCTGCTGGCTGGCGCCGAAGGCACGTTGGCCGCTATCACCGAAATCAAGCTCAAGCTGGTCGAGCGGCCCCAATTGACCGCGCTCGCCATCATCGAGTTTCCTAGTCTGCGCGCCTCGCTCGAGGCGACGGCGGAGATCCTGGCGACCAACCCCACTGCCATCGAGCTGATCGACGACCTCAGCCTGCGCATGGCGGCCGAGAATCGCGACGCCGCCCGTCTCGTCAACTCCTTTCTCCGCGGCCATCCCTTCTGCTTCTTTGCCGTCGAGTACCAGGGCGAGACCGAACCTGAACTGCACGCCAAGGTGCAGGCGTTGCTTGTCCGATTCCCACATCTTCCCATTACGCCGCTGTACGATCCGATGCTGCAAGCCAACGTCTGGGCAGTGCGCAAAATCGGACTGGGGTTGCTGATGAGTATGCGCAGCGACTGGAAACCGATCCCGTTTATCGAAGACACAGCGGTCCCGCCCCACCATCTGGCCGAATACATCCCAAAGATCGAGGCATTCTGCAACGAGTTGGGCACACAGATGACCTACTACGCGCACGCCTCCGCGGGCTGTCTGCACATTCGCCCGCTGATCAACACCAAGCTGGGCGCCGAGATCGACAAGATGCGTGCGATCAGCCTCTTTGTGGCGGATTTGCTGGGTGATTACGGCGGGGCGCTGTCAAGCGAACACGGGGATGGCCGCGTGCGCAGTTGGCTGGCTGAGCGCTTTTACGGGCCTGAACTGTACGGTTTGTTCAAAGAGGTCAAGGCGGCGTTCGACCCCAATCATCTTTTTAACCCTGGCAACATCGTCGATGCGCGGCCGCAGGATCATCATCTGCGCTATGGGCCGGATTACCAGACGGTTCCACTTGCGCCGGCCCTGCACTGGCCGGCGGGCTTCGCCACCGAGGTGGAAATGTGCAACGGCGCCGGCGTCTGTCGCAAGCTCACCACGGGTGCAATGTGTCCCAGCTTCATGGCGACGCGCGAGGAAGAGCACAGCACGCGTGGCCGCGCCAATCTATTGCGTGCGGCGCTGTCGGGCTATTTGCCCGTCACGCAACTGACCAGCCCGCGCATGTACGCCGCGCTGGACCTGTGCGTTGCCTGCAAAGCCTGCAAAGCCGAATGCCCGTCATCGGTGGATATGGCGCGCATCAAGACGGAGTTCCTGGCGCACTATTATGCCGAGCACCCGCGGCCCAAGCGCGACTATCTTTTTGCGCACATCGACGCGCTGAGTAAGCTGGCGTCGGGCTGGCGCGCGCCGCTGGCAAACTGGACGCTCTCACTGGGGATCACAAAATCGATCCTTGACCGCTGGTTTGGCATCAGCAAAACACGGTCACTGCCGCGCTTCAGCCGTGCACCGCTGACGACAAAGCGTTTTAACGCAAAGGCGCAGAGGCGCGAAGAAGAGGAGACAAGGGGACAGGAAAAAGGGGAGATGCTTGCCCTTCACGCTTCACAATTCACGCTTCATAATTTATCAATTCACGAGGTTTCGCCTCTTCTCTTTGTTGACACTTACAACGCCTACTCCTATCCTCACGTAGCGCAGGCAGCGATCACGGTGTTGCAGGCCGCAGGATTAGGTGTGGAGATCGCACCCGTGACCGACGCAGGGCGTCCGGCTTTGTCAAAGGGCATGATCGCACTGGCGCGCAAGCAGGCGCGGCGCGTGGTGGCGGCGCTGCATGATTACGCAGCCGCGGGGCGCCCGATCGTCTTTCTGGAGCCGAGCGATTGGTCCGCAGTGGTGGATGACTACGCCGCGCTGCTGCCGGACGATGCGCGGCTGCCGGTCGTGGCCGCGGCCTGTGTGACGTTTGAGCAATTTATCGCGGAGAACGCATTGCCATTACTCTTTGCAGCTCAGCCAGCCACCGCGCTGCTGCACGGTCATTGCCACCAGAAGGCGCTGCTTGGCACGAAGCCAGCCGTGCAGGCGCTTGCCCTGGCTGGCTACGCCGTGCGTGAGATCGATAGCACCTGCTGTGGCATGGCCGGCGCGTTTGGCTACGAGAAGGAGCACGTCGAAGTCTCGCTGAAGATGGCCGAGCATGGGTTGCTGCCAGCCGTACGCGCAGCGGATGCGGAAACGGTGATTGTGGCCGCGGGGGTCAGTTGCCGCCAGCAAATCCTGAGCGCAACGGGGCGGCGCGCGCTGCACCCGGCGGAGGCGCTGGCGCGGCGCCTTGTTTCAGGGTGAGTTCCAGGGGAAGATAAAGCTATAATTCCGAATATGACCTATGCTGCGTAGTGATTGTAAAACGCTGCAAGTCGCGCCCGGATTCTCTGCTCCAGATAGCCGCTCTGCAAGGCCGTGGCCGCGGCGGGTGCGGCAAACGCATAGACTTCTTCCACGACCATAGCCGGCGTGACGCCCACTTCTTCGAGGAAAGTGCGGATAGGCTTTTTACCGTGACGCAGGAAGAAATTGCGCACGAGTTGCTCAGCTATCTCCAGGAACATGGGTGTGGTTCTGAAGTGCAGCCAGAACGTGGTGACAAGTTCGACCACGGCGTCGACGCTGGCGGCGTCGGTGTAGCTGGTGAGGGTGGCCATGCTCGTCTGTGCGTTGGTCGCCCACAGTTCTTCGGCCACTTTACGTAATTCTCGTTCGTCAACCGCCTCGTTGAGAAAGCGCTCGCTTTCACCGATCGTCTCCTGGATATTATCGTGGATAAAGGCGACCAACTGCCGGTCGATGTTCTTCTCCATCTGCGGTGCGGCATTGCTCAACGCATTCTGCCCCAATTTGAACAGAGACGATGCTCCCGGAATCTTTTTGGTGAGCGAATTCTCGGACATGATAAAGCTCTTGATCCCCTGGTAGAGAATGTTGGAGATGAGTTGGGTGTAAACGGAACTGGAGACCACCTGATGCGTGATTTCGCGACGCAGCGTTTCCATGGCGACAACGTCAGTCACGATGCGGTCGAACAACGCCCGCGGCAGGAGTGCTTCGATGGAGGTGGCGTCCTCCTGCAGAAACTCGAACGCAACCTGCACGCTTTCGCGGATCGAGGCAGTGATTTCCGCCGAGATCGGCATCGCGATCACAACGCGCTGGATCAAGCCAACCACCTGCGCGGGCTGCACCACCTCGTTGAGCCTGACTGTTTCTGACCAGCCATACAGCGCCGCGACTTCCTCCTGCACCATGCTGCGCAGCGCCTCGCCTTGCCAGCGTTGTAGCTCGAACTGAATGTGGGCCTCTAACATCGTTTGTTGGGTGGGCATCAGTTTCTCTCTATCCTAAAGGCAAATGGATCAATGTTCGCAGAGACTATACCACACCCGCACGATGTAAGGGCCATTTTATGCCATCCCTTGTCTCCCTACGTTGCATAGATTCCAGATGCTGTGCTACACTAACACCCAATAAGCGGGCTCCTAGCTCAATTGGCAGAGCAACGGCCTTTTAAGCCGTGGGTTCTGGGTTCGAGTCCCAGGG
>JACSRH010000130.1 GCA_014879855.1 Caldilineaceae bacterium | reverse complement strand
TGGCTAGATAATAAATTGATGCTAGTCTGTAATCTTCCCGGAAGCTCCAAAGCTTCCGGGAAGATGTTCTGCAAAAATACTTAACCTAGCGGTCAGTAACAAAGCCAGTCCCTCACGTTAAAGAGTTAAGCAGATGGCGCACACGCAAAATAAGATCGCTAGGACGCACGACTTGAATCGCCGAAACGCCTGGCTGAAAGTGGCGCACATTGAAGGTCACCAGCCATTGACAATTCGCCTGGACTGCCGCCACCAAGATGGGCAGGTCTTCGGGTTCCGCACAACCGCGATAAAGAGAGCGCGCGTCCACGGCCGGATCGGGGGTGACGCGCAGACAACGCGCAACCAACAGCCGGAAAGTTGGCAAGGAAGCCGTTAGCTTCTGTGTCAGGTTGCGTTCCGCCTCGACAATGACTTGTGTGGACGCCACCGCATCGAGCAGCGTCAGTTCAGCAAGGCGTAACACCAGCAAGCTGGCGCCCTGTTCGGAAGAGGAAGCCGCCGCCGCAAATAAAACATCGGCGTCAACCATGACACGGGGTTTCGCCCGATCACTTGGGTGCATAGTGCTCGGCGTAATAACGTTCCCGCTGCTCGCGCAAACTGGCGAGAAGGTCTTCTGTCGTCAATCCCGCCTCGATGCGGGCGCGTTCAATTTCGCGCGCCAACTCTGCCACCATTGGCGCCATCGGCGTCAAGATAAAAACACCATCCAGATCGACAATCCGAAAGGTTTCGCCTTCCTCAATCCCATATTTCTCGCGCAGTGCGTTTGGCAGGGTAATCACACCCCGTTTGCGCACTTGGATCGTGGTTTCCATGCTGGACTCCTCCCACCAGATTTTCTGCCTGTGCAGATTTTCTGATTATACCACAGCCGACGCAGTGCAAAATGGCGTGCGCCGCGCCCAACTTCCGCACCCGCTGTGATAGACTGCCCTCTATGACAAGCGCCGATCTCACCCAACAGAGTCCTGCCCGCACTGGCTACTGGCGCGGCCTGGCCGGCGCGCTATTGGTGGCTGCTGCGCTGCTCTGGCTGCTGCTGACGATTGCGTGGCGGGCGTGTCCTGGCTGCGGCGCCACCCCTGCCACGGTCGTCGTGTTGACACCCGGCGTCGTGGCCGCGGCCGACAGCCCGCTCTTTGACTACTCCCCCGGCTGGCAGGTGAGTGCGGCCGGCGCCGGCCCCGCCGAGCCAGCCGATCCCTTTGGCGAGCCCGCGGGCGTCATCACCTTCGCCTACACCGGCGACTCGCTCTGGCTGCTGCTGGCGCCGGGCGACTACTGGGCCTATCTCTACGCCACTGTCGATGGCGCGCCGGCCAACCGGCTGCCTCTCATCGCCGGCAATCTCGACAACCGGGGCGCGGCAGCCGGCTACACCACGCTGCTGGCGCCGGAACTGGCCGAGCAGGCTGCACACGATCAACTGCGCTGGATCGAGGTGCAGCGCGCCCCGCCCTTCCGGGAAGCTGGGAGCTTCCCGGAAGGTGTCCACACCGCCCGCCTGGAATTCTGGCGCGGCTGGGGCCAGGCGCCGCTGCGCGCGGTCGCTGTCGATCCGGCGCCGGATGCGCTCTTGATCCCAAACGGGCCGCGCGCGCTGCTCGCAGCGCCGGCATGGCCGGGGGTGCTGCTGCTGCTGGTTGGGCTGTGGCTGATAGGATGGTGGTTGGCCGTTGCAACTCGGCAGCGGACTGTGCATGTGCCACTGCCTCCCACGGTGGCGCTGCCTTTCTTCCGCCGCCTGGTCGAGGCGTCCGAGCATCCCGCGGCGTGGATGCTGCTGGCGGCCGGCGCAACGCTGGCAGTCGCCGGGACAGTGGGGCTGTGGTGGCCGGTGACGCTGGTTGGCATCGCACTGATTGGGATGGCGGGTCTGCTGCGACCAACGCTCTGGTTTGCGGCGCTGCTCTTTGCCCTGCCGGCCGCCTACGCGCTTCCCCTGCCGTTGCTGCCGGGGCGCGCGCTCGGCATCATCGATGTCGGGCTGGCGGGGGGCGTGGCGGTGCTCGTGGGGCGCCGCGTGCTGCTCTGGCTGGCGGGCGTCGAACCTTTCACCGCGCAGAAGGCAGTCGCGCGCGTCCAGCAGGTGACCATGCTCTTGCTGGCGCTGGTCGTGGCGTGGGCGCTGGTCGCCAGCGTCGATGTGCGCTATCCCGCGCTGGCGCTGCGCGAGTGGCGCACGCTCTTTCTCAACACGCTGATCTTCGCGCTGCTGCTGCTCACCCTCCTGCACAGATCGCGCCAGCCGGCGCGCGAGCGCTGGCTGCTGGTCGCCGGCTGGACCGCGGGCGCCAGCGCCGTCGCGCTGATCGGGCTGTGGGGCTTTGCCACCGGGAGCGGCTTTGTCTCCGCGGCCGAAGGTGTGCGTCGCGTGCAAGCGCTCTACGATTCGGCCAACAACCTGGCGCTCTACCTCGACCGCACGGCGCCGGTCACGCTGGCGCTGGTGCTGCTGCTGCCCGGCCGCGGCCAGCGGCTGCTGTGGGCGCTGCTGGCCGCGCCGCAGGCGCTGGCCTGGCTGCTCACCTTCAGCAAGGGGACGCTGCTGCTCGCCGCCCCGGCTGCACTGCTGGTGCTGGGCGTGGGCGGCTTCTGGTTGCTGCGCCGGCAGGGGCGTCCGGTGACGCGGCTCGCGCTGCTGGCCGCGCTGCTCGTGATCGGCGCGGGGATGCTGGCGCCCTTTGCCGGCGCGGAGCGTTTTCAACGGCTGCTGGATTTTGAGCAGGGAACCGGTTTTTTGCGCATGCAATTGTGGCGCAGCGCGTGGCAGATGGCGCTCGACCACCCGCTGCGGGGCGTAGGGCCGGATCAATTTCTCTATCATTACCGCAGCGACTATCTGCTGCCCACGGCGTGGCAGGAGCCAAATCTCAACCACCCGCACAACGTGCTGCTGGACTGGTGGACGCGGCTGGGGCTACCCGGCCTGGTGCTGGGAATGAGCTGGCTGGGCGCGGGGGTCTTGGGGATCTGGCGCTGGCTGCAGGGGAGCGTGGCGCAACCGCGCGAAGCCGCGCTGGCGCTCGGCTGTCTCGCCGCGGCCGCGGCCGGGCTTGCCCACGGGTTGATCGACGTCAGCTACGCGCTGCCCGAATTGATGCTCGTCTGGGTGTTGATCTTCCACCTCGGGGCAGAGGCAGAGATGGAACGCGGATGACGCGGATTGGACGGATCGGCGCTGATTTTTTAATCCGTGTGAATCCGTCCAATCCGCGTCATCCGCGTCCTATTCTCTCCCCGCCTTCCAAAAAGGCAATCTGTGCTGCGCTCAGGGTTACGTCGGCGGCGCGGCAGCTATCTTGCACCTGGGCGATGGTGCGACAGCCGATGATCGGGATCGTCGGGAAAGGCTGGCCGCGCAGATAGCCGAGCACGATGGCGGTGATCGACAGACCCGTCTCCGCGGCCAGCGTCTGCACGCGTTGAAAGCGGCGCCGATTCTGCGGCGTGTCATAGAGGCGGCGGCTGGCGTCATTCAAGCCGGCCAGTTGGTCGTGAGCGAGGCGCTGGAAAAAGCCGTTGGCCTGCGACGCGTAGGGGATGGCGGGCAGGTGTGTGTCGATGTGCAGATCCAGCAGCGCCGCATCCATCGCCACCATCGTCGGGTCGGGCAGCGTGTGGTTTGCGACCGCGGCCAAGCTCCACAGCATCTGGTTGGCGACAAAACCGGGCCAGCCACGGCGCCGGGCATACATCTGGGCCGCGGCAATGCGCCTGGCGCGCCAGTTTGAGCAGCCATAAGCGCGGATTTTGCCCGCCTGCATCTGCGCCTGCAACGCGTCGATGGTCTCCTCGACCGGGCGGTTGGGATCGTCGCGGTGCAGCCAGTAGAGGTCGATAACCTCCACTTGCAAGCTCCGCAGGCTCTGCTCCAGGTCGGTGACAATCTCTTTGGGCGACAGGCGCGGCCGGTGCATTGTGGCGAGGTCAGGATGCGCGCCTTTGGTCGCCACGATCATGGGCGAAGGATGCTTACGCGCACGCAGCCAGCGCCCGATCGTCTTCTCGCTGACGCTGCGCTCACCGGGCAGCCAATCGGCATAGACCTTCGCCGTATCAATAAAATTGCCGCCGGCGTCGACAAAAGCGTCGAGCAGCGCAAAGGAGTCACGCTCGTCCAGCGCACTGCCCAGCGGGCCGCCCCCCAGACAAAGCACCGACAGCTTAAGACCCGCCGTGGACAGTTCAATCATTTGCATAGCAATTTCCGCTTCTGGGTTTGATAAAATCAATGTAACGATTCAGGCGAGACAGAGATCGATGAAGAAAGGGAACGCGGATGACGCGGATTGCGCTGATTTTCGCTGATCTGATCCGCCAGCATCCACCTGATCTGCGTTCTATTTTCATCCGGCTGCATCGTTACAAATCAATAAGAATAGGCTGAGCCGTCGCCCCTCGCAACTCGCCCCTCTCGCGCAACCTTTTGCCTTGCCGCTGCGTACTATTCACGACAGCGCAGGGGCCTAGGATACACCAAAACCGAGAAGGATGCATCCATGTTTGAAGAGATTGGCAGCGCCGGCTCGCTCACGGGCAGCCCCCTTGTGCGCGTGCTGCGTCTGCGCGACTTCCGCCTGCTCTGGATCGGCCAGGCAACCTCATTGCTCGGCGATCATTTCCACTTTATCGCCATCTCCTGGCTCGTGCTGCAACTGACCAACGACCCGCTGGCGCTGGGAATGGTGCTGGCGTTGGGCGGCGTGCCGCGCGCGATCTTCACCTTGATCGGCGGCGCCATCACCGACCGTTTTTCGCCGCGCACCGTCATGCTGCTCTCCGACCTGGGGCGCCTGGCGCTGACGCTAGTGCTGGCGGTGTTGGTGCTGACCGGCGCGATGCAAGTCTGGATGTTCTATGGATTTGCCCTGATCTTTGGCGTGGTCTCCGGCTTTTTTCTGCCCGCGTCGATGGCGATCCTGCCCACGGTGACGCGGCCGGAGGAGTTGCAGGGCGGCAACGCGCTGGTGCAAGGCAGCAGCCAGTTGGTCAGCTTTCTGGGGCCGATGCTGGCGGGCGGAGTGATCGCGTGGTTTGCCCACTTTGGCGCGGCCAGCACTGCTTCGCCGCAGCTTGGCGTCGGCGTCGCGTTGCTGCTGGATGCGGCCACCTTTGCGATCTCGGTGGTGACGTTGTGGCTGATCCAGGCGCGTGCGGCCAGACAAACCGGCGCAGCGGCAGCGCAGCAGGATGTCTGGCAGGCGATTCGCCAGGGGCTGCACTATGCGTGGGAGCAGCCGATGTTGCGCTCGCTCCTGATCCTGATTGCGGCGCTCAATCTGCTGATCGTCGGGCCGCTGGCCGTGGGGGTGCCTGTGCTGGCCAACCAGCGGCTGGCTGAAGGCGCGGCGGCCTTTGGCATAATCATGGGCGCGTACGCGGGCGGCAATCTGCTCGGCATTGTCGTCGCCGGCATGGTGCGCACCACGCGCGCGACTGGGTTGATCGTCATTCTCTTTGTCACCTTTTTTGGCGCCGGGATGATGGCGATGGGCTGGATCACAACAACCTGGGCCGGCGCCGCGATCATGGCGGCGCTGGGGCTGGGCAACGGCTATCTGTCGATCCGCTTAATTACCTATCTGCAGCGCCGCACGCCGCCCGACCTGCTGGGACGCATCATGAGCCTGATCCTCTTTGCCAATGTCGGGCTGGCGCCGCTCTCGCAGGCAATCGCCGGCGCGCTCAGCCGCGGCTCGGTGAGCTGGCTCTTTTTCGGGGCAGGCGTCGCCCTGGTCGGTGTTGCCGTCTGGCTGGCGCTGCAACCTTTCGTGCGCACGATGGATCGCGAGCTCGATGTGACGAGTTCGCTAGGGACGTGACAATCATGGCGTCACTCTGTCATTCCCCCAATGTCTCCACCAGCGGACTCGTCTCCCCCCACCCCGTCACCGTCAGCGTCTCGCGTGCGCGCGACGCAGCCACGTGCAGCAGGCAGCGCTCGCGCACGATCTCCTCTTCCGCCACCACGCCCGCCGGCGGGATGACACCCGCGTTGACGCCGGCGATCAGCACATGCTCGAACTCCAGCCCTTTGACGCGGTGCATCGTTGCCAGCCGCACGCCGGAGCCGATATAGTCGGGCGTCTCCGCTTCGAGCAGCAGGTACGGGATGCCCGCCGCTCGTAGCGCCGGCAGGAGTTCGTCGCGCAACTGCCAGTGGGTGCGCGCGACGAGACAGATGCGGTCGAACTCAGTTGTCTCGCGCAAGGTGCGAATCCCATCAAGTACAAACGCCAGCTCCGCCGCCAGCGTTGCAAAGCGGCGCACCGTCGGCGGCAGCCCGTGCAGGATCGAATGATAGGCGGTCAGATCGTCGCGGCCACCGTCCAGGTCGTCGATGGCCGCACCGCCCAGCACGCCGGTTGCCCAGCGGCGGATCTCCTCGGTCGTGCGGTAGTTGATGCGCAGCCTGGCCGCGCGGCCGCGGATCGCAATCCCGCACTGGCTCATCACCACCGGCTGGCCATAGATGCGCTGGTGCGCGTCACCGACAAAGAAAAGATCGTTGGCGCCTTCCGGGACCATGGCGCGCAGCAAGCGCAGCTCCCCCGCATCCAGATCCTGGCTCTCATCGACAAGGATCGCCCGGTATGGCAGCGTCACAGGCCGCGCCGCCAGCAGTTGGGTCGCACGGCGGATCACATCCGGCCACTCCATGCGCCCCAGCCGCTCCAGCTCCGTGCGATAGGCCGCAAAGATCGCCCACAACTCGGCGCGCTGGCTGCGGGTGAGCGGCGCACCCTGCCCCTGGCGCGACACGCGCAGATAGCCGGCGCGCTGATCGAGGCCCTGCGCCTGCACGACCGCCGTCCATTCGCGCTGCACAAAGGTTTCGTCCCACGCGCCGCCGGCCCGCTCCATGGCGTTCCTCCAGCACTGGCGCCGCGCGTCTTCCTCCACAATCGTCACCGGCTCGCCGTACCGGCGCAGCAGTTCCATGGCCCACGCGTGCAGATTGGTGACCTCAATGCGCGCCATCTCCGCGCCGCAGAGATTCTCCAGATTCTGGCGGATATTGGCCGCCAGGTTGCGGGTGAAGGTCGTGAAAAGAATGCGGTCGTCGGGCGCGGTGAAGATATTGCGGGCGAGGTGGCGCGCCCGGTGCATGGCGACGACCGTCTTGCCCGTGCCCGCGCCGCCCAGCACACGCGCCGGCCCATTGAAATGGCGTTCGACCAGCCGCGCCTGGCTGGGATGCAGAAAGATGCGCCACTTCGCCAGCGGCGCATCGAGGATTTCGTCCAGTTCTTCGGTGCTTTCGATCAGGTGGAAGCGCCGCTGGCTGTCGGGATGGGCAAGCGCGCTGGCGACACTGGCCGTCTCCGCCACATGCTCGTGCGGCGCCCCTGCATGAAGCAGTGCTTCGTCGACCGAACAGCCCAGGCTGGCGATGTAGAAGAGCGCCTCATACGCCTCCGCCGGCAGAAAGGGGCGCAGCCGCTCCAACTCCTCCTCGTCATGCAGCGCACGCACCGATGGCAGCAGCATCTCCGGCACACCGGTGCGCAGCAGATCGGCGTCGTCAAAGGTCTCGAAGAGCGCGTAGGCTGCCAGCGGTTTGGCGGCTGGCTTCTCCGCCGCGCGGCGATTGGCGACTTCGACCATCTGCAGATCGAGCGCTTGCAGCGCGCCCGTTGCCGGATGCACCGGAAAGAGCTTGTTTTTGGCCCAATTCATCGCATCGTCGTGGTGATCCACCCACACCAGCACATACTCGGCGCCCCCCTCCGGGTGCAGCACGACCGCCCGGTAGGTAAGATCGATGCGTACGGTGCGCACGCGGCCGTCGCGCGTGTCGTGGATCGGCTCGTAGTGGATGCTGGCCGCGGTCGGGTCGTGGCGAAATTTGATGAGGAATTCACGCACTTTCTTGCGCGGGGTGAGCGGCAGCTTGTCAAAGGCTTCGAGAAAGCTGTCGGCCATGTACAACTGCGGCAAAAGTGTCATCGGGGCGCCTCCTGTGGCGTGTGCCAGAGAGCAAGCAGGTGCTCGGCGGCTTGTAGCGGTGCTTCGGCGAGCAGCGTGCGCCAGCCCTGCGCGCCCGCCTGCAGCAGATCCGATTCCTGGCCGGGCAGAAAAAGCGCGATCTGTTGATCGGGCCACGCCAACTCGGCGGTGGCGACGACGCGCTCGCGGCGGCCGGTGATATCGTATCCAACCTCCGGCGTGGGCAGCCCATTCGCCCGGCACGCGTGGAGCAACGCCGCGCAGACAGGATCGGCCAGATCGTGCACCGCGACCCAGGCAGCTTCATCGTCCACCGGCGTGACGGGCGCGTGCAGCGCAGCCTCGCCTCCGACTTCGACCACGCTGCACGCGCCGCGATCGTCGAGCAGGCAGAGCAGACCGCGCGGCCGCACGCCCAGCCACGCGGTGACCGCGGCCAGATAGCGCTCGACCTGCGCGGGATAGTCGCTCTCTTCCAGCAACTGCCGGCGGGCGCGCTCGTCGCGCAGGCGGTCACTCTTGAAGTCGACCAGCGTCCAGCGCCCGTCGCGGCAAAAGAGCAGGTCGATCTGGCCGAAGGTGGCTGCGTCCGCCGGCGTGGCGCCGGGCAACACATAGGGCAGCTCATGCCGGCGCACGTCTGCAGCCTCAATTTCAGCGCAAAGTGGATGGCGGCGCAGGTTGTCGAGCAGTTGACGGGTGCGGCGCATCGCATTGTCGAGCCGCGCCGCATCGAGCAAGCCGTAGCCGCGCGCCTGCGCCCGGCGCCACGCGGCAAACTGGGGATCGGCAGGGAAGCGCCACGCCATCAGCGCGTCGTGCACGAGCTTGCCAACCACCCACCCCGGCGCCCATCGCTGCGCCTGCCGCGGCGCGACGCGCCAGACGCGCGGCGGCGTCGCGTCGATCGTTGCCGCTGGGGAAGGGGGCAGCAGGTCGAGCAGGCGCGGCGTGGCGGCGGAGGGCAGCGGTGCGGCGGCGGCTGGCGCGTCGGCGCGCCCGCCGGCACGATAGTGCGCGGCGTAGAGCGCACCGCCAATCGCTGCTGTCCCTAGGGCTGCACGCGCCAGCGTCAGGTGCAGCGGCCACACGCCGTCACCCTCCATGTCGCAGCCCTCCGGCAGCCGCACCAGTCCGGCGCCGGTGCAGAGTTGACCGAGCCAACCGTCGATGCTCAGATCGCCGTTCTTTTTAACCGACCGGATATGGCCGGAAAACAGCAGGCGATCCTGCGCGCGCGTGGCGGCGACGTAGAGCAGGCGGTCGCTTTCGGCGGCTTCCTTGCGCGCCGCGCGTTGCTGCGCCAGCTTCCAGACCACCGGCGCACCGCGCTCGCCGCCATAATTCACGACTACACCCAGTTCAGGGTCGAGCAGCACGGCGCCGGCATGGCCGCCCGCGCTGACGGCAGCGTCGCCGATGACGACAATCGGGAACTCCAGCCCCTTGGCCTGATGGACCGACATAATCTGCACGGCGCCGTGGCTGTCGGCGCGCGCCTCCCCTTCGCGCGTGCCGCGCTTGCGCAGACCACGCACAGCTTCCAGAAACGCGCCCGTGCTGACCACCGCGCTGCGCTGGGCGTCGAGCAGGAGCTTGCTCACATTGCGTGCGCCGCGGCCATCGCCCGCGGCCAGCAGGATCGCCCGATAGCCGGTGCGGTCGACAAAGTGCTTGAGCAGATCGGCCACGGGGATGCGGCCGGCCAGCCGGTTGAGTTCCTCGATCAGCGCGGCTGCGTTGCGGCACGCTGCGTCGGGCGCGCTGCCCAGCGCGCGCCAGAGCGCACCGGGCGCAGCATCGCCGGAGGTAGCGTCGCCGGAGGTAGCATCGGCGGGCAGGCACAGGTGGTGGAGCCGAGTGTCGGGCAACCCAATGGCCGGTGAACGCAGCAGCCCGTAGAGCGCCAGATCGTCGGTGGGATCGGTCACTGCTTGCAGCGCGTTGAGCAGATCGCGCACCTCCGGCCGGTCGAGAAAGCCGCGGCCGGCGACTGTTTCGTAGGGAATGCGGGCGCGCTCGAAGGCATCTTCGTAGGCGGCAAAGCCGCGCGCGGTGCGGCAGAGCACGGCGACCTGCTCCCACGCCGGCGGCGCACCGGGCGCGCTGACCAGCTCACGCAGCCGCATCGCCAGCCCGTCCGCCGCACGGTCGAGGCTGCCAGCGCCCTTGGCGCCGGTCGCGAGATGAAACTCAATAAAGGGCGGGGGCAGCGCATCCGGCTGGGTGGGGCGGACGGCGTGCAGCGCGGCGAATGGCTCGCGCCACGGTTCGTTTGCGTCTGGCGTATCGCCCATGACGCCGGCCAGCAGCGGGTTGAGCGCGTCCAGCAGCGCGGCGTGGCTGCGGTAGGAGCGCTGCATGTCGCAGCGCAGGCCGTGCTGCTCGATGGCGGCGCGCTCCTGGCGAAAGACCTCCACGTCGGCGCCGCGGAAGCGGTAGATCGACTGCTTGGCGTCGCCCACGATCAAGAGCCGCCCGCGCCCCGCGTTGAGCAGCCGCACCAGGTCGCGCTGGCGCCCGTTGGTATCCTGAAATTCGTCGACAAGCAGCGCGTGCGCCTCTTGCTGCCAGCGCGCGCACACCTCGGCGTTGGTGCGCAGCAGATCAAGCGTGCGCGCCTCCAGGTCGTCAAAATCGAGCGCGTGACGCTCCTCTTTGCGGCTATGGTAGCGGGCCAGCGCTTGCCGGAAGAGCCGCTCGATCTGGGGCATGAGTGTGGCGAGCTGCGCATCCAGCGCCGGGTCGACGCCCTCCACCAGCGGCTTGATCTGGGCATCGTAGGCGTCACGCACCTCTTTGGTCAGCGTCTTGATCGCGACGCGCGGCCAGTTTGCCGCGCGGCCGCAATTGCCAGGTACGGCCGCACGCAGCCGCGGCAGCGCCGTGATGACCAGCGCCGGGTCGCCGGTCGCCAAGCCGTGCTGCACCGTGCGCCATGCCTCCGGAAAGTCGGCCAGCGCTGGCGCCAGCGGATCATTGGCCGCCAGCGCGGCGGCGAGAGACCCACTCGCCTCTAAACCCATAATTTCGGCGGCGGCGGCGGTCAGTGTCTCATCCGCCAGCGCCTTGCCGAGAGCTTCGCAGGCGATGGCGGGCCACCCTTCCCAGCACCGTCCGGCGCAGAGCGCGTCGGCATTCAGACGGTCGGCGAGCAGCGCATCCAGCAGGGCAGCCAACTTATCGGCCGTGAAATGGGCAAAGAGCAGGGTGGCGGCCGCATCGTCGGTCGCCCAGGCGAGCGCTTCGGCCACCGCCTCGGCGCGCAGTTGCAGCATCGTCGCCTCTTCCAGCACAGCAAAGTCGGGGTCGATGGCCGCCTCAGCCGGGTGGGCGTGCAGAATCTCGCTGCACAGCCCGTGAATGGTGCCAATGCGTGCGGCGTCGAGGTCGGCATAGATGGCCTGCCAACGGGTGCGCTCCGCCGCATCCAGCCCGGGCTGCGCCAGGTAAGCGGTGATCTCCTGGCGCAGCCGGTTGCGCATTTCGCGGGCAGCCTTGACGGTGAAGGTGACGGCCAGAATACCACGCGGTGGCGCGCCTTGCGCCAGCAGGTGTAGGATACGCGCCACCAGCGTGCGCGTCTTGCCTGCGCCTGCGCCAGCCACCAGCACGACATCGCGGTCGGTCGTCATGACGGCGGGCGTCTGCTCGGCGCTGGGTGGCTTCTGGCGAACGATAGGATGAAAAATAGGATGAAAAGAAGTCATGCGGGCTGATTTCGTTGGTAGTTCCATTATCCTTTCGCGCTATATCGCCAGCAGAACGCCACCGCGGGGCAGTAGTCAGGGCAGCCGCTGTCGGGCGGGCGCGGCATGAAACGGCCTTGTCGTGCGCCAGCTACGGCGGTGTGAGCGTGCCGCGTGGCGAGATCGAGGGCCGCGTCCGGCCCTGTGGCGCCGCTCTGCGGGTCTACAAAGGTGGCGAGCGACCACTTGCTGGGCGTCGCCTTGGGCACGAACCAGTAGAAGCCGTCACCGACGGTTCCCAACGCCAGCGCCTGCTCCGCCGCCAGCGCGTAAAGCGCCAGTTGCAGCCGCCGGCCGTCAATAAATCCCTTGGCGGTGTCAAGATCGCCCACGCCGCTCTTGTAGTCGATGATGCGCAGCGTGCCATCGGGCCGGCGGTCGATGCGGTCGATGATGCCGCTGATCGTGTACGGCTCCTCATCCAACGACAGCGTCAGCACCGCATCACGGCCAAAGGTTGCCTCCAGCGCAATCGGCGCGCCGTCGTACTCGGCCAGCGCAACCAGCGACCGCGCCACATCGGACTCGATCTCGCGGCGCGTCTGCTGCCACCAGGCGGTGACGCGAAAGCCTTCGCGCGCCGGCGCTTCGTCAAAGATGCGCTGGGCAATGGCGGGCAACGCAGCCAATCGTGCCTCTGTGCTGGCCGTGACGCCCGGCTCGCGATAGATCTGCTCCAGAATGCGGTGATAAAGCGTGCCGCGCTGGGCAAGATTCATCCCTTCTTCCGCTTCGGCGCGCGCCTCCAGGCCGAGCACGTTGGCGATGTAATACCAATGCGGGCAGCCGTGATAGCGCTCCAGCCGGGTGGGCGTCCACTGGCGCAGGCGCGGGCGCAGCGCGGCCAGTGTGATGGCATCGTCGCCCAGAAAGCCATCAAAGGGGCTGGCGTCAGCAGGCGTCCCTTGCTGGCGCTGGCGGACGATCATGGCGCCGTGCTGCACGCGCTGCCACAAACCGGGCTGCTGTGCGACCAGCCACGCGTGCGCCGCCGGATCGCGCAGCGCACGCTCCATCACTTCGGGCAAAGACGCCGCGCTCGCCAGATCGGGTCGGTATTCGGCCGGCACGCTGACCGGGACGCTGCCGGTCAGTTGCACCACTTCCTGCCAATACGGTGAAGGCTCCCAGGCCGCGCCACCCTCCGCCAGGCGTGGGCGGGTGAGCAGCAATTTCTCCCGTGCGCGCGCAACGGCCTGATAAAAGTATTCGCGCTCGAAGCTGCGCGTGGAAGCCTCCAGCGGCAGACCCTGCGTGCGCAGCAATTCACGATCCTGGTCGCGCAGAAAGGCATCCTCGCGGCGGCGCTGGGGAATCTCCCCCTCGGCCATGCCTAGCAACACCACCGCGCGCCAGGCGACGCCGCGCACAGCCAGCATGTCCGCCGCCAGGATGGTGCAGCTACGGTCGAGCGGCGGCGTATAGACAGCCGCATCGACCGCGGCCGTCAACTCGTTCATAAAGCGTGCAAAGGTCAGCGGCGGGGACGCCGCGCCGAGCGCGGTGATCGCTTCCTCTGCCCACACCAGCCCGCGCAGCACCTCCTTGCAGGCGCGCAGCGCGGCGATGTCACGATTACGCAGCGCCGCACCCTGGATGTCGGCAGGCGCCTCCTGCGCAGCGCCGTGGATCGACGCGATCATCTCGAGGCTGAAAACGGTGGCCGGGGCGTCATCTTCGTGCGGGGGCAGCGCGTCATCCGCGCCGATCAGCGTTTCAAGCCAGATGACATAGTCCCGCAGGCTGGCGGCCTCCTGCGGCGGCGTCAGGCAGGCGACAAAGCGCTCGAAGCGCGCGGCGAGTGCACCATCGTCGTCCGCACCCGATGATGCAGCGGGCCGGTCGCCGGTGGCTTCGGCGTGCGCACGCTGGGTGGCAAGCAAGGCAAAGGCCTCGCGCCACTGCGCCAGGCCCCGGATGATCTGAAAGCGGCGCGCCAGCGCATCAAGCCGGTCGGCGTCGCCGGGGTGGAGATCGGGCGCCGCGTCGCCGGTGCGCCAGATGAAGTAGGGCGAGCGCCAGCTTTCGACCAGCGCGCGCCGCGGCAGGCGAACATCTCCGCCCGCCGCGGTGGGCAGGAAGAGCGCCAGCAGATCGAGCAGCGCGGCGATGGCCGGGTTCTGGCGCAACGGGAGCTTGCCAGCAAAGTGCATCGGCAGTCCAAACTCGGCGGCGGTCTGGACAACAAGGTCGCGATAGGGCGTCAGGTTGCGCGCCAGCAACGCCAGCTCGTCGGGCCGGCAGCCATCGACAACAATGCGCTCCTTGAGCCAGCGCAATGCAGCGCGCACCTCGCCCGCGCGATCCGCCGCGTCGAGCAGATGGATCGCGCGGGTCAGGGTCACTTGGTTGGCGCCGGCAAAGAGTCCCTCGGCCAGTGCGCGCAGGGGAGAGGCGGGCGAGATGACGGGCAGCGGCTGCGCTTCGGTTTCCAGCGCGGTTGCCACCTGGGTAATCGTCTCAGCGAAGAGGCGGTAGGGCGAAGCTATGGGGGCGCCGGTGGGCTGCGTGAGCAAAACGGTCAGCGGTGCGGCGCGGCGCGCCAGCGCGGCGAGTGCGGCGCGCTGGACGGCGGTAAAGCTGTCAAAGCCATCGACGATGATCGGCGACCAGGCGGGCAGCAGCGTATTCGCTGCCAGCGCATCGAGCGCCAGCCAGCCGAGGCCGGCGCGATCGGTCCAGCCGTTGGCGGTGAGCAGCGACGTATAGCGCGTGTAGATCGCCGCCAGTTCGCGCAGGCGTGGAGGTGCGTCTAGCGCTTCCAGCGTCTGGGTGAAGGTGGCTGGCCGGATGCCGGCGCTCTTCAGCTCGACGATCAGGCGCGCCAGCGCGGCCAGGAAACCCGGCCGCGCGGCCAGCTCGCGATAAAAGGGAATCTCATCCGTCGCCGCCAGCGCATCGACGATCACGCGCAGCAGGCGGTGACGCGCCGCGCCGTTCAGTTCGGTGTGGGCGCTGCCCGCGTGCTGGAGGATGGCGGCGAAGAACTCGTCAAAGGTGACGATCCCCACGCCCAGCGCGCCGCCGGCCGCGGCCAGCCGGTTGCGCAGTGCCTGCGCCTGCCGCGGCGCGGCGACGACGACCAGCGGCGCGGCGCGCAGATCGGCCGCCGCGGCGCGCACACGCTCGACGACCCAGGCGCTCTTGCCACCGGCCACCGGCGCGGTATAGAGGTGAGTGAGCATGGGCGGGTTTCCTTGCCGAGTGGATCAGTTTCAACGCAAAGGCGCAAAAGCGCGGAGACACTGTCTTGCTTTGCGTCTCCGCGTCTTTGCGTTAAAACACTTTTTTCAAGATCGTTACTCCGCCGGCGCTTCCCCGGCGACGACTTCCCCGGCGACCTCCGCCCAGACGGCGTGGGTGGCGGCGTCGTAGCGGAAGGTGACGGTGGCTGGGCTGTCGAGCACCAGCGGGATGTTCGGGCCGTTCAGTTCGCCGCCGAGACCGTAGTTGACATCCCACGCGCGGTCGAGCGCGGCCTTGAACTCGTACTCGCCCGCCTCCAGGTTGCCGGTCAGCGCCCAGACACCGCCTTCCTCGCCCGTGGCCTGCACCGCGGGGTCATCCGGCGCCCAGTCCGCGCCGCCCAGGGCCGCGCCGATCGTACCGGGGAAGGAGACGGACGTGGGCGCAGCGGTTTCTGTTTCGCCTGCCGCGCCACCGTTACTCGGCGCGG
>JACSRH010000318.1 GCA_014879855.1 Caldilineaceae bacterium | reverse complement strand
CTGGGAGCTTGCCTCGACCTCAATTTTGGGTAATACCATGTTTAACAAGGGCATCCCTCCCGGTAGCGCTAATTTGGCTTGCGAACAATTCCACCCTATGGCTGTCACATCAGCCATCCGAACCTCTCGCAGCCTAACCGTTCGTTAGCGGCTGTAATACTCGACGATGAGCTGCTCGTTCAGCGGGATTTCAACATCCTCGCGCGCCGGCGTATTGAGCACCTCACCCTTCATGTCGACAACGCTCGAACGCAACCAGGTTGGAACGCTGCCGGAGGCGCCTTGCATGAGCTGCGCACGTTCCTTGAAGTATTCTTTGCTGCGCGCCGGTTCACGCACAGCGATCACATCACCGATGCTGACCTGGAACGACGGAATGTCCGTCTTGCGCCCGTTGACTTCGAAGTGACCGTGGCGCACCAACTGGCGCGCCTGGGCGCGGCTGTCTGCAAAGCCCATGCGGTAGACGACGTTATCCAGCCGGCGCTCCAGCATTGCCAGCAGGTTCACGCCAGTCATGCCGGTGGCGCGATTGGCTTCTTCAAAGTAGCGCCGGAATTGGCGCTCCAACACGCCATAGATGCGGCGCGCCTTTTGCTTTTCGCGCAACTGCAGACCATAATCTGACGTCTTGCGCCGGAACGTTTGTTTCTTGCCGTGCATCCCCGGTGGGAACGCGCGGCGCTCCACTGCACACTTGGGCGAGAGGCAGCGGTCACCCTTTAGGAATAATTTCTGCCCTTCCCGCCGGCACAGTTTGCAAACCGATTCTGTATATCGTGCCATTTTTCCTCCGCAGCGATTTGCTTTACAGCGTTCGTGCTCGTTTATGGTTTAACCGGTGACAGGCGCACGTTGCGCTTGTCACAAAGTAGCGTGGCGCACCATCTCCTGTGCGCCAAAACAGATGGCGCATCTGCTGCGCCACCTGTCCGTGTCGAAATGATTCCCGACGGCCTTACTGCACCAGAATTCGGGTCAGACGCGCCGCTTCTTGGGCGGCCTGCATCCATTGTGAGGAAGCGGGGTAATGTCCGTGATGGAACGGACGATCAGCCCAGCCGCCTGCACGGAACGGACAGAACTCTCGCGACCGGGGCCAGGCCCTTTGACGAAGACATCCACTTCGCGCATGTTGAAATCTGCACGAGCAGATTGCGCCGCGCTCTGCGCGGCAAGCTGCCCCGCAAACGGCGTTGACTTGCGGCTGCCTTTGAAACCGGCGCTGCCGCTGCTTGCCCAACAAAGCGTGTTGCCCTGCAGGTCGGTGATGGTCACGATCGTGTTGTTGAACGATGCGTGCACATGCACCTGACCAGTTGGCACATTTTTCTTTTCTTTGCGCGCTGTGCGACGATCGCGCCGCGTACGTTGAGGTCGAGCCATTGCTTATTTCTCCACAATCTGACAATCTCGTCTCTCCCGATGACGACAGGGCGAAAACCTGGCGCCTCCGGCCATCAGGAGATGGCAGTTTGTTACTTGCGCGGCGCCTTCTTCTTACCGGCGACAGTCTTACGCGTGCCACGTCGTGTACGCGCATTGGTGCGGGTGCGCTGGCCACGCGCCGGCAAATTGCGGCGATGGCGCATCCCCCGGTAGCAGCCGATCTCGATCAGCCGCTTGATATTCATGTTTACTTCGCGGCGCAAATCGCCTTCGACCAGATGATTGCGGTCGATGTAATCACGAAGCCGCGTTACTTCAGCTTCGTCCAGGTCTTTGACCCGCTTACTCTCATCGATTCCCGTGGCGGACAGAATCTTCTGGCTGGTGGCCTTGCCGATCCCATAGATGTAGGTCAAAGAGATGACCACTCGCTTGTCACGCGGAATATCAACACCGGAAATACGTGCCATGACAATTGCTCCCCTTCGCTGCGCGATCCCTTAACCCTGGCGTTGTTTGTGCTTCGGATTCTTGCAGATCACGTAGATCACACCACGCCGGCGCACGATTTTGCAGTTCTCGCAGATTTTTTTAACAGACGGACGAACTTTCATGCTTCACCTCTGACTATCATACCGTGATATGCGCTGCCGTTTTCTATGTATCGACAAAGATACCACGGCGTTGCCTTTATCACGTCTTGTTTCGTTTTACAACCCGCTACAGGGACGCATCAAATGCATATTGTATACGGGCGCTAAGCGCAACTCTACCACTCTACCATAACCTTAGGGCAGGGTCAAAATTTCAGGCCCGTTATTGGTAATTGCAATTGTATGCTCGAAGTGTGCGGTCAAGCTGTGATCCTTGCTAATCACTGTCCACTTGTCGCGCAGCGTGCGCGTCTGCCAGGTGCCAAGTTGCACCATCGGCTCAAGCGCAATTACTAATCCCGGCCGCAAAATGGTCTGTCCGTCCGGATCCTGGCTTTCGTAGTTAAGCACTTGGGGCGCCTCGTGCATCTGACGACCAACGCCATGGCCTGTGTATTCGCGCACGATATGCATCTTGTGCGCTTCGACATAGCGTTGCACGGCTCGACTGACGTCCACGATGCGTTTGCCAACCTGCGCCTGGTCAATGCCCTCGTAGAGTCCCTGCTCCGTGACGCGCATCAGTTCCTGCGCATCCGGGCTGATTTCACCCACAGCGTAGGTCCACGCACTGTCGCCGATAAAGCCGCGATAGCGCACGCCCACGTCGATGCTGATGATGTCGCCTTCCTGAAGCACGCGATCCGCTTTGGGAATGCCGTGCACC
The DNA here is from genome assembly GCA_014879855.1 of Caldilineaceae bacterium. Classification (GTDB taxonomy): domain Bacteria; phylum Chloroflexota; class Anaerolineae; order Caldilineales; family Caldilineaceae; genus Caldilinea. Next base: position 12,703 of record JACSRH010000318.1, on the reverse strand, counting down.
AACTCTTCATTGATGCTGGTGCAGATATTGGCAGGGAAGCCACGATACCCCAAGAAGCAGGAAGTTGCATTGTACTTGCTCATGGTTTCGACGGCAAGAGTGTCGAGACTCAGGGTGCTGACGCCAGGACAGATCGCTTCGCGCAGCGCAGCATGAACCCGCGCCACAATCCGCCCCGCTTCGCGCATGATTTGAATCTCGCGCGGGCTTTTCAGCTGCACTTCAGGGCGCTGCGCGGAGGGCGCTGGACGCCGTAATGCCTGGGTGTTCTGTCGTCGGAACATGTTCATATTGCCACCACCGCGCGCAGCGCCTGATGCACGTCTTCGATCGATTGCGCGCCATTCACCTCACGCAAGATGCCTTTGGCGTAGTAATAACCGATCAGCGGCGCCGTCTGTTTGTAATAGACAAACAGGCGGTTGCGCACGGTCGCCTCCTGGTCATCGTCGCGCTGATACAACTCGCCGCCATCGACATCGCAGACGCCCACCCCCTTCGGCGGGTTGTAAAGTACATGATAGACCGCGCCACAGGTGCGACAAGAGCGCCGGCCTGTGATGCGCCGGATAGTTTCGTCGTCATCGACCTGGATCAGCGGCGTCACGTGCACGCCACCGTAGGGGGCCGTCATGCTGTCGAAAGCGGTCGCCTGCGTCAGATTGCGCGGGAAGCCATCCATAATGGCGCCGCGCGCGCAATCCGGCCGTTGGAGACGATCCTCCACCATGCGAATGGTCACGTTGTCCGGGACAAGATCCCCGCGATCCATGTAGCTTTTGGCCAGCTTGCCCAACTCGGTTTGATTCTTCAGATTGTAGCGGAAGATATCACCCGTCGAGATTTGCGGCAAACCGGTGGTTTGCTCCAACAGTTTGGCCTGAGTGCCTTTGCCGGCGCCAGGCACCCCTAGCAAAACGACGAAGATACGCTGCTCGCTCATAACGGTCTCCTAGTGTGATCGAGATAGAGAAGCTCAAATTAGAGAAATCTAAGGAACAAGAGACCGGGGTTTGCACCTCCGGTCTCCACTCTTCTCGACATCGATGGTTGGGGCGTCTGACTTCCCTAACCGCTTACCGAATGAACCCTTCATAGTTGCGCATCATCAACTGCGCCTCGATCTGCTTCATCGTATCCAGCACGACGCCAACCACGATGAGCATACCAGAACTGCTGATAATCAGCGAGTTGTAATTGGTCAATACACCAGTTCCACCGCCAAAAAGCAGGTCAACCAGGCTGCCGATCAAGAAAGGCAGCACAGCCATGAAGCCCAAGAAAAGCGCGCCGACGAGCGTAATGCGCCCAAGCACATTGTTCAGATACTGCTCCGTACGCGGTCCCGGACGAATGCCAGGAATGAAGCCGCCTTGCTTCTGCAATGTCTCCGGCAGATTCTGCTGGCGGAACATCACGTCTGTGTAGAAGTACGTAAACGCTGCCGTCAACAGGAAGTAGAAGACCCAGTAGAAGGCGTTCGTTGGGCTGAAGAACTGCAGAATCGCATTGGCGATAGCCCCGATCCAGTCCGTGCGCCCGACAAAATAGCTGGCGAGCGTACTGGGCAGAATAAGCAAGCTCTGCGAGAAAATCAGCGGAATCATGCCGGCGGTGTTGACGCGCAGCGGAATATACGTGCTCTGCCCCCCAACCATCATCATTCGGTTGCCGCGCATTGTGCGCACACGCTTGCCATATTGCACTGGAATGCGGCGTTGACCTTCCTGCACCCAGACGATCAATATAATCGTGGCGATGGTGACGACGATAAAGACAACCAACAGCACCGGATTCTGCGACAGCAACTGCAATTGGAAAGGCACATTAGACAAGATGCCCGCAAAGATGATCAGCGAGATACCGTTGCCGATGCCCTGCTCTGTGATCAACTGACCAATCCAGACGCCGAGCATGGTGCCGGCTGTCATGCCGACAATGATCGTGATGGTCGACATCAGGTCGCCGGGCGAGAAACCCCAGTTCGGCAACACCGGAATATTGCCCACGGCGTTGCTGCTCAGCAACGTGCCTTGGGCGATGGCCTGCAAGATGGCTAATGGAATCGTCATCCACAGGGTGTATTGGTTGATCTTAGCGCGTCCGCCTTCGCCTTCCTTGCTCAGTTCTTCCAAAGCAGGAATGATGGGAATGAGCAACTGCAAGATAATCGACGCCGTGATGTATGGGTAGACGCCTAGCGCCATGACCCCCATGCGCGACAAACCGCCACCGCTGAAGAAGTTCAGAAAATTCAGCAGAATGTTGTCATTTTGCTGAAAAATCGAGGACAGCGCTTGATGATCGACGCCGGGCAACGGAATATTAGCAGCAAGACGATAGAACGCGAGCAAGCTGAAAGTAATAAACAGCTTCTGACGCAGATCCGGTAATCTGAATGCATTGCGTACGGCTTCAAGCATTCGGCTAGTTCCTTTCTAAAAGGATCGATACACAGTGAGCAGGCGCCCAGAATGATGAAACACCATTCCGTACATCTTTCACCATTTGCCTACAGTGTTATGATCGCGGCAGTCGCTTGTTGGCTGTATGGTCCAGCACTTCGACGGAGCCGCCCACAGCCTCGATCTTCTGACGCGCGGCAACACTGATGCGTTGCACCTTGAGCGCCAGCGGCTTCGTCACTTCGCCACGCGCCAGCACGACCACCGGGTCGGTGACGTTGCCCAACAGACCGGCAGACGCCAGTGTTGCCGGCGAGACTTCAGCCTGAGCATCAAACAATCGTTCAAGCTGGTCAAGGTTGACCGGCACATAATAGATTTTGAATCGGTTGTTAAAGCCGCGCAATTTGGGCAGGCGCTTGGTCAAGGGCAACTGACCACCCTCGAAGTTGATGCGCACTGAACCACCTGAACGGGCGTTTTGTCCCTTTTGACCGCGGCCACTGGTTTTGCCCTTGCCGGAACCAGTGCCACGACCTACTCGCTTGCGCTTTTGCGTTGCACCCTCGGCGGGACGCAGGTCATGAAGTTTCATAAATATCCTTGTCATCTGGAGCGAATCTTGCAAAAGAGAGTGGATTTCGACAACTGTGCAAAAGCCAGCCTCGCGTTCGATTCGGTTATTCGCTTATTTCCAACATGTGCGACACGGTGTCGATCATGCCACGCACTGCCGGGTTATCCGGCTTTTCAACGATCTGATTGAGCTTGGAAAGCCCCAACGCAATGACGGTGCGTTTCTGGCTTTCCGTATAGCCAATCGGGCTGCGCACCAGCTTGATCCGGATCGTCTTGGCCTGCTTCTGCTCAGCCATGCGTCTCCTCCTTATACCAAAATGGCGCCAACTGACGGGGATCGACCCCGCGGTAAGCCGCTTCAGCGCGGAAGTCTTGCAATTCCGTCAATGCGGTGAAGGTCGCCTGCACCACATTGAGGATATTGTCGCTGCCCAGCGATTTGCTCAAAATGTCGCTAATGCCAGCCGCTTCGACCACCGCGCGCACCCCACCGCCGGCAATTACGCCTGTGCCCGGGCTTGCCGGTTTCAGCATGACCTGGCCGGAGCCGAATTTGGCAGTGACCTCATGTGGAATGGTGTTTCCCAGCCGCGGCACACTGATCATCGTCTTCTTCGCACGATCCGACGCCTTGCGGATGGCATCCGGCACTTCACGCGCCTTGCCAATGCCGACGCCGACGCGTCCCTGTTTGTCGCCCACCACCACCACTGCGCGGAAGGCAAAACGGCGACCACCCTTCACTACCTTCGCAGTGCGGGTGAGATGGACGACGCGCTCTTCAAATTCCTCGCGGCGCTCTTCGCGCTCTTTCTCGCGCTCTTTGCTCTTTCGTTCTTTCTTCGCCATCTTTATTCTCCCAGCAACTGCCGATTAGAATTCCAGTCCGCCTTCGCGGCTGCTGTCTGCCAATGCTTTCACACGGCCATGATACGGGTACCCACCGCGGTCGAACACTACGCGGGTGACGCCTTTGGCCTTGGCCCGCTCCGCCACGGCCTGACCGATGGCTTTGGCCTGCTCAATCTTGGTGAGCGAAGCCACTTGACCGCGCAGATCGCGATCCACCGTAGAGGCAGCCGCCAGCGTTGTCCCCGTGGTGTCGTCAATCACCTGGGCATAGATGTGCTCCAGGCTGCGGAAGACATTCAAGCGCGGCCGGTCGGTTGTTCCATGCACCTTTGTGCGCACACGTGCGTGACGCCGTTCGCGTGCAACTGCACGACTCACTTTCGCCATTGTTGGTTACTCCTATTTCTTCCCGGCCTTGCCAGTCTTACCCGCCTTTTGTCGCACATATTCGCCTTCATAACGAATGCCCTTGCCCTGGTAAGGTTCGGGAGGGCGTGTGCGCCGGATCTCGGCGGCCAGCTCGCCAACGGCTGCTTTGTCAATGCCGCTGATGATAAAGCCGCGGCCATCCTTATCCACCTCGAATGCAATGTCAGGCGCTGGCGGGGCAAACTCCACTGGGTGGCTTTTTCCCACGGAGAGGATCAAGTTGCTGCCACGCTTCTCCGCGCGATAGCCGACCCCGCGGATTTCAAGACGGCGTCTAAAGCCTTGATCAACGCCCTGCACCATATTGGCGATCAGCGCGCGCGTCAGCCCATGCTGTGCGCGGTGTTCACGCTGGTCTGTCGGGCGCAGCACCTTCACCTCATTGCTCTCAACATCGATCGTCATGTCGGGATCAAATTGTTGCTTGAGCGTGCCCTTAGGCCCGCTTACCGTAACAAGATTTCCTTTGTCTACGCTTACCGTCACTTTGGCCGGCAGCGCAATCGGCATTTTTCCAATACGAGACATGGCTTCCTCCCCTACCAAACGTTGCAGAGGATCTCACCGCCGAGGCGTTCGCGGCGCGCCTTGCGCCCCGTCATCAGCCCCTTCGGTGTGGAGACGATGTTGATCCCCAGACCACTGCGCACCCACGGAATGTCCTTGGCCCCACTGTAATGGCGACGGCCCGGACGGCTGACGCGATCAAGCCCGGAAATCACCGGGCGTCCCTGTGGGGTGTATTTAAGACGCACGATCAAATTGGGCTGCGGCTTTTCATCGGTCACCGCATAACCCGCAACAAACCCTTCTTCGGCCAGAATTTGCGCAATGCTCACTTTGATGTTTGAACTGGGCATTACAACTTGCTTCTGTTTGACCATGCTGCCGTTGCGAATCCGGGTCAACATGTCGGCAATTGGATCATTCACCATTTGATTTTCTCCTCAGGCTACTCTTGCAACCTCAGTAATTGAGTGAAGTTGTAGTTAGCAACCGAGCAACTGAAGACCGTGGACGTTCGTCGCTCACACTGACTGATGCGTCAGTGCGCCTCGCCCGCCTTGTGCGGTCGGCTTGATGCTCTATTTACCAGCTCGACTTCACGACGCCCGGCAGCTTGCCCTGCAAAGCTTCCTGGCGGAAACAGATGCGGCACAGACCAAACCGGCGCATATATCCGCGTGAACGCCCACACACTTTGCAGCGGTTGCGGACGCGTACTTCATACTTCTTCCGGCCTTCTTTGATAATCATCGACTTCTTAGCCACAGCAATCCCCTTTACCGCTTAAACGGCATATCCATCAGCGCCAACATGCGGCGCGCTTCTTCGTCGGATGCGGCAGTCGTTACGATCGTAATTTCCATTCCACGGATCTTATCGACTTTGTCGTAGTTGATTTCCGGAAAAACCAACTGCTCTCGCAAACCAAGGCTATAGTTGCCGCGCCCATCGAACGCATCCGGCGAAATGCCCTGAAAGTCGCGCTGGCGCGGCAGGACGATGCTGATCAAACGATCCAGGAAATCCCACATTCGATCACCGCGCAAGGTGACTTTCACGCCGACGGGCATGCCCTCGCGCAGCTTGAAAGCGGCGATCGAGTTGCGCGCCTTGGTGATAACCGGCTTCTGCCCCGTAACAATTGCCAGGTCGCCTGCCGCAGCTTCCAGCGCCTTGCTGTTCTGAAGCGCTTCGCCCATGCCAATGTTGACGGCGATCTTCTGGACGCGCGGCGCCTGCATCACACTGCTATAGTTGAATTCCTTCATCAAGGCAGGCACAATTTCTTCTCGATAACGCATTTTGAGCCGAGGCGCAGGTCGCGTTGCTTGTTGTTCAGTCATAGTATTTTGCTCCTCGCCCGCAGACGCCGCCCGCGCCGTCCATCCCAGTGCCGCCCATCACGCGTTGCGAAACACAGTGTGGCGAAACACTATCCGGCAAAACACGGCCTGGCGAAAGGTCAGGCAAACAGATGATTATTTCTTCGGTTTAGGCAACGGCGCACCGGTCTTGCGATCGACGCGCTCTTTGCTGCCATCGTTGGCAACTTCGTAGGCGGCGCGACTGGGCTTGCCATCGGAGCCTACCAACATCACATTGCTAATGTGGAGCGGAGCTTCGCGTTCAATGCGCCCCGTCTGCGTGCCGACGCGACCGGTCGGCCGCTGATGGCGGATGACCAGGTTGGCGCCCGTCACAACCACAAATACACGGTTGGGGTCATAGGTCCCATCGGTGTTTTTTCTGCGGATCACACGCTGCACTTCGCCGCGGTGTCCTTTGTCGTCGCCGGCGATGATTTCGACTGTATCGCCCTTGGTAATTTTGACTTTCATTTCCGCCCCTTCCTCACAGCACTTCCGGCGCCAGCGAGACGATTTTCATATAGCCGCCTTCACGCAGTTCGCGCGCCACCGGCCCGAAAATGCGTGTGCCGCGCGGGTTCTTGTTGTCGTCGATGATCACGGCGGCGTTTTCGTCGAAGCGGATGTAGCTCCCATCGGCGCGGCGCACAGGGCGCGTTGTGCGCACGATCACCGCGCGCACGACATCCCCCTTTTTGACGCTGCCGGTTGGGCTGGCAGACTTGACCGTGGCGACGATGACATCACCGATGGCAGCGTACCGGCGGGAACTGCCACCACGGACACGAATAGTCAGCAGCTCTTTGGCTCCTGTGTTATCAGCTACTTTAAGTCGGCTTTCCTGCTGAATCATGGCGTATCTCCTCGATGACTAGACGTTGGCTTCGTCAACGATGACCGCCCGCTGCAGGATCTCTTCGACAAAAAACTTCTTGTCCTTGCTGATCGGCCGGCATTCGCGGATGCGCACCACATCGCCCATCTGACAAGTATTGCCTTCATCGTGCGCCTTGTACTTCTTGTTACGACGCACGATTTTGCCATAAAGTGGGTGGCGAGTGACGCGCTCAATTGTTACGATAACGGTTTTATCCATCTTGTTGCTGGTAACCGTTCCCACCAGCGCCCTGCGTTGCTCACGCATCTTGCTTCTCCTTATTCACCCGCCAGCTCGCGCTCGCGCAGGATCGTTTTGATCCGGGCGATCTCCCGTTTTACTGCTTGGAAACGCGCAGTATTGGCGAGCTTGCCCGTCGCACGCTGAAAGCGCAGGTTGAACAGTTCCTGATAAGCGTCATCCAATTTACGCGCCAATTCGGCATTGTTGTGTGCTCGCAGTTCAACAGCAGTCATGATGCACCTCCTCAGGCCCCGTGCTCTTCACGAGCGATGAACTGGGTCTTCATGGGCAACTTGGCTGCCGCCAGGCGAAATGCCTCGCGCGCCTGATCCTCACGAACGCCCGCGATCTCCAGGACGATGCGCCCAGGTCGCACCGGAGCAACCCAGTGGTCCACACTTCCCTTACCAGAACCCATGCGAGTTTCCGCCGCTCGTTTCGTGACAGGTCGTGACGGGAAAATTCGGATCCAAATCTTGCCGCCGCGACGCACGTAACGCACGATCGCGCGACGCGCTGCTTCGATTTGGCGGCTGGTGACGTAATGGCCCTCCAATGACTGCAGGCCATAGGTGCCAAACGCCACCGAGCTGCCGCGGTACGCTTTGCCTTTCAAGCGTCCACGCTGCAGTTTGCGATACTTCACACGTTTTGGCATCAACATAGTCGATCCTCCATCTATCTCTTTCGATACGTTTTCTCACGAGTCATTTCAGATGGCAAAGAGCCACGGTCTCGCAAGAACTATATCGACTTTGCACATGTGTGGGGCGAATGGTTGGTGCACCGGCCGGCCTGAGAAAGCCCATGCCTGCACGCGCAATCGCCACCGATCAACGAACTCTTTAATTCTCGGCTGCTACATACTTGGCGTGATACTCCTGGCCCGGCAGCACCTCGCCCAAGTAAATCCACACTTTCACGCCAATGACGCCAAAGGTGGTGTTGGCTTCAGCCGTGCCATAGTCGATATCAGCGCGGAAGGTGTGGCGCGGAATACGCCCTTCCCGCACCGAGTCGACGCGGCCCATATCACTGCCGCCCAGACGCCCGGACACCGTCACCATGATGCCACGCCCACCGGAGCGCATCGTCTTCTGCGCAGCCTGTTTCATGGCGCGCTTCCAACTGACGCGGCGCTCAATCTGCTCGGCGACGCTCTCCGCCACCAGACGTGCATCAAGCTCTGGCTTGGAAATCTCGCGCACATCGATCTTGACCTTCTTCTGCGTCAGGTCCTGCAACTGCTGGCGCAGAAGATTGACGCTGGCGCCTTTGCGCCCGATGATCACGCCAGGCCGCGCCGTATCGATAATGATGTGCACCTGGTTCGGCTGGCGCTCAATATCGATATTGCTGATGCCGGCCTTGTTCTTTGTAGACTGGCGGCTATCACGGCCGCCGCGTTCTTCTTTGTTCAACGCTTCAAAGACAAGGCTGCGGATCTGTCGATCCTCGCTCAGTTGCTCGGTGTACTGCTTGCCGGTGGCAAACCAGCGGCTTTTGTGCTCTTTGATAATTCCCAGGCGAAACCCGATGGGATTAACTTTGCGACCCAAGTGAACCTCCCTTAGTTGCTATTCGCCTTGCCGCCAGCCACACCAATGGCCGAGGCGCGTTCTTCCAGCACCACCGTGATGTGAGAAGAGCGACGCAGCCATGGTTTGAAGCGACCTCGCGCACCAAAACGCCGCCACTTGCGGATCGGTGCGTCATCGGCGTAGATTTTGGTGATGACCATATCTTTGGCATCGTAGCCAAAGTTTTCAACCGCGTTGGACAAGGCGCTCTTTACCGTCTTGGCGACCAACTGCGCCGCCGACTGCGGCATATAACCAAGGATTGCCAACGCTTCCTCGGCTTGACGCCCACGCACTTCGTTGACCACCAGGCGCGTCTTCTGCGCACTGAGGCCGGTGAATTTCATCTTAGCAACGACTTCCATCGTCCGTTCTCCGTTTCTTTACCTGGCCGTCGCCTACTTACGAAGGACCCTGGTGGCCTTTTCGGACCTGACATGGCCGCGGAAGAAGCGCGTCGGCGCAAACTCACCCAGCTTGTGGCCAACCATGTTTTCCGAAATGTAGACGGGAACATGGCGTCTGCCATCATGCACGGCAAGCGTGTGCCCTACAAACTGCGGAAAGATCGTCGAAGCGCGCGACCAGGTTTTGAGAACTTTGCGCTCGCCTTTTCGATTCATTTCCTCCACGCGCTTCAGCAGCTTTGGGCTGACAAAAGGGCCTTTTTTCAGTGATCGTGACATCTTTCACTCCTATCCTTTATCCCTTGCCACCGCGACGCACGATGAACTTCTCGGTCCGTTTGTTGCGGCGCGTTTTCTTGCCCAGCGCCGGCTTGCCCCACGGGGTCTTCGGCGCCTTCATCCCAATCGGCGAGCGACCTTCACCACCACCGTGAGGATGAGAGGCAGGATCCATCGCGACGCCACGCGTGCCCGGGCGGATGCCCAGCCAGCGCTTGCGGCCAGCCTTGCCCAGGTTCTGGTTGGCATGGTCAGGGTTGGACACGGCGCCGATCGTCGCCAGACAGTTCATATCGACGTAGCGAACTTCGCCGCTCGGCAGGCGAACCTGCGCCATGGAGCCTTCCTTGGCCAGCAACTGTGCGCCCAACCCCGCGCTGCGCACCAACTGGCCACCGCGTCCCGGGTAAATTTCGATGTTGTGAACCACCGTGCCCAACGGGATATTGCGGATCGGCAGCGTATTTCCGAGGCGAATTTCGGCAGTCGGCCCGGACATCACCGTGTCGCCCACCTGCAAACCCTGCGCCGCCAGAATGTAGCGGCGGTCACCGTCGGTATAGACTACCAGCGCAATGCGTGCACTACGATTTGGGTCGTATTCAATTGACTCGATCTTGCCAGCGACGCCAAATTTGTCGCGCCGAAAATCGATGATGCGATAGCGACGCTTGTGGCCGCCGCCGCGATGCCGGGTCGTGACAACACCGCGGTTGTTGCGACCTGCGCTCTTGTTCAGCGGCGCCAGCAGCGACCGTTCTGGCTTGGTGCGGGTCACTTCGTCAAAGGTCGAGACGCTCATGTTGCGGCGTCCCGCCGAAGTCGGACGATAAATCTTAATAGCCATTAGAACTCTCCCTGTTATACGCCTTCAAACAGTTGGATGCTGTCGCCAGGCGCCAGGGTGACAACGGCCTTTTTCCACTTTGACTGACGGATGCGGATCTGCTTGCCGCGCCGTGTGGTTTTAGCCGGCATCACTAAAATGCGCACTTCCATCACATCCACCTTGAAGGCCGTCTGCACCGCATCCTTGACCTGGAGCTTATTGGCGCGCATGTCCACCTCGAACGTCACCTTGTTCTGTTCGTCGGTGGCGGTCATCGTTTTTTCCGTAACGATAGGACGCTTCAGAATCTCATAAACGTGCATGGATTATGCCTCCGTCATTTCTGGAGCCGTCACCGCGGCGCCTGTCATGGTGGTGGATGGCGCATCTGCCCCAAGCCACAACTCGATGGCGTCCACGGCGTCACGCGTCAGCACGACCAGGTCGTAGCCCAGAAGGTCGCGGATATTTAGATACCCGGCTTGCAGCACCCTGACCTGCGGGATATTGTGAACGCTCTTCCAGACCGGGATGTTCTTCTCCGGCGTCACCAACAACACGCTGCGCCCATCCGCGCCAAGCGCCGACAACATCTTGATGGCGGTCTTGGTCTTCGGCGCGTCGATAGCAATTTGGTCGATCACAATCATCTGATCGTTGGCGACTTTTACCGACAAGGCGCCGCGTAAGGCAAGACGCTGCATCTTTTTGGGCAGCGATTTTGTGTACTTGCGTGGCGTCGGGCCAAAGACGGCGCCGCCACCCACCCAGTTCGGCGCACGCGTCGAACCTTGACGGGCGCGCCCGGTGCCCTTCTGGCGCCAGGGCTTTTTGCCGCCGCCCGAAACTTCGCTGCGCACCTTGGTGTCATGGGTGCCCAGGCGTGCGTTTGATAACTGTCGCATCAGCGCCTGATGCATCACGGTTGTGTTGATTGGGGCGGCAAAGACGGCGTCGCTCAGTTCGACTTCGCCGACCTGCTGCCCGCTCATGTTTTTCACAGGTATAAGCATGGTCTGTTACTCCTTCGTCAATCCTGCGCGCGCCTTACTTGGCTTGCTCTGCTCGTCGCAATTGTTTCACCGATTCGCGCACGACCACGAGCGCGCCGCGCGGGCCAGGAATGGCGCCACGCACCGCAATCAGATTGCGTTCGGCGTCGACCAGCGCCACCTTCAGGTTTTGAACGGTGGTGCTGGTGTTGCCAAACTGGCCCGGCGCCAACTTGCCTGGCATCGTATGGCCGGGTGTTGTGCCCGCGCCGCGCGAACCAGTTGCACGATGACGATCCGACTGACCGTGCGTTTTGGGGCCGCCGGCAAAACCGTGCCGTCTGACCGCGCCGGAAAAGCCGCGACCTTTAGAGATGCCCGACACATCCACCAGCTCGCCCTCGGCAAAAACATCAGCCTTGACAACGTCACCCACACTGAGGGATGGCGCTGCGGTGTAACGCATTTCGCGCAGGCGACGCATCATCGGCGCACCCGCTTTGAGCAGATGGCCGCGTTGCCCTTTGGTGAGCTTGCGCTCAACCACTTCTTCATACCCGATCTGAACTGCATTGTAGCCGTCCGTCTCCGCAGTCTTGACCTGGGTGACGTAGCAGGGCCCGGCTTCAATGATAGTGACCGGAACAACGGCGCCGCTCTTGTCAAAGAGTTGCGTCATGCCTACCTTCTTCCCTAAAATTCCTCTCATCTCGTCCCCCTGGGACTGTCGGTTGAAGCGTTATTGACGAGCGCTGCGTGCAACCCAAACGCAATTCGTTCCGCCAAAACCCTGCTGACCGCATCATCCCCTAAAGATTGGTCAACCACTTGCTGCGCCCCGCGTATTACGAACCGCAGTTTATGGTTGACAATTACAACTTGATCTCAATGTCAACACCGGCCGGAAGGTTAAGACGGGTAAGATTCTCAATCGTCTTGCTGCCCGGATCGACGACATCGATCAGACGCTTGTGGGTGCGCACCTCGAACTGCTCACGGCTGTCCTTGTCGATGAAAGTCGAGCGCATCACCGTAAACTTTTCGATGCTGGTCGGCAGGGGCACTGGCCCGACGACCTGGGCGCCCGTCTGCTCAGCGGCATCGACGATCTGGCGGACCGAAGCGTCCAACACCCGATGATCATACGCCTTGAGCTTGATGCGGATCTTCTGCTTTGCCATGTTTACTCTCTCTTGAAATACTGTCAATAGCAGAAAGCAGAAGGTAGAAAGTAGAAGATGTACAACTCATCTTCTACTTTCTACCTTCTACCTCCCACCCTTTCTCACTACTTAAGGATCTCGGTGATGACGCCAGCGCCGACGGTGCGACCACCCTCGCGGATGGCGAAGCGACT
>JACSRH010000165.1 GCA_014879855.1 Caldilineaceae bacterium | reverse complement strand
GCACAAAGGATGCCATCTTCAACTTTGTGCCTCTGTGTCTCCGTGTGAGGCAGAATCGTGAAGTACTGAGTTTACTAACGGGATTTAGCTCTCGTCGGCGATGCGCGTGCGCGCCTGCTCCGCGCGCGCCTGGCGCCACTGCGAAATGGCGACCGCGGCGATCAGCAGCAGGCCCAGCGCCACGCGCTGGATAAAGGTGTTGAAGCCCAGCAGGTTCATGCCGTTGTTGAGCACGCCGACCAGGATCACGGCCAGAAAGGTGCCAAAGATCGTGCCTTTGCCGCCGGCGGTGGCCGCGCCCCCCAGGAAGACCGCGGTGATCGCCTGCAGTTCCAGCCCGGTGCCGTTGACAGGATTGCCCGAGGTGGTGCGCGAGGTCAGCAGCACGCCGGCCAGCCCGGCGATGGCGCCCGAAAAAACATACATCAGCACGCGCACGCGTGTGAGGTGAATGCCAGCCAGGCGCGCGGCGGTCGCATTGCCGCCGATGGCGTAGATGGCGCGGCCAAAGTCGGTGTAGGTCATCAGCACGTGGCCGATGATCGCCACGATGATCAGGATCACCGTCAGCACTGGGATGCCGGTCCAGTTGGCGCCGCCCAGCGACGGAATCTGCGCGTCGGTCAGAAAGCGCCCCTGCGCCAGCCAGGTGAACTCCGGCTGCGTCAGCACGCCGATCGGTTTGCCGTCGGGCGCCAGCAGGAAAGCGATGCCGCCAAAAGCCGCCAGCGTGCCCAGCGTGGCAATGATCGGATTGACGCGCAGCGTGGTGACGATGAAGCCGTTGATCACGCCGGCGATCATGCCGGCCGCGATGCCCGCGGCGACGGCAATAAAGACATTGCCCGCGGGCAGGATGCCGAGCGAGCCGACCGCGCCCACACCCACCAGCACCGACGCGGAGACCACCGAGCCGATCGAGGCAATCGAGCCGATCGAAATATCGAGTGCACCGGCGATGATCACCACGGTCTCGCCGATGGCCAGCAGGCCCACCACGACAATCGCCTGCGCCAGGCTGTTCATGACATTCTGCCACGAGAAGAATTTGTCGCCGCCGCTCATGCCGAACCAGCCGCTGACGACCGTGATCAGAAAGATCAGCGCCAGCAGGGCGAACATCAGCGACAGATTGTCGGCGCCGATAAAGCGGATGGTGCGCTGGAAGAGGCTCGTCCGCTGGGAAGACATAGTTGATGGAGTCGTCACATTGACGCTCATGCTGCACCGTCTTTCATTTTTGAAGCGCTCGCGGTCTGCGCCGCGGACAATTGATCGGCCATCGCCAGCGCCAGCACAGCTTCCTCGCTGGCCTCGGCCCTGGAAAGCTCGCCGGTGATCCGGCCATTTTGCATCACATAGATGCGGTCCGCCAGACCGAGCAGCTCCGGCAGTTCGGAGCTGATGAACATGATGCCCAGCCCCTGGTTGGCCAGGTCGTCGACCAGTCGGTAAATCTCCGCCTTGGCGCCGACATCGATGCCGCGCGTCGGCTCGTCGAGGATCAGCACCTTGGGGCGCGCGGCCAGCCAGCGCGCCAGCACCACCTTCTGCTGGTTGCCGCCGGAGAGCTTGCCCACCTCCTGCTCCAGCGACGGCGTGCGCACGCGCAGTTTGTCGACAAAGCCGGCCATGATCGAACGCTCCAGCCCACGGCGCACAAAATGAAAGCGGCTCAACTGCGGCAGGATGGCGAGCGAGGCGTTCTCCAGCACGCTGCGGATCAGCACCAGCCCCTCGCGTTTGCGATCTTCGGGCGCAAAGCCGATGCCTTTGGCGATGGCGTCGTCGGGGCGGCGGATGGTGACCGCGCGGCCTTCGAGCAGCACGCTGCCGCTGCGTTTGGGCAGTTCGCCAAAGATCACCTTGGCCAGCTCGGTGCGGCCCGCGCCGACCAGTCCAGCAAAGCCGACGACCTCGCCCGCGTTGATCGAAAAGCTGACGTTGCGGTGCCAGTTGCTGTGGATGCCCTCGGCGCGCAGCACTTCCCGCCCCGTGTCGGAGGGCCGCCGCTGGAAGACGTCGGTCAGCTCGCGGCCGACCATCAGCCGCACGATCTCGGCGTCGTTCAGCTCGGCCGCGGGCCTGACCGCGACCAGCCGCCCATCGCGCAGGATCGCCACACGGTCGCACAGTTGCAGGATCTCTTTGATGCGGTGTGAGACATAGATGATCGCCACGCCTTCGTCGCGCAGCCGGCGCACCAGCTCGAAGAGGCGATCCACCTCTTCGTCGGTGAGCGAGGAGGTCGGCTCGTCGAGCGCCAGCACGCGCACCCCTTCCTTGAGCGCACGCATAATTTCGACGACCTGGCGCTGCGCGGAGGAGAGCTGCTCGCCCAGCAGGTTCATGGGCAGCACATCCTCGAAGCCGTACTCCACCAGGCTGTGGCGCACCTGCCGGTTGAGCTGCCCGCGGTCGAGCAGGCCAAAGCGCTTGGGCAGCTCCCCCACCCAGATGTTTTCGGCCACATCGACGCCGGGGATGATCTCCGGCTCCTGGTAGATAACGCGGATGCCAGCGGCATGGGCAGCGCTCGGCCCGGAGAAGTTGAGACGCCTGCCGTCGAGGGTCAGCGTGCCGCTGTCGGGCTGATAATCGCCGTTGATGATCTTGAGCAGGGTGGATTTGCCCGCGCCATTCTCGCCCATAAACGCGAGGATCTCGCCGGGCCGGATGTCAAGTGAGACATCGCTAAGCGCCTGTACGTTGGGAAAGGCTTTGCTGACGTTGCGAACTTCCAGATTGCCAGCGGGGGCAGGCGGCGCTGCGGCACGCGCAGCGGAAACGGTTGTCGTCATGAAACACCCTCTACGGGCTGTGGTTCATCGCTGAATCGGGAGAGGCGCAGGCTGCGCCTCTCCCGTGAAAAATGCTTGCCCAGCATTTCACGAAACT
>JACSRH010000404.1 GCA_014879855.1 Caldilineaceae bacterium | reverse complement strand
TAGGTCTCGAAGGCGAGGGCGACGTTGCGCTGGTTGGGCTCCAGCTTGTTGACCAGACGGTCGCCGATATACATCTCACCGCTTGTGATCTCCTCCAGCCCGACGATCATGCGCAGCGTCGAGGTTTTGCCACAGCCAGAAGGCCCCAGCAGCGCCAGAAACTCGCCATTTTTGACGGTCAGGTTGAGGTCTTTGACGGCTTCGACCCCACCTTTGTACGTTTTGTAGATATGTTCGAGGCGCAATTCTGCCATGTTGGAAACCCTTATTTCGTGAACAACAAGTTTTGTTCGGTCTTGCTGTCGAAGATCATGATGTTGTCGACATTGATCGCCAGGCGAATCACGTCGTCGATCGCAAAATTCATTTCGATCGGCGTCAAGATGTTCAGTTTCTGGGCGCCGACAGTCGCCGACAGCACCCCTTTCGTCCCTAACCGCTCAAAGACATAGACCACGCCGCTGCATGTATTGGTCGCAGCTTCGCCTGAATTGGCGACGACGCTCAAATGCATGGGCCGAACCCCCAGCGTATAGTGATCGGCGCCATGCTTGAGCAGCCGCGGGCGCAGCGCGTCGGGCACAGTCACGCGGATGGCGCGGTCGCGGCTGACCAGGTGTAGCGCATCGCCATCGCGCTGTACATCACACGCCACCAGGTTGATCTGCGGATGGCCGAGAATCTTGGAGACCCAGAGATTGGCCGGTTTCTCGAAGACCTCGTGCGGCGAGCCGATCTGCTGGATGACGCCCTGGTTCAGCACGACCAGACGGTCACCCAGCGAAAGCGCTTCCAGGTAGTCATGCGTGACATAGATGGTGGTGTAGCGAATATCGGCTTCGAGCGCCTTGAACTCCTGGCGCATCCGGTGGCGCAATTTAGCGTCCAGGTGCGAGATCGGCTCGTCGAGCAGGAGCACGCTTGGCTCGCGCACCATCGCCCGTCCCAGCGCGACGCGCTGCTTCTGCCCGTTGGAGAGATGTTGCGGCAGTCGATCCATCAACATCTGGATGTTCAGCGTCTCACAGACAGAGAGCACGCGACGATTGATCTCTGCGGTGGGAAATTTGCGGCCGGGCGCGCGCAGCGGAAAGGCCAGATTCTCCCGGACGGTGAGATGCGGGTAGAGTGCATAGCTCTCGAAGGCCATTGCTACGTTGCGGTAATGCGGCTCCATCGCGTTCATCAGCTTATCGTCGATATAGACCCGGCCGCTCGTTGGCGTCTCCACGCCGGCAATTAGCTTGAGTGTGGTCGTTTTGCCCGCGCCCGACGGGCCGAGCATGACGATGAACTCGCCATCTTCCACCTGCAACGACATATCATTGATGGCGCGCACTTTGCCAAAATCTTTGGTCAGGTGTTCGAGTCGTAACGTTGCCATGCTGCGATTACCCTTTCACAGCGCCGAAGCTGAGGCCACGGATAAGATAGCGTTGGATGCTGAGCGCCAGGATGATCTGCGGCAGCGAGGCGAGCACCGAGGCCGCGGCCATGCGGTTAAAGAAGCCTTGCGCCGACGAGATGTAGCCAAGCGAAGCCACGGTCACTGTCTGCACGTTGGAGCCGCCAAGCACGAGCGGAAACATGAAGTTGTTCCACGCAAAAATGAAGGCGAGCAGCGCGGCCGCGGCCAGGCCAGGGCGCACCAGCGGCATCAAAATCTTAAAAAAGACATGCCACCACGAATAGCCGTCGATCATGGCTGCCTGCTCGATGTCGGGTGAGATGTCTTCGAAGTAGGAGCGCAGCACCCAGATCAGCAGCGGCAGCGTCACCAGCTGGTAGACCCACATGATGCCGAAGTAGGTGTCGTAGAGCCCAAGCTGGCGGTAGATGACGGAGAGCGGAATGATCACGACCAGTTCGGGCGCAAAGCGGAAGGAGAGAAAGGTAAAGGCCAGATCTTCCTTGCCGCGGAATTTGTAGCGCGCCAGCGCATAGGCCGCGGGCACACCCACGAGCAGCGAAATGAGCACCGCGCCGCTGCTGGCGATCAGGCTGTTCATGAAGTTGCGCGGGAACTCCTGCCGCGCCACCACGCCCGCCGCGGCCCGCGCATCGCCAAAAAGAATGGCGATGTAGTTGTCGATCGTCGGCGTAAAGATAAACTTGGTTGTGAAGAGTTCCGGCCCGCTCTTGAGCGAGACGAGCACCATCCACACCAGCGGGAAGAGCGCAAAGAGAAAGTAGACAATCAGGATGCCATCGGAGAGGATGGCGAGCAGGCGGTTTTGAGTTTTTTCATGCTGCATAAGTCGGCTCCATCTCCTCCTAGTAACCGGCCGCGCGACGCTGGGCGCGGCCCCACGCCTTGATCAAGTACATGCTGACAATGTAGATGATGATGTAGAGCAAAATGGCGTAGGGCAGGCCGGCCGACATGCGCTGAAACTGGATGCTTGTGCGATAGGCGGTGAGCTGGTAGGTCATCAGCGTATTGCCTGGGCCGCCTTCGGTCATGGCGAAGATGATGTCGAACATCTTCAGCGAGTCCATAAAGCGGAAGACGATGATGATAATGATAAAGGGCGTGAGCATGGGCAGCGTCAGGTTGCGGAAGGTGAACCAGAACGACGCGCCATCAACGCGCGCGGCCTCAAAGGGCGCGTTGGGGAAGGAACGCAGCCCAGCCAGGATCATCATGGCGGCAAAGGGCGTAAACATCCAGATATCGACCAGCGTGACCGAGAAAAGCGCGGTCTGCGGCGCCGCGGCCCACTCTAGCGAGGGCAGTCCGACCGTGTTCAGGATCGGGTTGAGGATGCCCACGCTGGGCTGCATCATCATCTTCCAGACCAGCGTGCCGATCACCGGCGCAATGATCATCGGGAAGATCAACATCGGTGTGAGAATCTTGGAGACGCGCGAGTCGCGATTGAGCAGCATCGCCACGATCAGCCCCAGACCGAGTTCGACGCCGGTGGTGATGACCGCATAGGCCAGCGTCACATAGGTGGAGTAGAGAAAATCCTCGTCGGTGAACATACGCACATAATTGCGCAGCCCGACGAAGTTGTACTGGCTGCCCGGCACCTTGAAGTTGAAGGCCGTGAAGGAGTAGTAGACCCCCAGCAAGAACGGATAGAGAATGCCGATGAGCAGCAGCAGCGCCGGCAGAATGATGAGATAGGGGCGGGCGCGCACCAGCCAGGGCAGGCGCGGCTCTGCTTCCTGGGCCGGCATTGGCGAGTGGATGGCTTGTTCGCTCATGGTGGACTTCTGTACTCCTTGACACAAGACAGGCAGCAGGCCGCCGTCGGACACATTGCAGAGAGTGCGGCTGGCAATCTTCCAGGAAGCTCACGGCTTCCTGGAAGATTGCCAGAGATCGTGTTACTCGAGAATTCCTACGTCTTGAAGTTGCTCGCTCAGACTTTTGACCAGGGCGTCGAGGCGCTCCTGTGCATCGGCGCCGGCGTAGATGTCCTGCAGTGCCTGCGCCCACTCGGTCGTCGTTTCAAAGAAAATGGGCGACGGCGTGAATTGGATGCGCATGTCATTCTCCGAGATGGTCTGGAGCGTGGACATGTAGTCGGTCTGCGCCTCCATGCGCGCCTGGAAGTCCGGGTTGTCGATGATCGACTGGCGCACCGGGTTGACCATTGTATACTGTGGCTCCACCACGGCGGTGGTGAGGAAGTCCTTGCCGGTGGCCCACTGCATGAAGAGCCAGGCCGCGTCCTTCTTCTTGGATCCCGCGTTCATCGCCAGCGACCAGATCCAGACGTTGGTGTTGAGCTGGCCTTCTGGCCCGCGCGGGCCGGGCGCCCAGGCGATATTGCCGACGACGCCCTCAGCGCCGGCGCCTTCCTGGTTCTGGAAGAAGCCCAGGATGTCAGCGTCGAAGAGCGAGGCGGCCTTGCCCGCGCCGAAGTCCGAACCAGCCTGGTACCACGTGTAGGTGGTCCACGCTTCAGGGCCGGCGCTCTTGACCATGTCGATCCACTTCTTGGTGACTTCGACCGCGCACGGGCTGTTCATCTGCGGGATCATGTTTTCGTCGTAGTCCACACAGCCTTCGCTGGCGTACATGGTCATGAAGCCAGGGTGAATCGTCGCCCAGTTCAGGCTGCCGCGCACGACAATGCCTGCCATCTCCGGGTTCAGCTCCTTCAACTTTTTGGAAATCTCAACGAGTTCGTCAATGTTGGCCGGCGGGGTCAGCCCATTGGCATCGAAGATGTCCTTGCGGTACATGTACGCATTGGCTTCCCAGCCCCACGGCAGCGCCCACTGCGAACCAGCGCCCATGCTGTCACGGCCGGCTTCGCCCGTCCACATTTCGGAATTGCGCAGACCCGGCAGAATGTCCTCAAAGTCGTAGTCGGCGTTCGTCTTGCTGGGGTCGTTGATGTAGCCTTCCAGCGGCTCCATCCAGCCAGCGGGGACGTACTGCCAGATCATATAGGCGCCGGTCATGAATACATCATAGGTGCTGGCGTCGCCTGCCTGCAGATCGATCGTCACTTTGTCGAAGTAATTCTGCTCCGGGAAGACATCGTAGGTGACATCGATGCCGGTCAGTTCGGTGAACTTGGGCAGTTCGCCCACCAGCGCCTGCTGATAGGGATGCTGATTGAGCAGCAGCTTGAGGGTCTCACCCTCGTGTGCACGCCAATTGAATTCGCCGGCCGGCGCGGCTGCGGCCTGCTCGGCAGGCGCTTCGGCCGCGGGCGCCTGAGGTGCAGGAGCCGCACCCGCGCATGCGCTGATCACCATCGACAGGATCACCAGCATCGCCACTACAAGATAAGTTGTTTTCGTCTTCATGCATCTTCTCCAATCGGAAAACTTGAATAGTCGTATCAGACTGTCGAACAAACCCGTCATCAAGACTCTGGCCTCACCGCGACGGCCACGCTCCACCGATCTTTTGTTTTGTATCCATTTCCTTTCCCGCCACAGCGACGGATTGCCACTGACAATCTTCACTTAAAAATTGGGGGGAGCAGCAGTAAACAAAGCTTTGGGAGTGTGTCTAATCAGGGTGGCGAGCCCTACTCCACCAGCGCGGATAGTTCGCTCAGGCGTTCGATGGCAAATGTGGGGGGGGTGGCCATGGCGGCGACATCGGCCAGCGTGCTGACGCCCGTCAACGCAACCGCGGTGAGCATCCCGGCGTTCTGCCCCATGAGAATGTCGGTTTCCAATCGGTCGCCCACCATCATGCAGCGCGCCGCGGCCAGCCCCAGCCGATCCAGCGCGACTTCCATCGTCAGTGTGGATGGTTTGCCGGCAAGCAATTGCAGGCGACGACCGGTCATCGCCTCCAGCGCCGCGATCGTTCCACCTGCATCGGGGATCGCGCCGCCCGGCATGGGACATGTTTTGTCGCCATTGGTGGCGTAGAACCACGCGCCGCGCATCAACGCCTGATAGGCGGTGTTGAGCTTGCGATAGTCCAGCGTGCGGTCGAAGGCGACCACCACGGCATCGATGCCCTGTGGATCAATGACTTCCTGCGCGTCCTGCCCGTCGAGTTCGTCGAGAATGGTGAGGCCGTGGCCGCGCAACTCCGTGCGCAAGTTTTCCTCACCGATCACGTAATAGCGCAACGCCGGTTGATGCTGCGCAAGATAATGCCCCAGCACATACCCCGACGTGATCACATCTTCCGCTGCGGTGGGAATGCCTAGCCGGGTCAGCTTGGCGGCGTATTTGGTGCGCGGCTCTAGTGGCTTGTTGCTGACGAACAGCACCCGCTTGCCGCGTCTGCGCAGCTCGGCAATACCTTCGACGCTGCCAGGCAAGGCGGACTCGCCGAGATAGACTGTGCCATCCAGATCGAATACAAAGCCATCGCAACGAACACTCATCTGCACCGGGCCTTCTATAATTGACGACAAACTGCACGCCGCCGCTTGATCTCTTGTGATGATTGCTTTGGGAGCAAGAAAATTCAATTAATGCAATTTCTTGCAAAGAGGGTAGCACAGCCTATTTGATTTGTCAACCCCCCGAAAAAGAGGGAAAAATCCACATCCTATTGACATCAATTATGTAGCGTGCTATTCTGATTGCAAATTTTTGCACTACGTGAAAATCTGCTCAAATTGGTGCCAGCAATGCCTTGAGGGGCGACGGTGATGAACGAGCGCGATGATCTGCTGGCCATGGTGGCCAGCCTCTATTACAAATTGAATCAGGGTCAAGCTGAGATTGCCGAGCGTTTGGGCGTCTCGACCTCCAAGGTGTCGCGCCTGCTCAAGGAAGCGTGGGAGCGTGGGGTGATCGAGGTGCAAATCAACACGCCGATCCCGCGCGATTTCGCCCTGGAGATGCAACTCACCACCTGCTTCAATTTAGCCGACGCCCTGGTTTTGGAAACCAAACCTGACCATGATGATGCTAGCCTGGTCGCAGGGGCGGGTCAACTGGCTGCCATCTATCTGCAGCGCATCATTCCCGATCTCCCGCAAGGAGCAACCATCGGGGTTGCGTGGGGCACAGGCGTGCATGCCACCGTCAACGCGCTGCCCAACAACCTTGGACGCCAAATCGATGTCGTGCAGTTGATGGGCGGCGTCGGCGCGCTGGCGGTCGATGGGCCTGACCTGGCGCGCATGGTGGCTGCAAAACTAGGCGGCCGCCATTACGATCTGCACGCGCCTGTGCTGGTTGAGCGTCCCGAAGTGCGCGAGCTTTTTCTGGCCGAACCGACGGTGAGCGAAGGGATGCGCCGGGCGCGCACCGTGCAGCTTGCCATTACGGGCATCGGTTCGCTTGACGAGCATGATTCCAGCTTTCTGCGCGCCGGGCTGATCACGCGGGCTGATCTGGCGGTGCTGCGCGGGCTGGGCGCGGTGGGCGAGACCGCCGGTCGTTTCTTCGACGCCACAGGGCAGACCGCGGGCATCGAGATCAATCGCCGCGTGATCGGCGTCGAATTGGAAGACCTGCGCCGCATTCCCAAAGTGATCGCGGTGGCCAGAGGTCTGACCAAGGTTCCCGCGATCCTGGGCGCGTTGCGTGGCGGCTATCTGAATGTACTGGCGACTGACAACATCACCGCGCGCGCGATCCTGTCGCTGGCGAATAGGGCAGTGGAATCCCACTAAAGTGAGCGTCCGAAAATCGGAGAAGCTTGCATTGGGCGCCAGCGTGGACATTCAGGTTGAAATAAGTTGGGCGCCAGTGACTGATTGTGTAGAGTTTCGGAAAAACACCATGCGGGAGATGTTATGGCACTAGATTATGAATTCCCTGAAGGGTTCCTTTGGGGAACCGCGACGGCTGCTGACCAGGTTGAAGGGAATAACTTCAACTCAGATTTTTGGGTTTTGGAACATATCCCAGGCACAGTCGTCAGTGAACCTTCCGGGGATGCTTGCGACCATTACCACCGCTATCGTGAAGATATCAAGTTGTTGGCAGAGCTTGGCTTTACCTCCTACCGTTTTTCCATTGAGCGGGCCAGGGTTGAACCCGAAGACGGCCATGTTTTCGCCGGCGGTGATTGGACACTACCGCGACATGTTAGACGCCTGCCATGAATATGGGCTTACGCCCATGGTGACGCTGCACCATTTCACCTCCCCGCGCTGGCTTATGAAGTTGGGCGGATGGACTGCTGCTGAAACGCCCGAACGCTTTGCCCGGTATGCAGCCTATGTCATGCAAGAACTGGGCGACCTCATCCCTTATGTTTGTACGCTGAACGAAGTCAATCTACCCGACTTGCTGGCATTGATCATGGGTGCGCGTGAATCGGCGGCAAGTCATGCCCCCGTGGGTGTCAGTGACGAAGTGCAGACGTCATCTTGGCTAAAGCGAGCGGCGCTGGCTTTTGGTCTGGAAGAAAATACAGAAATTCATCCCTTTCCCTATACCTTTGTCAAGCGTGGGGATTTTGTAGAGACGGCGCTGGCGGCTCACCGCATGGCAAGAGCTGCGATCAAGCGCATCCACCCGAAAACCAACGTAGGGTTTTCGCTGGCGTTGCATGAGCTAAAGAATGGTGAAAGACAGCGCTCATTATCTCGGCAACATTGCGCGGGCAAATGGGTTTTGGCGTGACCAATCGCCATTATCTCATTGAGCCGCCTGCCGCACAGCAAAGCCGGATTTAGGCCAAAGCATTTGCTGTCACCGGGGTGGCCTGGCAGGCTCGATTGAGCCGCCAGGCCACCTGCTTAGGCTCCGTTATTTCCCTCCATACCAGAAACCGCGCATCCAGGCGTGCTGGCGCAATTTCTCCAGCAGCGCTTGGGGCAGCGGGTCGGCGTCGGCGGCTGCGGCGTTGGCCTCGGCCTGATAGACGCTGCGGATGCCGGGGATCACGGTGCTCACGCCTGGATGCGCCAGCGCAAACTGCAGCGCCACCTGCGGCATCGACAGCCCATAGGGCGCCACGTCCTCTTTGATCTTGTCGACGCGCGCCACCGCGCGCGCCAGGCGGTCGCCAGCAAAGTAATTATTGCGGAAGTCGTCGGCGGCAAAGCGCGTGTCGGCGGTATACTTGCCGGTCAGCACGCCTTCGTCAAAGACCACACGCACCAGGATGCCGACGTCATATTCCTCGGCGACTGGCAGCAACTCGGCGGCCGGCTCCTGCTCGAAGATGTTGTAGATCACCTGCACCGCGTCGACATACCCCTGCTGCATCAGATCGATCACGCTGTTCTGATCCTGCTCCGGCGTGGAGACGCCCACCGCGCCGATCTTGCCTTCGGCCTGCAGCTTGCGCAGCGTCTCGAAGGGGCGCGGGTCTTTGTTCCACGCACGCGTCCAGGTATGCAGTTGCAGCAGGTCGATGCGCTCGGTCTGCAAGTTGCGCAGTCGCTCCTCGACGCTCTCGCGCAAATAGCGCTCCGGGTAGCGATCTTCCACGCGGTCGTAGGGGCTGGGCGGCCAATTGCCGGGCAGCGGCGGCGTCTTGGTGGCGACATAGACTGTCTCGCTGCGCTGTTTCAGCACCTGGCCGATCAGCCGCTCGCTCTTGCCGTCACCGTAGCCGGCCGCGGTGTCGATAAAGTTGACGCCGAGATCGATGGCGCGGTGCAAAGCGGCCAGCGAATCCTGTTCGTTCTGCGGCCCCCAACTGCCGCCGATCGCCCAGGCGCCAAAACCAACGGCCGAGACTTCAAGACCAGTGTCGCCCAATGTACGGTATTGCATGAGTCACTCCTCTGCGTTTGATTTGATTGAAATGGAAGCTGGCTTCAGGCCGGAAAGTCGTTCCAGCATACCATGAGGCGGCGAGATCGACGGTGTGCTTTGCTACGCGGGACGCGCCCTGAGCATCTCTGCTGCTTGGCTGTGTTCTTCTCGCAGTGATAGAATGGCTTGACAACAGGTTCGATTCCAAGGGAGGCATTCTGTGACTATATCGACCCAGCCCGCATGGATGGAAGACGTACGCAACGGCGTGCATTCCGTGGACGAGACGCTCGCACGGCTCGAAGTAGAGGCGTTGACTTTCGACGATGTGTTGTTGATTCCCGGCTACACCGAGGCTTTGCCCAATCAAGTCGATCTCAGCACCATGCTGCATCCCCAGTTGCGGCTGCACATCCCGGTTCTCAGCGCGGCGATGGACACGGTGACGGAAAGCGAGCTGGCGATTGCCCTGGCGCGCCAGGGGGGGCTGGGCGTCATTCATCGCAATCTGACGGTTGCAGAACAGGCGGCTGAGGTCGACAAAGTCAAACGCAGCGAAAGCGGCATGATCGTCGACCCGATCACGCTGCCGCCGGAAGCCACGTTGCGCGAAGCCGAGCAGTTGATGGCAAAGTACAAGATCAGCGGCGTGCCCATCACCAACGCTGGCGGCCGGCTGGTCGGCATTCTGACCAACCGCGACGTGCGGTTCGCCACCGACGACGCGCGGCCGATCAGCGAATACATGGTCGCTGAGGAGTTGGTGACCGCGCCGCTGGGCACCACCCTGGCGGAAGCGCAGGAGATCCTGCATCGCTATCGCATCGAAAAGCTGCCGCTGGTCGACGATGCCGGGCACCTGCGCGGTCTGATCACCTACAAAGACATTCTCAAGAAACTGGATTATCCACATGCGGCCAAGGATGATCGCGGTCGGCTGCTGGTCGCCGCGGCCGTCGGCGTGGGCGAGCAGGGCATCCAACGCGCCGAAGCGGTGATCGAGGCGGGCGCGGATGCGATCGCCATCGACACGGCCCACGGCCACAGCAAAGGCGTCGTCGATACGATCCGCGCGCTGCGCCGCCGTTTTGGCGATATTCCTATCCTCGCCGGCAATGTGGTGACGCGTGAAGGTGTGCGCGACCTCGCCGACGCCGGCGCTTCGGTCGTCAAGATCGGCGTGGGCGCTGGCTCCATCTGTACAACGCGTGTGGTGGCTGGGGCCGGAATGCCACAGTTGACCGCGGTGTTGCTGTGCGCGGCCGCGGCGCGCGACTATGGTGTGACCGCGGTGGCCGACGGCGGCATTCGCTACAGCGGCGACATCACCAAAGCGCTGGCCGCCGGCGCCGCGGCGGTCATGCTGGGCAGCCTGCTGGCCGGCATGCAGGAATCGCCCGGTGAAATCGTGATTCGCGAGGGGCGTTCGTTCAAGGAGTACCGCGGCATGGGCAGCCTGAGCGCCATGAGGGGTCGCGCCAGCGATCGCTACCAAACCGCGCAGAGCGATTCGGCCAGCCCCGACATCAGCGGCAAAAGCGTGCCCGAAGGCATCGAGGGGCAGGTGCCGTACAAGGGGCTGCTCAAGGATTTTGTTTTTCAGTTGATGGGCGGGCTGCGCAGCGGCATGGGCTATGTCGGCGCGGCCGATCTGCACGAATTGTGGGTCAAGGCGCGCTTTCAGCGCATCAGCCGCGCCAGCTTCCAGGAGAGCCATCCGCACAGCATTATCATCACCAAAGAGGCGCCCAATTACCAGTTGTCGATTGGTCGGGGTTGATCTGACAGGAGCAGAAGGTGTCCACCGAGATGCAACGTAGATTTACAGGCAAGGTCGCCCTCGTCACCGGCGGCGGTACGGGGATTGGCGCGGCCATTGCAACGCGCCTGGCGGCTGAAGGGGCGGCAGTTGCGATCAGCGGGCGCCGCGGCCATGTGGTGCAGAAACACGCCGACGCCTTGCGCGCGGCTGGCTATGAGGTGCTGCCAATTCGCGGTGATGTCGCCAGCGAGGCTGCCAATATCGTGCGCCAGGTGAGCCAACACTTCGGCCGGCTGGACATACTGGTGAACAACGCGGCCATCTCGGCTGGCCTCGACCTTGACGAGATGACCAGCGAGTTGTGGCGGCAGGTGCTCTCGGTCAATCTGGACGCAGCGTTTGGTCTGGTGCAGGCGGCGCGCGCCAACCTGATCGAGACGCGCGGCTGTGTGCTGCACATCAGCAGCATTGGCGTCATCGTGGGCGAATTTGATGATATCGCCTATGTGACGAGCAAAGCGGCGCTGGAAGCTTTCAGCCGGCGGCTTGCCATCGAACTGGCGCCCTACGGCATCCGTTCCAACGTCATTCGCCCCGGTCTGATCCACACCGCAGCTTTCGACGCGATGCCGGCAGAATTTTTTGAGGCGCAGTTGCCGCTGATTCCGCTCGGCCGGCTTGGTGAACCCGATGACATCGCCCGTGCGGCCGCGTTTCTCTGCTCGGATGAGGCATCGTTCGTCACCGGCGCGGTGCTCACGGTGGACGGCGGCGAGTCGGCGAAGTAGTAGAAAATCTAGATCTTATTGGAAATTATTTACGCAAGGGAAAAAGGACCATATGACCGTCACCGCAGTCGTGGGCGCCCAGTGGGGCGACGAGGGCAAAGGCCGCATTATCGACTATCTGGCGCAGGAGGCGGATGTCGTGATTCGTTTCCAAGGCGGCGACAACGCCGGCCACACCGTCATCAACGCGTATGGCAAGCACGCGCTGCACCTGATCCCCAGCGGCATCTTCAACCCGCGCACGCAAAACATCATCGGCTCCGGCTGTGTGGTCAATCCCCAATCGTTGCTCAAAGAAATGGAGCAATTGAAGGCGGCCGGCGTTGACCTGGAGAATCTCTGGATCAGCACGCGCGCGCAGATGCTGATGCCTTATCATCGTGAGCTGGATGTGTTGGAGGAAGCCGCGCGCGGCAAGGACACCATCGGCACCACCAAGCGCGGCATCGGCCCGGCCTACGCCGACAAATCCGCACGCGCCGGTTTGCGTATGGGCGACCTGCTCCAACCCGACTGGCTGGAGACGCGGCTCGACAACGCGCTGCGCACCGTCAACCGCAAGATCGAGATTCTGGGCGGCGAGCCAGTCAAGGGCGACGAACTCTATGCGCTCTGCATGGAATATCGCGAGAAGCTGGGGGACCGCATCATCGACACCATGCCGATGACCCGCCGCGCGGTGGAGCAGAAGAAGCACATCCTGCTCGAAGGCCAACTTGGCGTCATGCGCGACCTGGACTGGGGCATCTATCCCTACGTCACCAGCAGCAACCCGACCGCCTCCTATGCCGCCTCTGGCGCGGGGCTGCCGGCGCGCACCATCGACAAGGTGATCGGTGTGGTCAAGGCGTACAGCACCGCGGTGGGCGACGGCCCTTTCCCAGCCGAACTGCACGACGGCGACGGCGAGAAGCTGCGCGAGATCGGCGGCGAATTTGGCGCCACCACCGGCCGCCCGCGACGCTGCGGCTGGTTCGACGGCGTGGCGATCAGCTATGCGGCGTGGCTCAACGGCATGACCGGGCTGGCGATCACCAAGCTCGACGTGCTCGATGCGTTTGACATTATCAAGGTGTGCGTCGGCTATAAACTGCCCGATGGCACCATCGTCACCGACTCCATGCCAGACACGCCGGTGCTGATGCATGTAACGCCGGTTTACGAGGTGTGGAACGGCTGGAAAGCCACTACTTCTGACTGTCGCCGCTGGGATGACCTGCCCAAGGAAGCGCGCGCCTACCTGCACCGCATCAGCGAGCTGGCCGGCATCAAGATCGACTACGTGTCGGTGGGGCCGGAGCGGGATCAGATGTTTGCGGTGTAAAGAATGGCACGCGGATGTTGCGGATTTGGCGGATCGACGCGGATTTATTTTTAGGCGAAGTCATTATGAACATCCACAGATGACACAGATGACACAGATAAAAAGCCTGGCTCTTTGAGATTTCCTGTGGCAGCCGTCGGTTTTAACCGACGCTGTCAACATCTGTGTAATCTGTGCCATCTGTGGATAACTATTTGAAATCCTCCACGCGCTCCAGCATGTCGCACGGCTGCATCTGCCACTGACCGGCCGCCTCGCGCAGCCGCACTGTCACCACCTCGAAGGGCGCCACTTCCAGCGCAAACGATTGGCCCAGCCACGTCAGCGTGTCTTTGCCGCCGCGACCGTGTACATCCACCACGCGCACGATATAGCCGTTGCCATCCTCCGCCACCTTGCAGGCGGTGACTTCGAGATCGCGGCTGTCCAGCGTGGCCAACGCGGCCTGGCGCGGCAGGTCGCCGGGGTGGCTATGCATGGTGACGGGCAGCGGCGGCAGGTTGAGCGCCCGCGCTCGCTGCACAATGTCGCTCGCGCGCCAGTCGCCCACGTGCGGGCGCAGGATCACGGTGAATTCCTGGCTGCCCTGATCGACCCAATCGTAGCGCTGGCGCGCGCCAAAGGGGTGCGGCTCGTGATAGGCGTAGGGTGTACAGCGCAGCACGGTCAGCCGCAGCGCACTGCCGCTGACATCGCAGCCATATTTGCCATCGTTGAGCAGCCCCAACCCGATGGTCTCTTTGCTCGCGGCCGCGGGGCCGCTGACATCCATCCACATGTGGGTGGGAACTTCGTGGCCGTCGCAGGGTCGTTCGAGCCAGCCAAAAGCAACGTCATGCACCGCTCGCGGCGTAGGGGTGTTGACATCGCAGCTCAGTTTGACCAGCCGCCACGGTTCCAGCCACGTCAGCCAGTTGCGCACGGTGATCGCGCGCTCGCCGCGGCAGAGCAGAATCTGCTGCTGCCAGCGGTTGGCGCCATAGCTGCGTTCGACCAGGAGCGAGACGCGCAGCGGGCCGCGCTCGCCGATGGTGATGGTGGCGTCGCCGAAGCTTCCCAGCGCCGCGCCGTAACGCTGCACACCGTGCGACCAGGTGTCGCTGGGATCTTCGATCACCTCGCCCACATTCCAGCCGCCCGGCCCCACTAGCTCCAGCCCCGTCTGCTTATCGAGGCAGGAGACGATATTGCCGCTCTGCGCGTCGAGGCGGATATGCAGCAGATCGTTCTCCAACTCAGTCTCGGTCACGCGCAGCACGGGATCCGGCGCAGCCGCACGCGGCAGCCCCGGTGCAAAGCGGAAGAGGCGATAGCCCAAGGCAGGCAGCGTCGTCGCAAAGAGCAGGCGGCGAATCCGGCCCAGTGGTTCGCTCAAGGCTTCGATCGGGTCGATGTCCTGATAGACGACCGGTTGACCCGTCTCGTCCACCAGGCCCCAACCGCACTCGTCCCAGTGCTCCCAGCCGGTCCACGGTTCGTACTCCAGGTAGGTCGTGGCAGGCTGCGCAGCCGGATTGAAGATCACCACCGTGGCGCCCGGCCCGCTGGTGTCGATGCGACCGGCGATGGCGCGGCCGGAGTCGTCGGCCAGTGCCTCGGCGGCCGCGGCCAG
Organism: Caldilineaceae bacterium; assembly: GCA_014879855.1. Taxonomy (GTDB): domain Bacteria; phylum Chloroflexota; class Anaerolineae; order Caldilineales; family Caldilineaceae; genus Caldilinea. The sequence continues at coordinate 942 of JACSRH010000404.1, read as the reverse complement.
CCCGGTCAGTTCGGCGATGGCGTCGTCCTCGGCCACCTTGAGCGAGGAGCCGCCCAACGTGTCGTGGAACTGGTTGAAGGCGAGCACGTGCCACAGCTCGTCCAGCTTGGCTTGCGGCGCGGGCTTGTCTGCCCACAGCCGCGCCATCACGCCGAGCCGCTCGGCCAGCAGCAGCCGGTTCTCGGCCTGGCGGTGGGCGCGCTTGAGCGCGCTGTTGACCGAATAGCAGCCGACCGCGTGATATTGCAGTTCGTCGGCCACCGTGGGCAGCGCCGCGGCCTGCGCACGGATGGCGTCAAAGTAGGCTTCCGGCCAACTGAAGCGGATGTCCAGGGCGGCCGCGCGGTCGCGGTGCTCGGCTGCCAGCGCCATGATATTCTCGATCTGCGCCTTGGTTGGCCCGCCGCCGTGGTTGCCGACCCCAAAGAAGCACATGGCAGCGTCGAGCGCGGCCGGCTTGGCCGCGACCGCAGCCAGGATGTGCTCCTCCTGATCTTCGCCGCGGGTGGTGTAGGCCTCGGCAATGCGGAAGGTGAGGATGCGGCTGCCATCTGGCCCTTCCCACCAGAAGACGTTGGCGGGCAGCTCCTTTTCATGCGGGCCGGGGCGCATAAAGACATAGCTGTCAAAGCCACACTTGCGCAGAATCTGCGGCAGCGCTACGGTGTGACCAAAGGTATCCACACAGTAGGCAACGGTCGGTTCGACGCCAAGCTGCTGATGCATGTAGCGCTTGCCGAGCAGCACCTGGCGCACGAGCGACTCGCCGTTGGGCAGGTTCATGTCGGGCTGGATGACCATGCCGTTGACGACGTGCCAGCGCCCGTCGGCAATCAACTGCTGAATCTGCGCAAAGAGCGCGGGGTTTTCCGCCTGGATCCACGCGTAGACCTGCGATTCGCCGCGCGTGAAGTGAAAGTCTGGATATTCCGCCAGCCGGTC
>JACSRH010000332.1 GCA_014879855.1 Caldilineaceae bacterium | reverse complement strand
GATGATGACGGTGGCGTCGGTGAAGAAGACCATCTTGTCCTGCACCAGCATCATGTAGACGCCGCTGACCCGGCGTCCCTCCTGTGCGCCGACGCAGAGCAACGCGGGGCGCAGCACTTCAGGATAGTTGTAGGCAACACCCGCAATAAAGGCGTCGGCGTCGCCGCACTCCACCATCATCGGCCCAAAGTACATCTTCTGGCGCATCAATTCGCGCGCGCGCGAGAGCGTCACCCCCTTGCGCTGGCGTTTGGCGTAGAAACGTTCGGCGTACTCCGTCTGTTTTGGTGTGTTGATGGGGTCGATGATCTCCGGCGCCCAGTCCAGCCCAAGCTCCTGGATCTGCCGCCGCACTTCTTCTGCATGGCCCAGCAGGATCGGCGTGGCGACGCCATTCACCGCCACCTCGTGCGCGGCGCGAATGACACGCGGTTCGCGGCCTTCGCCGTAGACCACGCGTTTGGGGTCTCTGCGCGCCTTGTGCTCCAGGATATACATGGTCTGCGCGCCCTTGCCCAGCCGCGCGGTCAGCATGTTGAGGTACTCTTCCATGTCAAGTGTACGCCGTGCAACGCCGGTCTCTATGGCGGCCTGGGCCACAGCCGGCGCCACCCACATCAGCACACGCGGGTCGAGCGGCTTGGGGATGATATATTCGCGGCTGAAATGCAGCTCGGTCAGCCCGTAGGCGCGGATCACAGCGTCGGGCACATCTTCCTTTGTCAGTGCGGCCAGCGCCTTGGTGGCCGCCATTTTCATCTCCATATTGACCTTGCGCGCCCGCACATCGAGCGCGCCGCGGAAAATGAAGGGAAAACCCAGCACGTTGTTGACCTGATTCGGATAGTCGCTGCGCCCAGTGCCGAAGATCACATCGCCGCGCGCGGCCTGCACTTCTTCATAGGTAATCTCGGGGTCTGGGTTGGCCATGGCAAAGATGATCGGGTCGCGGCCCATGCTGCGCACCATCTCGCGCGTGACGCAGTTGGCGACTGACAGACCGATAAAGACATCCGCGCCCTTGAGCGCGTCTTCCAACGTGCGGGCGTCGGTCTCGACCGCATACTTCTCCTTGAACTCGTTCATGCCTGCGGTGCGTCCCTTGTAAATGACGCCCTTGCTGTCGCACATGATGAAGTTCTCGCGCCTGGCGCCCAGCGCCATATAGAGATCGGCGGTGGCAATTGACGCCGCGCCCGCGCCGTTGAGCACGATCTTCACCTCTTCGATGCGCTTGCCAATCAGTTCCAGCGAATTGAGCAGGCCTGCGCCCGAAATGATCGCGGTGCCGTGCTGATCGTCGTGAAAGACCGGGATGTCGAGACGCTTCTGTAGCTCCGTCTCGATGTAGAAACATTCCGGCGCTTTGATGTCCTCTAGATTGATGCCACCCACCGTCGGTGCGATCATCTCGCCAAAGCGCACGATGTCGTCGGGGTCTCTGGCATTGATCTCGATGTCGAAGACATCGACGTCGGCAAAGCGCTTGAAGAGCACCGCCTTGCCTTCCATCACCGGCTTGGCGGCCAGCGGCCCGCGGTCGCCAAGCCCGAGGATGGCGGTGCCATTGGAGATGACCGCGACAAGATTGCCTTTTGCCGTGTATTCGAACGCCAGCTCTGGGTCTTCAGCGATGGCTAGCACCGGATAGGCGACGCCCGGCGAATAGGCGAGGGACAGGTCGCGTTGGGTGTCCATCGGCTTGGTGGCGACAATTTTCAGCTTGCCGGGTCTGCCCTGTGCATGATAATCGAGGGAATCCTGTTTGAGGTTTGACATTTCGAACTCACTTTCTCGAACAACAATTCGTGCGTGGTTGAAACAGTACAAACGCATGGTACGCCTTTTGGCAGCGACTTTCAACCGCAGATGTCAGCGAAAATGGGGGATGGTTGTCATGCTTCGCGCCGCGACTGTCAATCGTCTATAATGGCTTGGCAGCAATCAACGCAAAGAGGTAAAGACGCAGAGGCTGCGGCGGAAATATTTTTGCCGCTCTGGGTTAAAGTCTATTTTTCAGCAAAGAAGGAAATCATGTATGGATTTGCACCTGACTGACAAAATCGCTCTCGTCACCGGCGCCAGCCAGGGCATTGGGCTGGCCGTGGCGCAGGGGTTGGCGCGCGAAGGTGTGCAGGTGGCGCTCTGCGCCCGCAACGCGGCGCGCGTGGATGCCGCGGCCAGGGCCATCCACACCGAGTTCGGCGTGAGGGCGCTGGGCATTCCCGCGGACGTAACCATGGCCGCCGACATTGAGCGGCTGGTGCAGGTTGTTGAGGAGCGCTTGGGCGGCGTCGATCTTCTGATCGACAACGCGGGCGCGGGCAGCGAAGAGACCATTATGGAGGCGCCGGACGAACGCTGGCAATACTACTGGGATCTGCACGTGATGGCGTCCGTGCGGCTGGCGCGCGGGGTGACGCCTTCGATGCGGCGGCGCGGCGGCGGCGTGATCCTGCACAACGCGTCGATCTGCGCCAAGCAGCCGCTATCGCACGAGCCGATCTACAACGTGACCAAAGCCGCGCTCATGATGTTTTCCAAGTGCCTTGCCAATGAGCTGATCCGCGACAACATCCGCGTCAACTGCATCAATCCCGGCTTGGTGATGACCGAAGGTTGGATCGAACCGGTCAAACAGTGGACGGAAGGAACCGGCGCCACGTGGCAGCAATATCTGGACGGGGTCGCTCGACAGTATGCGCCGATCGGTCGTTTTGCCACCCCGCAGGAAATGGCGGATTTCTTTGTGTTTCTCTGCTCGCCGCGCGCCAGCTACAGCGTTGGCTCCACCTATTACGTAGATGGCGGCTGGCTGGCTGGCGTTGCCTGAAAATTCTTTCAAGTTGTTTCCAATGGCTTGAGATGCGCCTCAATGTCGGCGCGGCGCGGTTCGAGGAAGGGGGGCAGCGCCAGCCGTTCGCCCAGCCGTTCGAGTGGCTCGTCCACGGCAAAGCCTGGCCCATCGGTCGCCAGTTCGAAGAGAATGCCATTTGGCTCGCGGAAGTAGATGCTGCGAAAGTAGTAACGGTCGATCATGCCGCTGGTTTGGATGCCCATGCTGCGCAGCCACACGTCCCACGCATTGTGTTCGGCCGGCGTCGGCACGCGAAAGGCCACGTGATGCACGCCCCCGGCCCCAGGACGGGCCAAAGGCAGGTCAGGATGTATGGCAAGGTGCACTTCGGCGGCCGGGCCGGCGCCTTCCATGCCAAAGACATGCACGCTCTCCTGCGGCGCTTCAGGGTTCGGATAAGTGCGCAGCGCCTCCATGCCCATCACGCGGGTCAGCAGAACATCGGTGGGCGCCAATTGGGTGAGAGTGAGCGTCACTGGGCCGAGGCCGCGAATCTGATGATCGGCAGGAATTGGGCTTTCCGCCCACGGCGCCCCGTCGCCGAGGCCGCCGTCATCCACCAGCGAAAGCCGCTGCCCCTCGAAGTCCTCAAAGTCGAGCACGCCGCGCCCATCGCGTTCGGCAACTCCATTGTGTGGCGCTCCTAAGGCTGTCAAACGTTCCGCCCACCAATGCAGGCTGGCCACGCTGCCCACGCGCAATCCGGTGCGGGTGATGCTGTGGCTGCCGCGCACTTCCTGGGGCGTGGTGGGCCAGTCAAAGAAGGTCAAGTCACTGCCCGGTGACGCCAGACCATCCGCATAGAAAAGATGATAGGCGCGCACGTCGTCCTGATTCACCGTCTTCTTGACCAGACGCATGCCCAATGTCTGCGTATAAAAAGCATAATTTTGGGCCGCGTGCGCGGTGACCGCGGTCAGATGGTGGAGGCCAGTTAGTTTCAGTGTCATGATGCTCTTCCTTTCCAATCAAATTTATTCGTCGCCGATGTTTCTGCGCAGTGCTTTGTTCTGGCCGCGACGCTTTTTCTGCGCCAATCTCCGCTCTTGCGCGCCGCGCGTTGGCTGGGTGGGGCGCCGTTTTTTGCGTTCGACGGTCACGCGCTTGATCAATTCTTGCAACTGTTGCAGCGCCAGCTCCTTGTTCCGCTCCTGGCTGCGCGATTGCTGCGCCTTGATCACGACCACGCCGGCCGCGGTGATGCGGTGGTCGCGCAGCCGCAGCAGCCGCTCCTTGTATAGGTCGGGCAGCGAGGAGGCGCGCACGTCAAAGCGCAGGTGCACAGCGCTCGCCACCTTGTTGACATTCTGCCCGCCCGCGCCCTGGGCGCGCACAGCCTCCCAGGTAATTTCACTGAGCGGAATAGCTAGGGTGTCGGTAATCATCAGCGTGTCCATGGGCAAGGCTCGTGTAAAAGTAAAAGAGCTAGCGAGGGGTCTCCTCTTTGCGCACGACGATCAATAGATGCTCGCTCATGCCGACGACGGCGGGATGGGTGCATGTTTTAAGATGTGTCTCCAGCCAGCGCTGCCAGCGTTCGGGATGTCTGGCCGTGCGGTTGGTTGCCTTGTTCAGACGCGCGCTAAGCCCTTCCAGCCCGACCAACGCCTCGACAGTCACATCCCGGCCTTCAAACAACTGTGTCAACTCCTCCGGCAAAAAGAAGTGGCAGGCCGTAAAGCCACTGCCGCCGAAATAGCTGCCGGTGTCGCGGATCTGGGCGTGCACGGGCATGTCGATCTCTTCGGGAAAGAGCGCCAGTTCCAACGCGAGCACGCTGAGCCGCCCCATCACCGAAACGGCGACCACCCCGCCCGGCTTGACCACGCGCAGCAGTTCGTCCACAGCCTGCGTGCGCGCGCCGGCATCCAGCACGTGCGACAGCGGGCCGCCCAGACAGAGGGCAGCGTCAAAGCTCTCGTCGTCAAAGTGCGCCAGGTCGACGATCGTCCCTTCGACGACCCCATGCACATTCGCCTGAACCTTCGCCCGCTTGATCTGGCGCTGGGCAAAGGCCAGGTTGGCCGGCGTCATGTCGAGCAGCACCATGTCGTAGCCGCGGCGCGCCAGTTCAATGGTGTACCGTCCCGGCCCGCCGCCCGCGTCGAGGATCAGCCCGCTTTCTGGCAGCGACTGCGCCAGAAAGTGCAAGGTCGTCTCCATCTCCAACCGCTGCTTGGCGCCCTGGATCAGACGCCGCCACTCGCTGCGTACGCTCTCCGTGTAATAACTTTTGACCAACTCTGCGCTGGTTGCTCCGCCGTCCATCCGCGTACCTGCCACAATCTTTCGTCGCGTCGATCGTGGCAGTGTACCATAAACCCATGAATCACGGCGATCATGTCCGGCTGCTGCAACAGGGCGCGCCGCAAGCAAAGGGCGTCTGAATGTCGCTGGACGCAGGCGCGCCAGGTCATCGCCGTAGCAGGCATGTTAGGTCATTCGCCTGACTGGAATCGATGAAGGCGTGGAAGACAAAAGAGGTGTGAATGCCAAAACTGTCGCCTGCGCTATGACACGCTCCGAGCAGAGTGGCGTTTTTTCATTTCGTTGTGGGTGGGGATACGTCCATCCGCCGACGCAACACACGCTTTGTCACGGATTGGAAGAATTCGTGCAAATCCGCACAAATTCGTCCAATCCGTGACTCAAACAACCTGCGTTCGCTACTTCATGGCAGCCTGGATGGTCACCGTATACAATTGCTGCTCCGGCGTCAGCTCACAGGCGGAGATCGGCTGGTCGTCCGGGCAGTTGGCGGCCGGGTCGGGCGTCCACTCGGCGAGAATCAGCAACAGGGCCGCGTCGCGCGTCATGCCGACGCCCATGCCCGTCGGTCCACCCGCCGCGTACTGCATGTCTTCCTCCCAACCGATGAAGCCAGCCTTGAGCGCATCCACCACAGTCATCGGATCGGCGAAGTCTGCGCCCGTACCTTGCGCCATCAATTGGCAGCCGGCTCCGCCTTCCTGGCTGACGTAGTCGAAGAAGGGAGCTTCACTCCTGGTAAACGCGACGCCCAGCGCGTTCTCGGCGTCGGCTTTGAGCGTCTCGCACGCATCGGTTGGAATGGGCATATATGCGCGGCTTGCCGCATCGGTTGTAGAGGCGGACGGCTCGATCACATACCAGAAATCGGCGATGAAGCCCTGTGCATCCGCCTGCGCCATCTGCGCGCCGCGCACCGGCGCGCGGTCAGCACAACTCCATGCAAAGACCGTGGCGCGCCCTGCGGCGGCTGCCGGCACAACGTCGGCGTCAGGGTTTTCCTGGCAATAGGCCACAATGCCTTCGTTGGGCGTCTCGCTCAGGTCGGCTTGGGTCTCGCAGGGCAGGTTGGCGCCTACGAAACATGCTTTCACCTGACCGTCGGCGCAGCGCCAGAAGGTTCCATGGTTGTAGAAGTCGTCCGGTGTGTCGGCCGGCGCGTTAAACGCAACCCGCAGACCCTGGATCACGGCGGGCGGTGGCTGTGCACCGGTGTAGCGGCTGTCCGGCGCATTGAGTGTGCCGACCGCGGCGCAGTAGGCGAACGGGTCATCAAAGGTTGCCAGGCTCTGGCCTGGCGCGCATTCGCCGCGCATCAATGCCCACTCCTCGCACTCGCTGCCGTCGGCGAAGACGCAGTAGCCGATTTCACCTCCATTGCCCTGACGGATCTCCAGCGTCCCGTCCTGCGCCACACAATTCTCGGAGGCAGGATTGGCAATGCCGGCTTCCGTCGTAGGCGCAGTCACCGGTGCACACGCTGCCATCAGGCTCATGGCAAGCAAGGCTGCAAAAATCAGTCGATACGGTTTCATATTTCCTCCTTACATGAATGTTTCTGTAATTCGCCCACGCATTGAATGTATTGAAACAAAAAATTCCCTGAGAGAGCTTACGATACCGTTGTTGCAGGCATCAGCAATATACATCATCTATCAGAGACCTGAAAATTCTGACAGCTTGGTGATATGAATCTGACAGTATGAATTTGATAGTATGGGGAAATCATGCTGCTTAAAGCGCCGGGTTTGTCAGCCGCGAGCGGACGCTACTTCGGGAGAGGACGCCGCTGGAGAATGGGCAAAATCAGCCGGCAAGCGCGATAATCACTCCAGACAGCCCGGTTGCGTCGAAATGATGCGCGCGCGGGGGGAATCTTTCGCGCTTGCAATTTGTCCACCTATTGATGAAAGTGAGCAGATCATGCAGGACATTGTAAAGATCGTACAACAAATGACTCTTGAGGAAAAGGCTGCCCTTGTGACCGGCGCCAGTGCATGGACGACGACGCCGATCGAGCGCCTGGGCGCACCCGAACTCTTCATGGCTGATGGGCCGCACGGGGTGAGACGTGTGCCGGACGTCCATGCGCTGGGTGGGGCCAGCCTTCCGGCCACTTGCTTCCCCACCGCGGCTTTGCTGGCCGCCACGTGGAACGCTGACTTGCTGCACATCATGGGGCAGGCGCTGGCCGCAGAAGCGTTGGCGCTCGGCGTCGGCGTGTTGTTGGGGCCGGGCGTCAACATGAAACGTTCACCCCTGTGCGGGCGCAACTTTGAGTATTTCTCCGAGGATCCTTATCTCGCCGGCGAATTGGCCGCCAGCCTGATCGAAGGCATCCAGAGCCGGGGCGTCGGCGCATCACTCAAGCATTTTGCTGCGAACAACCAGGAATACCAGCGCTTTGGCATCGACGCGCGCGTGGACGAACGTACGCTGCGCGAAATCTATCTGCCGGCCTTCGAGCGTGCAGTCAAGCGTGCGCAACCGTGGACAGTGATGTGCGCGTACAACAAGCTCAACGGCGACTATTGCTCGGAACATTATGAGCTCCTCACCGAAATTCTCAGACAGGAGTGGGGCTTTGAGGGCTTTGTCGTCTCGGACTGGGGCGCGGTGCACGACCGCGTCAAGGCGCTGCAAGGCGGGCTGGATCTGGAGATGCCCGGCCCCAAGCCTTATCGCACGCACCAGGTGATCGAAAGCGTGCGCGCGGGCGAACTCGATGCGGCCGTGCTCAACGAAGCAGCACGCCGCGTCCTGACGATCGCGTTGCGCGCGGCCGAGGCGCCCAAAAGCAGCGCGTTCGACGCCGACGCGGATCATACACTGGCGCGCCAGGTGGCCGCGGAAGGGATGGTGCTGCTCAAGAATGACGGCATCCTGCCGCTGCTGAATCCGTCGCGCGTGGCGGTGATCGGCCGGGCGGCGCAGGAGCCACATTTCCAGGGCGGCGGCAGCTCGCACATCAACCCTACGCGCGTTGCCATTCCTTTCGATGAGATTAAAAAGCGCGCCGGCAACGCCGTGCTCACCTACAGTGAGGGCTATCCTGTGGGCGACGACATGCAACAGCCGCTCATCGATGCGGCGGTGCAGACAGCCCGCGACGCCGACGTCGCCCTGCTCTTTGTGGCGCTCCCCGCCTCCAAGGAATCCGAAGGCTATGACCGCACCGATCTGGACTTGACCGCGCAACAGGTGGCGCTGATCAAGGCCGTGAGTGCGGTGCAGCCGCGCACGGTCGTCATCCTTCACAACAGCTCCGCCGTGGCAATGGTCGAATGGATCGACGGCGTGGCCGCAGTGCTTGAGGCGTGGCTGATGGGGCAGGCCGGCGGCGGCGCCATCGCCGACATTCTCTACGGCGTGGTCAATCCGTCGGGCAAACTGGCTGAAACCTTCCCGCTGCGGCTGGAAGACACGCCCGCATTTATCAATTTCCCCGGCGAGCATGGTCAGGTGCGCTACGGCGAGGGGCTGTTTATCGGCTATCGCTATTACGATGCCAAGCAGGCGCCAGTGCTTTTCCCCTTTGGCTACGGCCTCAGCTATACGACCTTCGCCTACCACAACGCGCGCGTCTCCGCGTCTAGCTTCCGCGATGTCGAGGGCGTCACCGTGAGTGTGGATGTCACGAATACGGGTGTGGTCGCCGGCAAGGAGATCGTGCAGATTTACGTGCACGACCGCCAGTGCAAATTTGTGCGCCCGCAAAAAGAACTCAAAGGCTTTGCCAAGGTTGAGTTGCAGCCCGGCGAAACAAAGACTGTTTCCGTCGAGCTCGACTTCCGCGCCTTTGCCTTCTGGCATCCAGGGCACAAACAATGGGTGGCGGAGGATGGCGACTTCGACATTCTGATCGGCGCGTCGTCGGCTGACATCCGCGCCACGGCGTCGGTTGCGCTGCACGCTACGCGCACGCTGCCCAGCCTGCTCAACGCTGCCTCCACGGTGCGAGAATGGATCGAGGATCCACGGGGCCGCGCTGTTTCCGCAGGTCTGTTCCAACAGATGATGACGCAGATGAGCGCCAATTTTGGCGGCGATAGCGACGCATCCACCGGCATGGACATGATGGGGTTTATTATGGAACTGCCGATGGCAAGCTTGCTCGGCTTCCAGGAAGCGGCGCTGCCCGCGCCGGCGGAGATGATTGTCGCGGACCTGCTGCGCCAGGTGCATCAAGCCTAGACCGCCCCGCGCTCCGGGAGCGAGGACGCCGGGGTCGCTCCCAGGGCGCGGGAACTTCGCCATCCCCCTCACTGTAGCTTTGGCGTCTCACTGGGTCGCCCCTATAATATCGCGGCGTGCGGCGTGCGGCGTGCGGCGTGAGGAACTTATGAGCCAGCATTTATATCAATACTGTCCACGTTGCGCACACGCGCTCGAAGATCGCCTGTTTGAAGGCAAGCTGCGCCGGATCTGCCCGGTCTGCAATTTTATCCATTTCCCTGATCCTAAAGTAGCCGTCGTGGCTTTGATCGAAGCGCACGACCGCGTGCTGTTGATTCGCCGTGCGGTCAACCCGGCGCGCGGCCAGTGGGCCTTGCCCGGCGGTTATATGGATGCCGGCGAGCTGCCGATCTCTGCGCTGCAGCGCGAAGTGCGTGAAGAGGTGGGTCTCGAAATTGCAGTGGGCGACTTGCTGGAGATCTTCCCGATGGTCAACGGCAACGGCGCCAGCCTCGGCATTGTCCTTGCCTACCACGCTCGACCGCTCGACGTGCACGTAGAACCGCTTGCCTGTGACGACGTCGACGAAGCCAGTTGGTTTGGTCCAGAGACGCTGCCGGCTGAGCTGGCCTTCGAATCCACGCAGCGCCTGCTGATCAATTGGCGGGAGCGCGTTCATCCCGCTTGAAAACCGGCGGGCCAAGGAGATAAGCATACTTATGACATGGGAAACACAACCCCGTATCACGCCGTCAAGCGACCTGACCGCGGCGCCGGCAGTGGGCGTCAAGACCTTTCTTATTACTGGCGGCGCCGGCTTTTTAGGCATTAATCTGGCGCGGCACTTGTTGGCGCGCGGCCACAAAGTCGTCACGCTCGATATTGCCGATTTTACTTACCCAGAGCGCGCTCAGATCACCGAGATCAAGGGCGATATTCGCGACAAAGCCGTCGTCGATCGCGCCATGCAGGGCGTTGAGATTGTCGTCCACACCGCGGCGGCCTTGCCCCTCTATGCGCCGGAGGACATCTACACAACTGACATCGACGGCAGCCGCAATGTGTTGCAATCGGCTTTCGAGCACAAGGTTGCGCGCTGCATCCATATCTCTTCGACGGCGGTCTATGGGATTCCCGATCACCATCCTCTGTACGAAACCGATCAAATGCTGGGCGTTGGTCCCTATGGCGAGGCTAAAGTGCTGGTCGAAGAGATATGCCAATCCTATCGCGACAAGGGGATGTGCATTCCGATCATCCGCCCCAAATCGTTTGTTGGCCCCGAACGGCTGGGCGTCTTTGCGCTCTTCTACGACTGGGCCAAGGATGGCAAGAATTTCCCTGTGCTTGGCACAGGGAACAACCGTTATCAATTGCTCGATGTCGAAGATTTGTGCGACGCGATCTATCTGGTCGCCACGCTGCCTTGTGAGAAAGCCAATGATGTCTTCAACATCGGCGCCAAAGAATTCACGACGCTCAAGGAAGACTACCAGGCGGTGCTCGATTATGCCGGTCACGGCGGCAAGATCGTGTCACTTCCGGCCGCGCCCGCGATCTGGACGCTGCGCGCGCTGGAAAAAGTGAATCTGTCCCCCCTTTACAAATGGGTGTATGAAACAGTTACCGAAGATTCGTTTGTATCGATCGAGAAGGCCGAACGGGTGTTGGGGTATCGCCCGCGCTATTCCAACAAGCAGGCGCTGATCCGCAATTATCAGTGGTATATCGACCACTTACAGGACTTCGAGGGGCAGTCTGGCGTCTCGCATCGCGTGCCGTGGAAACAGGGCGCGCTGGCCGTGGCCAAGTTCTTTTTCTAAAAATCTCAAAAGAAAAGCGAGCGCTGCGGTGCAGGCAGATAAATCTTGCTCTGGCTACAGTGCTCGCTTTGGAAGGGAACACAGATAAACGCCGATAGCCTCAGATAGACACAGATGCTTTGTTCTCATCTGCGCTTATCCGATTTTATCTGCGACTATCTGCGTTCACTCGCTGTCGCTCTAACCCAAACTCTGACGTTTGACGCTCCACTAGCGTGGGTCGATGGGGATATCGTGTATTCCCGGATCGGTCGACGTCTCATCTTCCGCCTCGTTCTCTGCGGCGCGCTTGGTCTCAATATCCTTGGCAACTTTGTCGAGCTGCTGGCTGATCGACTGCAGACCAGTTTTCAACGCGGTCGCCAGTTCTGCCACAAACTTGCTGCTGGCCACCTTCTCGCCGACTTCGCCGGCTTTTGCCTGCACCTCCTTGGCCTCCGTCGAGGAGGCAACCTGATGCACGCTGCTCTCCAGCGACGTGGTCAGGCTGTCGATGCCGCTGCGCAGGTCGCGCTCGATCTGCTTGCGCTGATCGCTGTTCCACCAGGATTTGCCCAGGTTGGTGATGCTGTTGGCCAGATCGGCCAGCTCATCCATCAATTCATTCGTGGCCTCGCGGGCGCGCTCCTCGCTGGCAGTGGTGGACGCGTTGGGGTCGGCGCCGATAAACTCTTCCGTCGCTTCAGGGTTGAACTTGCTCTGGTCGCTGCTTTGCATAGAAAAATCTCCTTGGTAAATGGGCTATCTCTGCGCTGTTTGTTGATTGATCATAGCACGGCGCAGCCTTTCTCATGCGCATCATACACTACGCAGCAGACGGCGTAAAGGTTGCCACTTTTGGCAAAAACTGTCGCCCCTCACTCTTCGTGTATGGTTACACTGTCGCCGGCTGCTACGCCGTCAATCGTCACCGGCAGGCGCACCAACGTCACCGGGTCATACAAACCCACCTTGACTGTTGTGCCTGCCGGCGCCTGGATGATATGCTCCGTAACCAGAAATTCACCCGGCTGCCAACTGCCACTGGGCGCCGGCCCCTTCGCGGTGACGGGCGGCCCGTCTTGCTGGGCGAGCGTAACGCCGTCCAGCGCATCGGCGTGCACGAAGATGTGGTGCGGCGGCAGCAGCGGCTGGATAATCTCCCAGTAGAGCCGCACCCTGGCGCCGCCATCCCCGTTCGGCTTGCGGTCATAGCCGTAGAGGCGGGCGTGCGTGCCAAATTGCGCCGGCGTCGCCAAGCTGACGGCCGGCGTGCTGCGTTCGAAGTCAGCGCGCCGCTGCTCAATGCGGACCGTCCCGAGCGGCACTGCCGGACTTTGGGCGCTGCTTTCTTCGTCCTGGAAGCCAGCCACCAACTGATAGTCGCCGCTTGCGAGCGCACCCGGTGCAAAGAAGCGCACCGGCACGCGCAGCAGCTCGCCTTGCGTCAGCAAGGAAACGGGGTAGGTGGGCAGGGGCCACCCTGTGTAACCGGCCACGCCGGCGCCTTGCGCGTCGAGCAGGCTCACATAGATGGCGCGCGCGGCCGGCGTATCTGTTGTCGATTGCAGGAAAAGCGTAAGCCCAAGTTCACTCCCCGCCAGCAGCGGCGTCGCTGCGTCCGGCCCTGTGAAGCCAAGCAACGCGACGCCCTCTTGCTCGCTCGGTTTTGCCAGTGGCGTGCGGATGGGAAGCCGCGCCGCCGGTTGCACCTCCACCGGCGCGACGACCGTCACGCGCCCGATCGGCGCATCGACCTTGTCGCTGCCGGTCAGCGTCAGCGCATCGGCGCGCTCGCCTCGGTCGTCTTGCCGCGCCACACTGACCGCCACTGTATACGCACCCGGCGGCAGCCCGACCGGGGCAATTAATCCAACCCGGTGCGTTTCCTGTGCGCCCGGCGTCATCGACGACCAATCCACCGCGTAGTCGCGGCTGCTCCAGATAGCACCGGCCTCGTCGAGCAAGCGCAGGCTGATGTTCAGCTCGGTTGACTCGGCAATCTGCCACATGATCTGCACGGAGATGGGTTGATTGGCTGCTTCCACGGTCTCTGGCGCCGTGGCCGCCGCGAGCAGTTGCACCGCGCCGAAATCAGCCGCCCACGATGCGTCAGGTTCGGGAGTGGGCAAGCCCGCCCACGCGGTCAGCCGCGTCATGCCATACCAGCGATTTTCCAGGGTAGAGGCGTTTTCTTCCAGATAAGCTTCGATCTCGGCTGGCAACGTACTGCCAAAGGCGAGCGGCTCCGGAAACCAGAGAGCGCCCGCGGCCAACGCAGCATCGACGCTTGCTTGCACGGCTGGCGACCATGTCACCGCACCGTCGGAGAGCAGGCGCGGCGTCGGCCCGGTCAGCAGCGGCGCGTCCTGGGGCACATAGGCGCGCCAATACCCCACTTGCCACGGAAAGATGGCAAGCAGCGCGTCCTCGTTGCGCCCTTGCTGGACGATTTCACGTAGCAGAGGACGATAATCGTACGCGCTGTAGCGTGGCGTCGTATAAAAGGTGAAGACGCCGCCTGCCGCAGCCGCCAGCAACAAGATCAGCGCCACGCGACCCGCGTAGGCATATTTCCAGGTGTGGTCGATGCCTGCCGCCAACAGTAATGAGCCGTAGGGCAGCGCAAAGATCAACAGGCGCTCGCCGCCTTGTGGGAAAAACGGGAAACGCAGATTGACCAGCCAGCCGCCCACCATCGCCACGCCTGTCAGCACGCCCAGGAGCAGCAGCGCGGAGCGTTCTTCGAGCGCCATCTGGGGCTCTACATGGCGCTCGCCAGCGGGCGATCTGGCGCTGCGGCGCCGCAACACCAATGCCGCGGCCATGATGGTCACAGCCGCGCCGCCCAGCAGGAACGCCCACGGCAATGTCGTATTGGGCCAGGGCAGATGGCCGCCACTCAAGGCCGTAAAATGGCGTTCCACGTAGCGTAAAAGCCCCAGAGCAACATCCTGGTCCGATGTGACCTTGGCGCCGACATAGTCGATCAGCCGAGGCGTGGCGTAGAGTAACCAGGGAAGGTAGAATACAACGACAATTGCCTGTCCCACCATAATCGCGGCGAGCCGGCGCAACGCGCGTCGATAGACAAACGCCGCCCACAAAAGATGTCCTGCCAGGAGAAAGGCGAAGTAGTAGAGCGTGTACAATCCTGCGGTCATGACAATAGTGTAGCCAAGCGCCGGCCACAGCCACTCCCGCCACCTCGCCGATGTGGCCAGCCGCCGCTGCCAGATCCAGAAAAATGCCGTGCCGGCCGTGCTGAGGGCCATGCCTAGCCCGTACATGCGCACTTCCTGGCTGTAATAAAGCTGCATCGGGTTGACGGCCAGCAGCAGCACAGCCACCAGCAGCAGGCGGCGCCGTCCTGGGAAAAGCTGCCCGGCCAGCCACGCTTGCAGCGGCAGCGCGGCCGCGCCGAAGAGCACCGACAGGCCGCGGTCGATCACCGGCTGCGGACTTCCCCACCACGCGATCCAACCGTGCAGCAGGAGATAGTAAAGCGGCGGGTGAATGTCGTGCGCGGTGAGGTCGAACATGCGCGCCAGCGGCTCGGTGGCGAAGTAAACGCTGTACCCTTCATCCCACCACAGCGGCTGCCACGCCAGCCGCAGCGTACGCAGCGCGACCCCGGCCGCGATAAGCAGCAGCACAGCCCACCTCATGCGCGTAGTGCGCAGGCCAGTCGTCATCGGCGGGTTATTGCTTTTCGTAGCGAACGTACAACTCCCGGTTGGCGTCGGTGGCGGACAGCGTAAACGTAGCCGGCGGGCCAACCTCTGCACCGCTGCCATCAACCAGTTGGATTTCCCACACCCCGCCCGGATTGACGCCAGGGAATTCGACTTTCAGGTTCTGGAAACGCTGGCGTGGGCTGGCCGTCGGCCATGTCATCCCGGAAGCGTCGGAAGACACGCCATTGACCGGCATGGCTGCACCATCTCTGCTGACGCGCAAGCTATAGCCCGGCAGCGCCTCTTCGCCCTGGTAGGCATACAGGAAGACGCGCACCAGGTTATTATTTTCTGGGAACGCCTCCTGCGCGGCGAGGATAAATGGAAACGCCGGCGGCGCTGGTTCATCCGGCGGCGCCGCTTCCTGCGGAGCATCCTCTGCTGGCGCTTCTGGTGCAGGTTGACTTTGTTCCACGGGCGTCGGCGAAGCAGGCGCAATCACCACGTCTTCCTGCGCAGCCGCATTGGGGTCGGCCACCGGTATGGCGTCGATTGGGCCATCGGCGTCGATATACGTTTTGGTGATCCAAGCGGGCAACTCTTCGACGCAGCACACCTGCCACCAGAGATCGTCGGCGCTGCGCCCGATGATCGTAAATTCATCTCCCCGCATTCCCAGCTTGATGGGTGGATAGTCCAACCCTGGCCCACGCCGGATATTGATGAGATCCTCGCTGATGACCGCCAGCGCGGTTTCTGCTTTGGGAGCGGC
>JACSRH010000405.1 GCA_014879855.1 Caldilineaceae bacterium | reverse complement strand
AACAGAACTGGACTTACTTCCTCCTCGTCCCCCTGGTGCGGCTGCCAACCTACTTCGGCTTCCGCCTCTACAACCGCATGTGGCGCTACGCCAGCATTGTCGAGATGAAGATGATCGTGCTGGCCGGTCTGGCGAGTTCGGCGCTCATCTTTGTCATCAATTTTGGGCTGCTGCCGGCGTTCGGCGCGCCCTACATGCCTTCGCGGTCGATCTGGTTTCTGGAAGGGTTGCTCAGTCTCGGGCTGTTGGCGAGCAGCCGCTTTCTGTTGCGCCTGGTGCAGGAGCGCTATCGCCCCCATGAACTGGCGCAACTGCGCGCGTTCATCCAGAACCCCAGCAAGGTGCTGATCGCGGGCGCCGGCGACGCGGGCGCGCTCGTGCTGCGCGAGATGCAGTCCAACCGCGCGCTGGGCATTGAGGTGGCCGGATTTATCGACGACGACCCGGTCAAACGCAAGTTGAGCGTCAACGGCGTGCCTATTCTGGGCAACCGCACTGCCATCCCCGATCTTGTCAAGCGCCACGGCATCGACCAGATTATCATTGCCATGCCCACCGCTCCGGGACGCGACATTCGCGAGATCATGCAGATCAGCGAGCGGGCCGGCGTGCAGCCGCGCACGATCCCGGGTCTCTACGAGCTGATCGACGGCACAGTGCATCTTTCGCAGATTCGTGACATCCGCATCGAGGACCTGCTGCGTCGCGACCCCATCCGCACCGATACGGCCGCGATCGCCGAGAGTTTGCGCGGCAAGCGCGTGCTTGTCACGGGCGGCGGTGGCTCGATCGGCAGCGAATTGTGCCGGCAGATTCTGCGTTGTCGCCCCGCGGAACTGGCCCTGCTGGGTCATGGAGAAAATTCGATCTTCGAGATCCACAACGAGCTGGTCATGGAGAACCAGCGCACGCTCGGCGGCAGCGTCGTGATCAAGCCCGTGATCGCTGATATTCGTTTTGGCGACCGTGTTTTGACGCTTTTTCGTGAACTCGAGCCGCAGATTGTTTTCCACGCCGCGGCGCACAAACACGTGCCGCTGATGGAGTTCAACCCGGCGGAAGCCATCACCAACAACGTGCTGGGCACGCGCAATGTCGTTCAGGCCGCGCGCGCGGTGGGCGTGCAGCACTTCGTGATGATCTCGACCGACAAGGCCGTCAACCCGACCAGTGTGATGGGCGCGTCCAAGCGCGCGGCGGAACTGATCGTGCATGAAGCCGCGCTGGAGAGTGGCCTGCCCTATATGGCGGTGCGCTTTGGCAATGTGCTGGGCAGTCGCGGCAGCGTGGTGCTTACCTTTCGCCAGCAGATCGCCGCGGGCGGCCCGGTGACAGTGACTGACCCGGAGATGAAGCGCTACTTTATGACCATCCCCGAAGCCGTGCAGTTGGTGTTGCAGGCGGGTGTGCTCGGCAAAGGCGGGGAAGTTTTTCTGCTCGACATGGGCGAGCCAATTAAGATCGTCGACATGGCAACCGATCTGATCCGGCTTTCTGGGCTGGAAGTGGGCCGCGACATCGAGATCGTATTTACCGGGCTGCGTCCGGGCGAAAAGCTGTTCGAGGAGCTTTTTGCTCCGGGCGAGCATTATGCGCGCACGCGCCATGAAAAGATTTTTATTGCCGGCAACGCCAGCAGTTTTGTGCCCGACCGCCTGGAGGAGACCATCACGGCATTGGCGCGCGCCGCCGATCTCAACGACCGCACCTCTGTCATCCGCAGCCTGCAAAACTTGATCCCTGAGTATTGCCCGCCAGAGCCGGCGCGCATACCCGCCAACGAAACCCAACCCTTCTCATCCGCCGCCCGCATCAACGCATCACCGCCGGCAGAAGCGCCTCCCCTCACCTCTTGATGATCTCACGTCTGTTGCGTTTGGAACCGCTGTGGATTTTGTGTCTGGCGCCCTTGATCCTGCTGCCGGGCCGCTGGCTGCCGGATGGCTGGCAGCCTTTCGTGGTGCTGGCGCTCTTCATCGGCTGGCCGCTGCGCTGGCTGCGGACCCGGCGTTTGCTGCCGCCCGCGCCGTTGCACAGCGCGCTGGCCGTGCTGTTGCTTTGGCTTCCGGTGAATCTTTGGGCCGCGGTCGATGCAATTGTGGCCTGGCGCGTGGCTGGCTATCTCCTGCTGGGCGTCGCCTTGTACGGCGCCGCGATCGCCTGGCCGCCGCTGCAACGCCGCCCGGTCTTACTGGCGTGGCTGCTCGTGGCCTTTGCGGCCGCCCTGGCGCTCATTGGGCCGCTGCTGGGGACGCAGGAGTCCACCTGGCCGCTGATCGCCCCGCTGCAACCACTGGCCGCGCCGCTGACCGCGCGCGTAGGCGAAACGATCAACCCCAACATTTTGGCTGGTGCGCTCGTCGTCCTGTTGCCCTTGATCGCAGCAATGGCCGTGGCGCCACTTCCCCGTCAGTCTCGCCGCGGCCAGGCATTGCCAAGAGCAGGGCTGCTCCTGCTCGCCCTGCTGATCGTGGCCGTCATCCTCCTGGCTGACAGCCGCGGCGCGCTGTTGGCGGCTGGCGCAGGGCTGCTGGCCGTGCTGGCTTTGCGCTGGCCGCGTTTGCTGTGGGGGCTTCCCGTGTTGTTGGCGGCTGCCGTGGCTGTGGCGCTCTGGATCGGGCCGGCAGCGCTGCTCGACCAGATTGGCAGCGCCGGCGCGGTGGGCGGGCTGGACGAACGGTTGGAGATCTGGAGCCGCGCGCTCTACGCGCTGCAGGATTTCTCGTTTACCGGCGTTGGCCTGGGCGCGTTCGATCAGGTCATCCCGCTGCTCTATCCCTATTTCCTGATTCCGCCGTCGATCGAGATTTCCCACGCGCACAATCTGTTGCTTCAGGTCGGCGTTGATCTTGGGATGCCCGGCCTCGTCGCCTATTTGGCCATTTTGCTGGTCGTTTTTTTCCGGCTGATCAGCGCGCTGCG
>JACSRH010000173.1 GCA_014879855.1 Caldilineaceae bacterium | reverse complement strand
GGTGGAGGCGGCGGTGGTGGCGGAGGAGGCGGTGGATTCCACCCACCCGGAATGCACAACCGAGTGCCGGCCACGATATGGTTCCAATTCCAGATGCCATTGCACGATGCCAACGTTTGAAGGTTGACGCCATACCAACGGGCAATGCCGCTCAGGGTGTCACCGCGCCGGACGATGTGGGTGGTGCGACAGGCGCAGCCCGGCCCTGGATCTGGCGGACACCAGGAGGGAATACATAATCGTTGCCCTGCGAAGATATGGTTCGGGTTCCAGAGACCATTGGCCTGCATGATGGCTTGCACGGTGGTGCCGTACCATGCCGCAATGCTGGAGAGCGTTTCTCCAAAGCGCACGGTATGAAAATTTGCACACCCCCATTGCCCTGACTGTGCTGTAGGCGCGGCGGACTCAGGGGGCGCTGCCGACGCCGCACCTGGGAATAACGCGCCAAGCAAAATCAACACCAGCATGAAGGCCAGCAGGGCGCGCCGTAAAGGACGCAACGATGCCGGTAAGAACTTCATAATGACGACTCCTTTCCTTGACTACAAACGAGATGACCTGTTGTTCGGGACAGGATTATATTCAAACGTTTGCCGGCGCTGCACTTCACGGAAGGGCCAATTCGCAGGACAGATGCTGTGCCGGACAAGCGTTGAACTTCACACAAAGATCGCATTTCACGCCCGGAACTCTACGTTTAGAATTCCATACTGACGCCACGCTCCGGCGCGCTGACGCGCGCAAAGCCATCGCTGCGCAGTAATTCCAGCAGCGTATCTGCTGCCTGAGGTTCTCCATGCACCAGAAATAGCTGTTGTAGACGTTTTTGGTCGAGACTGCCCGCCCATTCCCGCAACTCACGCTGATCGGCGTGGGCGCTGTATCCCTCGATGGTTTCGACGGGCGCACGCACATCATACAGATCTCCAAAAATTCGCACACGTTTCTCGCCGTCCTTGAGTTTGCGCCCGAGGGTCTGTTCGGCTTGGAAGCTGACGAGCAAAATCGTGTTGCGTGCATCTTCGATATTATTCTTCAGATGGTGTAAAATACGTCCGCTCTCGGCCATGCCGCTCGCACTGATGATAATGGCCGGATCACTCAGATGGTTCAGTTGCTTGCTGCGTCTGACTTCGCGCACATATTCGATCTGTGAATAATCAAAAGGGCTGCGCCGGTTGCCGTCTACGAGAAACTGCTGGACTTCTTCGTTCCATGCCTCTGGGTGCATCCGAAAAACATCGGTGGCATTGACCGCTAAGGGGCTGTCCACGAAGACGCGCGTCGCTGGAATGTCGCCATTGGCATCCAACTGATTCAAGGCATAGACTAGCTCCTGCGTACGCCCGACGGCAAAGGCTGGAATGATCACCTTGCCGCGCCGGCGCGCTGTGCTGATCACCACATCGCGCAATTTCTTGCGCGCGCTTTCGTACGTCTCGTGCAGGCGATTGCCATAGGTGCTTTCCATGATGAGGATATCGGCCGCATCAAAGTGTTCAGGTGGATGCAGGATCGGGCTGGAAGGACGACCTATGTCTCCGCTGAAAACCAGGCGCCATTGCTTCCCGGTCTGCATCTCGCGGATGTCAAGCTGCACCGAGGCCGCGCCGAGGATGTGTCCCGCCGGAATGAAAGTTGTCTCGACGCCGTCGGCCACAAGGATCGACCGGTGAAAGCTGATGCCGGCGAATTGATCCAGGGAAAGTCGTGCGTCGGCCTGTGTGTAGAGTGGTTCAACGGGCGGCTCACCCTGACGCTGGCGTCGTTTGTTGAGATAGGCTACATCCTGTTCCTGAATATGGCCGCTGTCCATCAACATGTACGTGCACAGGTTGCGCGTGGCTGACGTGCACCAGATGTTGCCGCGAAAACCATTTTTGCAAAGATTGGGCAGGTTGCCGCTGTGGTCGATGTGCGCGTGGCTAAGCACCACCGCGTCAAGCGTGGCTGGATCAAATGGAAAATTGAGGTTGCGTTCGTAAGTCTCGGCGCGCCGCCCCTGAAACAGGCCACAATCCAGCAAAATGCGCTGGTTGTTGACCTCAATCAGATGCATCGAGCCAGTCACTTCCCTTGCCGCACCAAAAAAAGTGATCCGCATCGAAGCGGTATTCCTTTCCGGCAATAGCACAAGAAACGTGCTGACGCCATGCAAGCATAGCAATATGATTTGCCATGCGCGTTGTTATTCCTTCTGCATATTGTAATGCATTTTGAAATAAGTTCAACCCCCTAAATTTGCAGTTTTGCGATTTTTCTACCCTTTTTTCGGAAAAATGCGTCTTTTTGTGTAGACTAGGCTGATGAAGACACCCATTGCCGCACGCTTTTCTGCTTTCACGCTCCTCGCCGCCTTGTTGTATGCACTGTTGGTCATGGCGTCCGGCCTGTGCATTGTCGGGGTTTCCTTTCCGCGCCAGGGATGGCTGCTGGAAAATGCCATGCTGTGGAAACCTGGCCTGTGGCTGTGGCTGGCGATGATCTTCGGCTGGATGGGGCTTGCCGCTTCGTTGTTGTGGGCGCATCTGCCGGCGCACTCCATTGCGCCGATGCTGCAATCCGGCCTGTTGGTGATCGGCGCCACGCTGTCCATTGACGGCGTCACTGTGTGGATGGCCGGTTTGTCTGCTAGCTTGGCGCTACCAGCCATTGGCGCGGGTCTGCTGTTGTTGCCGTCGCCCTGGCTGCTGACCTTCCCGTGGCATCTGGTGGCCGCAGCAGTTTGCTGGCTGACCTGGGCGCTTTCCTTGGCGCGCAGGTCGCGCCTGCCCAGCGCGTCTCCAGAAATGAGGTAGCGGGAAGAGAGCGCCAAGGAAATTAAACCGTCGCCGCTCAGGCGACAGTGACTGTCACTGCTGACAGTCACTGCTGACAGTCACTGCTGACAGTCACTGCTGACAGTCACTGCTGACAGTCA
>JACSRH010000310.1 GCA_014879855.1 Caldilineaceae bacterium | reverse complement strand
CAGCGCCGGCAGGTACATGTCGATGGAAAGCGGGCCGAACGCCGCCAGCACACCCAGGATCAGGGCGAGGCGGGCGTAGGCGGGCTGCGGTTTTGCGATGGTCGTCATGGCTGATATAGCAGGTTGCGAGTGGGTGACAATGCAATTTCACCCGCTCGCCTTCTCGCTTCACACCGGTCGCCAGCGGGCGCGCTTCTCCAGCAGCCGCTCGGTGCCGGCGCGGCGGGCGAGATTTTGCGCGGCGCGCTGGGCTTCCCGCAGCAGGGCCGGCTCGTCCAGGTGGGTGAAGACGCCGCCTTCCATCAGCACCCGGCCATCGACCACCACCGTCTCCACGTTGGCCTGACCGGACGAATAGACCAGCGTCGCCACCGGGTCGTGCACGGGGATGGCCTTGGGCGTGAAGGGGTTGACCAGGAAAAAGTCCGCCTTCATCCCCGGCGCGAGGGAACCCACCCGGTCGCCCAGCCCCAGGGCCTGCGCGCCGTCGCGCGTAGCCCAGTCCAGCGCCCGCTGGGCCAGCACGCAGTTGGCTTCCATGCGCCCCACCTTCTGCAGCAGCGCGCTGAACTTGAGCGTCTCCAGCATGTCCTGGCAGTTGTTGCTGCCCGATCCGTCGGTGGCGATGCCGATGGTCAGCCCGGCGTCCATCATGCGCGTGATCGGCGCAATGCCGGAGCCGAGATACATGTTGCTCACGGCGTTGTAAGCGACCGATACGTTGTGCGCGGCGAAGCGGGCGATGTCGTCGTCGGTGACGTGCACGCAGTGGACGGCGATGAAATCGGGGCCGAGGACGCCCGTCTCCGCCAGCAGCGGGATCGTGCGCAGTCCCGACAACTCCTGCGCGGCGATGTCGTCGAACGGCGTCTCGTTGACATGCATGGTGATTGTCATGCCCGTGGCGTCGGCGGTGCGCCGCACCGCGGCCAGCCCGTCGACGGTCATCGCCCAGATCACGCCGATGGCCAGCCCGATGTCCAGGCGGCCGTGGCCGGCGCCGTGGTAGCGGGCTTGCAGCTCCTGCGCATGGGCCAGCGACTCCTCAGCCGGCTGGAGCATGGTGGGCGGGATGCCCATCGCCGCGCCGCTGTCGACGATGGTGCGCGTGTAGCGCCCGCGCAGCCCGCTGTCCAGCATGGCCTGGATCACCGCGTCGTGAAGCGCCGGGTCGCGCATCCCGTACATGAAGTCCATCACCGTGGTGGCGCCGCTGCGCAGATTCTCCAGACAGCTCACCATGCTCAGGAGATAGACCTCTTCCGGCGTCATCGCCGCGGCGGTGGGAAAGGTGACCGCCTGCACCCACTGCTCCACGGCCATGTCCTCGCCCAGCCCCTTGACGGCGGACTGGAAGAGGTGGGTGTGGATGTTGAGCAGGCCGGGAAAGAGAGCGCGTCCGCGGGCGTCGATGGTCTTGGGCGCGGTGTACGCGGCGTCGATGGCCGCGCTGCTGTCGAGGGCCACAATCGTGTTGCCTTGCACGGCAATGGCGCCGTTTTCGATCACAGTGCGCTGCTCATTCTGGGTGACGATCAGGGCATGATGGACGATCAGATCGACTGATTGCATGTTTCATTATCCTGCGCAGAAAAATGATACGGGAGGGAGCTTTATGCGGCAAGCATTTCTTCAACACGTTGTCGTACAAGAATTAATTCGTCGTGATCGAATTCATCAAGCGCCGCCAAAAAGGCAGATAGCGGTACTTGCATACGAATGACAGCACTAGCAACATTGTTGACTTGTCGCCGCGCCTGCGCCAGTCGCTTAGCATCCTCCCATACATCATTGGCATCCATTACTGGAGCCTCAGGTTCATGAGCTTGTTTGCTGTTCATAATATTCAGCTTCCTGATCTTGTCATTTCGTAGACTCGTTGGATCAACTCTGCGCTGTAGTGCGTTCCCTGTTGGCGGCACTTTTCCAGACGATCGACCAGATCTGTAGGTGTAATCATGCCATCTTGCACCGCCAACAGCAAGACGCCAGGAAAACCTGTTATTCGCAGCCTGAACTCTTGTGCCACAGCACGCGCGGCCAACTCATCAAGCAACAAGAATGCCTCTTGATATGTTTCACGCAACGCCAGCGCAATGGCTTGCGCCTCACCAAGATGTCTTGCTGGGTTGCGATTCCGCGACTTGGCATGCTGTGCAATTCGTTGCGCAATCGCATAGGCGATATTCTCCTCAATTGCTCCCTAATATGGCTTCATGTTTGTCAAAATATCGGCGGCGTGATCGCCGACAAGAACACCGCCTCGCCGTCGCCCACGGCGCTGATCTCGCGCAGGGCAAAGCCCTGGATGTAGATGCTGTCGCCCGCCTCCAGCAGATGCTCCTGGTCGTTGAGCACGACGCGCAGCCGGCCTTCCATGACGTACA
Organism: Caldilineaceae bacterium; assembly: GCA_014879855.1. Taxonomy (GTDB): domain Bacteria; phylum Chloroflexota; class Anaerolineae; order Caldilineales; family Caldilineaceae; genus Caldilinea. The sequence goes on along the minus strand of JACSRH010000310.1, from coordinate 538 downwards.
GGCATTCTTCGGACGCAGTCTTCGGCGTACGCGCCACGTTGCCGGCGGTCGGCTGCACGCGCGAGATGAAGACCTCCAGTTTGTTGCGCAGGCTGGGCACCAGCAACTCGCTGGTCACGTCGCCCGGCGGGAAGGTGACGCGGATGCGCTCGTTGCGGCGCACCACCGGATTCTGCATGCTCACTGTGGCGAAGCTGTCCACTGAGAAATAAAACTGGGGCACATCCAGCGCCTCGGCGATCCGGTAGAGCGAATCCAGCGAAGGGTTGTTGATGTTGCGCTCGATCAGGCTCAGGAAGCTGGCTGTCAGCCCGGTGCGCGCGGCCAGTTCCTCCAGGCTCAGCCCCAACTCTTTGCGCCGCTCGCGCACTCGTTCGCCCAGCGGTTCGGGCGCGTCGCCGTTGGCGCGATCTGGTTTGTGCGGGCTGCGGCGCTTGGTGGACATGGCGTGAGTGTACACCGGACGCCAAGGGATGTCAATCACTTCTTGAGTGCCACTTAAAAAAGTTTTAGCGATGCTTGACATCGCTATCTCATT
>JACSRH010000198.1 GCA_014879855.1 Caldilineaceae bacterium | reverse complement strand
GCGGCTGGCTTGTAGCGCTTGTGGCTGCCCGAGGTGGAATGACCCTGCGGCTGCGTCATCTCCGTGACGTGCACCAGCGCCGGGATGTGGTGGACGCGCGCGTTGTGTGCGGCCTGGTCGTAGAGATCGATCAGGTGCGCATAATCCCAGCCAGGCGCGGTGTAGAGATCATAGCCCGGCCCATCGCCGCGGCGCGCAAAGCCTTGCAGCAGCGCCGACAGGTCGCCGCCCATGAGCGCCAAATCGTTGGGCACGGAGATGCCGTAGCCGTCGTCCCAAATTGAGATGACCGCGGGCGCACGCAGCACGCCGATGGCGTTGATCGCCTCCCAGAACAGCCCTTCGGCGCAACTTGCGTTGCCGATCATGCCAAAGGCGATTTCATTGCCGCGGTTAGAAAATGTGGTCAGCGCGTGGAGCGCCTCGATCTCGCGATAGATTACGGAGGCGTGGGCAAGGCCCACCAGGCGCGGCATTTGCCCGGCGGTTGGCGAGACGTCGGCCGCGACGTTGAAGGCGTCCACCTGCGACTGAAACGCGCCGTCGTCGTCGAGCAGCCGGCTGCCGAAATGACCGAGCATGGCGCGTCCGCCGCTGGCCGGGTCGGCCTGCACGTCGGTGTGTGCGTAGAGCTGGGCAAAGTAGCTTTCCGGCGTTAACAGGCCGAGGGCAAACATAAGCGTCTGGTCGCGATAGTAGCCGGAGCGCCAGTCGCCCGGTTGGACCGCGCGCGCCAGCGCGACCTGGGCAACTTCTTTGCCATCGCCAAACGCGCCGAACTTGGCGCGGCCTGCGTGCACCTCGCGGCGGCCACGCAGACTGAGCTGGCGGCTCAGATAGGCGATGCGATAATCTTCGACGCTATGATGAGTGGAAATGGTGGGTTCCTCCTTACCGGGCGTCGTCTATGACACGTCGTTGTGAACAGGGAAGCACGCCAACCCGGCCTCGCGACTGTAGCACAGGTCAGGACATGTCGCCAACCAGGTTGCAGGATGCTGCTTAATCTTCTGAACACTGAATCATCATCCACAGTGAGCGCTGAAGGTCTGCTTCACGCACTTCTTGGGAGCGCCGCGTAGATCTTGTCCTCCATTGCCGCGCAATAGCGTCGAATGGCCTCATCATCCAGCAGCACTTTGTCAGAATCGCTGATGCACTGCGCTATCGCGCCGCGCGCTATCTTGATCTGATGCGCAGATGTAAACAGAGTATCCTGGCGCCGCGCGGCGGAGAGCATTGTGTGATAGGCAGGGAATAAACATAACAGCGACGCGCGGCGGTATCCCACCACATGGTGCGGGAGGGCAAGTGTGTAATGGGTGGCATCGCGCAGGTCGTGCAGGACATCACTGATGACGCGCGTCTTCCATGGCAGATCGGCCCCGCGCAGTTCGAGTGGAGCATACGCAGCGATGCTCAACCACGTATCGGGGAGATAACAGACGCCTCGGCTGACATCTTCGACAAAATCCTTGACAATGTTGGTCTTCTGCAGGCTACGGCCACAACTATCGGCGCGTGTGCGCAGGATGGCTGATACGTCTGCACTAAGCTCATATTGCTGGACGACAAGCTCAGAGGCAAGCGCGCCGACAGTGCCAGCAACATAGTAGCAATACACGTTGTAATCCTGTTCGGTTTCGAGGACAGCGATACCCTTGCGCTGAACGAAACATGGCTGCTCATCCGGTTCGCTGAGTTTATTCATGCCTGCCACCATGACGCCGACCCACTGCTTGATCACCCCTTGCGCCTGGTCAGGGATCATGGCGTAAATTTGCCAAAGGAGCAGGCCATGGGCGACGCCCATAATTTGCCGCTCTTCCTGATTCAACCCGGGCCATCCATGCTTTTCCCAGGCGGCGAGTTGTCCAGGGGCGTCTTGCGGTTCTTGTAGAAGATCCGAGAACTCAGTGAAGCGCTCCTGCTTCCAGGTGTTTGGTTGTCCACAATCTTCGATATTATCTGCGACGCGGCACAACAAATAGGCGACCGCCAGATAGTGACGCAGAGGTGGTTCAATATAAGGAATCAAGATGGCAAAGGAGCGAGAGACCCTGTCCAGTTGCTTTCCAAGATAATTCTTCTGCATTGGCGTCAGCCGGAAGCCTCTGCTGTAGTCAACCATTATTCCCTCCATTAAAGATGGATTTTCACATTTGCGTCGCATCCGGGGCTTGCTTGCTAGACAACCTCCCACAATATTCTGATGATATTGTCTTGTGTTCAAACTTATGGGCAGGCGCCCAAACGAATAGGATTCCTCATAGACGCCAATGCTCATAGACGCCAATGGTTGAAAAGCATAGAAAAGCATAATTGCAGCCCCAGCGTCAGTAATCAGCCATTCTAAAGCGGGTAACTTCAGTGGATGCTATGCTGCAGACCCAGGATAACTCTCTCACAAACCGCGCGAGATCGCGAGCAGACACAAGGACGAGTACAATAGAAGAAGCAGCGTCATGCGGACACTGCTTCTATCATTTCCATTACCGAGGTTTTGTATGTTCGCAGAGCAGGGAATCTCCGCCGGCGCCGCTTGGATCGCCCGCGCCAAGGCGCACAACTTCTTCTCTTGGTCCGCCCAGGATGCAATCAATCCCATCGCCATGGTGCGTGGGGAAGGCTGCTACTTCTGGGATGCTGATGGCAAGCGTTACTTTGATCTCAACTCGCAATCGATGTGCATGAACATCGGCCACGGCGAGCGTCGCGTGATCGATGCCATCAAGGCGCAGGCTGAGGAGCTTGCCTACGCCGGGCCGGGCATGGTGACGCGCGTGCGGGTGGAATTGGGCGAAGCGCTGGCAACGGTGACGCCGCCAGGGTTGGAGCATTTTTTCTACGGCACGGGCGGCGCGGACGCCAACGAAAACGCGGTCAAAATGGCGCGCGCGGTCACGGGGCGGCACAAGATTCTGGCGCGCTATCGCTCCTATCATGGCGCAACCTACGGCGCCATGAGTTTGACCGGCGACCAACGACGATGGGCGAGCGAGCCGGGCATGGCGGGCGTGGTGCGCTACTACGATCCGTACAAATATCGCAGCCTGCTCTACCGCGAGGGCGACAGCGACGGCGAATTTACAGCGCGCTGTCTGGCTCAGATTGAGGAAACGCTGATGTTTGAGGGGCCGCACACGGTGGCCGCGATCCTGATGGAGACGGTGACGGGAACCAACGGCGTCATCGTGCCGCCCGACGGCTATCTGCAGGGTGTGCGCGCTTTGTGCGACCGCTATGGCATCCTGCTCATCTGCGACGAAGTGATGACTGGCTTTGGACGCACCGGCGCCTGGTTTGGCGTCGATCACTGGGGCGTGGTTCCCGACATGATCACAATGGCGAAGGGGCTGACTTCAGCCTATCTGCCGCTGAGCACGGTGGCGGTGAACGCGCGCGTCTTCGACCACTTCCGCACGCATGTTTTCTACGGCGGCCTCACCTACAGCGCGCATCCGATCTGCCTGGCCGCTGCGTTGGCGACTCTGCGCGTCATCCAGGAAGATGACCTGGTTGGCAATGCCGCGGCTATGGGCCGCGTGCTGGCCGATCTGCTCGACGAACTCAAGGCCGAACATCCCGCGATCGGGGACGTGCGTTCGATCGGGCTGCTCGGCTGTATCGAGCTGGTTAAAAACCGGGAGAGTAAAGAGCCGCTGGCGCCCTACACCGGCGGCGGCGAGGTAATGCCAAAACTCGCCGCGTATCTGCGCGAGCATGGCGTCTACACCTATGTCTGGCGCAACCTGCTGCACACCAACCCGCCGCTCTGCGTGACGGAAGAGCAATTGCGCGCAGTCATGGCAATTGTCAACGATGCGCTGATGATTGCAGATAGCGCAATTGCGTAATGCGTCACGCATTACGCAATTGGCGCAATTCCTCAAAGAGCTTCTTCTCGTGCTCACTCAAATGCGTGGGCGTCTGCACATCCACCACCGCCAGCAGATCGCCGCGCTGTTCCGGCTTTTTGAGATGGGGCATGCCCAGCCCGCGCAGGCGGAAAACTTTGCCGTTCTGCGTGCCGGCTGGAATGCGCAATGCAACGGTTTTATCCGGCGCGGGCACTTCGACCTCTCCGCCCAGCACCGCGGTGTAGAGATCGACCGGCACGTTGACGCGCAGATGGTCGCCCTCCCGCACATAGCGCGCGTCAGGCAGCACTTCGACGGTGAGAACGATGTCGCCCTGGCCAGACGCCCCGCGCATCCGCACCTTTGAGCCAGTTTGCACCCCGCGCGGAATATTGACTTCCAACCGTGTGCCGTCGCTGCGCTCCAACATGCGCGCGGCGCCGTGAAATGCTTCGTCCAGCGTCACCTTTACTGACGCCTCAAGCGGCGGCGACGGCATGTTCATCTCGCGCATCCCCCCCATGCCACCAGGGCTGCTGGCGCGCGCGCCTGGGCGTCCACCAAACAGGGTGTCGAAGAAGCTCGAAAAACCGCCCATGCCCCCACCGCCGCCAAAGAGCTGCTCAAACTCCTCCGGCGTCAGGGTGCGCGTGTAGCCGCCGCCCTGGTTGGGTGCAGCGCCGCCGCCGCCGCCCCACCGTCCCCAATCGAAGTCTTCGGGGCGCCCGCCGGCGCGCGAATATTGCTCCCACTGCGCGCCAAAGCGGTCATACTTGGCGCGTTTGTCTGGGTCGGAGAGCACGGTGTACGCCTCGTTGATCTCCTTGAAGCGTTGCTCGGCCGTTTTGTCCCCCGGATTTTTGTCGGGGTGGTATTTTTGCGCCAGCTTGCGATACGCCTTCTTGATTTCTTTTTCATCAGCGCCGCGCGCGACGCCGAGTGTTGTATAGTAATCTTTGACATCCATTGACTACTCCATTTCAGATCCATGTACTCCAGGCAAATTATGCGGTGGCCGGTCCGCTGCTGACGATCACGCGCGCCGGGCGCAGGATGCGATCGCCCTCCGCATAGCCTGCCTGCGTCACCAGCGCAACGTGGTCAGCAGGCACATCCACTGATGGCGTCTGACCGATCGCTTCGTGGCGCGTCGGGTCGAAAAGTTGATGGGTCGGCTCGATGCGCTCAACCCCGTAGCGTCGCAATGTTTCCAGGAAAGCGCGACGGGTGGCGTCGATGTTGCCGACAAAGTTGCGCACCTGCACATTATCTGACTGGGGTTGATGTTGCAACGCCAGGTCAAGGTGATCGGCAAGCGGCAGCATATCGGCCAGCACGCGCCGCCGGTTCTCCGCGGTTTCGTCGATCGACCGCTGTTCCCAGCGTTTGCGCAGGTTGTCCATCTCTGCCTGCAAGCGTGCGTAACGCTCCTGCCACGTCGCTTCCTCGGGATCGGCGGCAAGTCTTTCTTGTGCTTCGGCCAGCGCCGCGCGCACGAAGACAATTTCGGTCTCCAGTTGCTTTTGATGCTCGCTCTGCCTGCGCAGCGCCTCATCCTTAATTTCCACTTCCTGGCGCGTATGGTGCAGTTCTTTCGTCTGTCGATCGAGTCCAGCTTGCAGTTCTTTGTTTTTTGCAAGCTCCTGCTCCAAACGTGCGCCCAGCTCCTGGACGATCTGCTGCATCTTTTGAAATTCAGCAGGCGTGATCACTACGTTGCCCGACTGTCTGCCCCGTGGCCGCGACGCCCCAAACGGATCGTATGAATAGGTCATTCTCTATTTTTCCCTTCGGCGGGCTGGCTTCCAAGAAAACGGGCGAGGTCTTGACCCCGCCCGTTTTTTTCCAGATTCGACTTACGGTGTTCCGTGTTGTAGGAACCTGTTGGCTGCCAGCGTTTAGACGGTGCGATATTCGCCTTCGACCACATCGTCGTCGCTGCTGCCGGTGGCTGGCCCGCCCGGTTGTCCGCCCGGCTGTCCATCAGCTGGGCCAGCGCCGTTGGCGCCGTCAGCGCCCGGTTGGGCGTACATCTGCTGAGCGAGCGCGTTGGTGGCCTGTTGGAGGCGTTCGGTCAGGCTGCGGATGCGGGCGAGATCGCCGCTGTCTTTCGCCTGCTTCAACTCTTCCGCCAGGTTTTCGACTGTTGCCCGGTCATTGGTGGGCACCTTGTCGCCCAGGTCGCGCAACGATTTCTCCGTCACGTAGACCAGGTTGTCGGCGGCGTTGCGCGCCTCGGCCAGTTCCTTCTGGCGCTTGTCCTCGTCCTCGTGCTGCTTGGCCTCGCGCACCAGGCGTTCGACCTCATCGTTCGCCAGATTGGTCGAGGCCGTGATCTTGACGCTTTGCTCCTTGCCCGTTGCCTTGTCCTTCGCCATCACGTGCAGAATGCCATTGGCGTCGATGTCAAAGGTGACTTCGATCTGCGGCACGCCACGCGGCGCCGGCGGCAGTCCATCCAGGCGGAAGTTGCCCAGGGTTTTGTTGCCGCTTGCCATCGGCCGCTCACCCTGCAAAATGTGAATGTCGACTGCGGTCTGGCTGTCAGCCGCGGTGCTGAAAATCTCCGTCTTTTTGGTTGGAATCGTCGTGTTGCGCGGGATGAGCACTGTCATCACGCTGCCCAGCGTTTCCAGCCCAAGGCTCAGCGGCGTCACGTCGAGCAGCAGCAGGTCGCTGACCTCACCGCCCAACACGCCGGCTTGCACTGCCGCACCGATCGCCACCACCTCATCCGGGTTGACGCCCTTGTGCGGCTCCTTACCAGTCAACTGGCGCACCAATTCCTGCACCATCGGCATGCGGGTCGAACCACCGACCAGCACGACTTCGTCCAGACTCTTAGCGTTCAGACCTGCATCCTTCAACGCATTGAAGAAAGGCTGCTTGCAGCGCTCCAACAGGTCGGCCGTCAACTGTTCAAACTTGCTGCGGCTGAGCGTCACGACCAGATGTTTCGGGCCTGTGCTGTCCGCAGTGATAAAGGGCAGGTTAATTTCGGTCTGTGTGACGGTCGAAAGCTCGATCTTGGCCTTCTCCGCGGCCTCGCGCAGACGTTGCAGCGCCTGGCGATCGCCGCTGAGATCGACGCCTTGCTCCTTGCGGAACTCGTCGTTCAGCCAGTGCACGATGCGCTCGTCCCAGTCGTCGCCACCCAACAGGGTGTCGCCGTTGGTGGACTTGACTTCGATCACGCCGTCGCCCACTTCGAGCACCGACACGTCAAACGTGCCGCCGCCCAGGTCGAAGACCAGAATGGTCTCATCGTTCTTCTTGTCCAGACCATACGCCACAGCCGCGGCCGTCGGCTCGTTGATAATGCGCAGCACTTCCAGACCGGCAATCTGCCCGGCATCCTTGGTGGCTTGACGTTGGCTGTCATTGAAGTAAGCGGGCACTGTGATCACTGCCTGCTTGACTTCCTCGCCCAGATAATTTTCGGCATCGCGCTTGAGCTTGCCCAACACCATCGCGCTGATTTCCTGTGGCGTATAGACTTTGCTCTTGATCGGGATGCTGACGCGCGCGTCGCCGTTTGGCCCATCCACAATGGAATAGGAAACCATCTTGCGCGCCTTCTGCGTCTCGGCATCGTCAGAGCGGCGTCCCATCAAGCGCTTGACCGAATAGACTGTATTTTCCGGGTTGACGACTGCCTGGCGCTTGGCCGTGATGCCGACGAGGCGCTCGCCGTTCTTGTTAAAAGCCACCACAGAGGGCGTTGTACGATTGCCTTCCGCGTTGGCGATCACGGTGGGGTTGCCGCCTTCCATCACAGCAACCACGCTGTTGGTCGTTCCCAGGTCAATTCCAATAATTTTACCCATAATGCTTTATGCCTCCCAGTAGTTTCGGGTTAATCTGCTCTTTAGAACAAGCTCTTTCACTGCTGCCCGCTCTATTTAATTGATGGCTACAGTGTACCCAATCCATGTCAGCATGTCATTGTGTTTTCATTAGCGATTTGTATGAATATGAAGAAAGTGTAAATGCGTGAGGCATAAGGAGGAGGCTGGTGTGGGCGATTGCGCGGAGGGGCGCGACTCGACGGGTTCGGCGTGGGGTGTGGTAGAATACTTCTAAAATGCCTGTGTAACACAGGGTTCCTCGCCCCGATTTTGTTATCTTATTCACCCGGTTGTCAATGCGGAGGAGACTCTAATGAGTAACCAACTGGCAGTTTTTATGGATTTTGAAAATATCGCGCTTTGGGCCGAACAGGAGTTTCTCGATTTTGAACTCACGCCCTTGATGGAATACCTCGAAAACCGCGGCGCGATTGCCATCTTGCGGGCCTATGGCGACTGGAGCCGATTTTCCCGCTATCGTGAAGATTTGATGAACCATGCCGTCGACCTGATCCAGATCTTCAGCATCCGCGCCGGCAAGAATCGCGCCGATATTCGGATGGCGCTCGACGCCCTCGAAGTAGCAATTCAACGCACGCAGATCGACACCTTCATTATCATTTCAGGCGACAGTGATTTTGGCCCTTTGGTGACAAAGCTGCGGGAGTATGGCAAGTACACGCTCGGCATCGGCCCGCGTGAGGTGACGCACCCGCTCCTTGTGCGCGCCTGTGATGAATTTGTCTACCTGGAAGTGGCGTTGGGCGAGCTTGTCAATGAAGATCGGCTGATCGAGCCATCCGCCTCGGATCTTGAATCGGCGCGGCAATTGTTGCTCAAGGCGCTGCGCGTCCATGCCCAACGCAACGAATTGCCCGTGCTGGCCGCCAAACTCAAGCAGACAATGCTGCTGCTCGACAGTACATTTAGCGAAGCATCGATTGGGCATACTCAGTTCAAGACGTGGCTGGAGCAGAACACCGACATCCTGACGCTGTTCATCAAGGATCATCAGCTCTATGTGGCGCCGAGTGAATTCGACCCAACGCCGGAATGGGAGGATCGCCCCTGGCGCGCGGGCGGTCTTGGCAATAGCCAACAGCTCACCGCCGGCGGCGGCATTTCAGGGATGGCGGCGGCAGAGGCGGCGCCGGTCAAGCTTTCGCTGCGCCAACAGTACAATCAAATCTTCACACGCCTCAAGATGACTTCGGTCGATTTTGCCACGCGGCGCGATGTGCTGCGCGATATTTATCGCGAACTGAGCGAACGCTCCGGCGAACGCACCACGGACGAATTGCTGGACGAGTTGTGTGAGCGGTATGAAACGCAGGGGTTGATCCGCAGCAAGACAACGCTGCGTCAGATCTGGCAGATGGGCTTTCGCCAACGCGCCTTCGATTATCACGAGCAAGTGGCCTCCGTGCATGTGCCGGTGTGGCTGGACGCTGAGATCGACAGCGAAGCCGCTTTTGTGCAGCGCGCCGAATCCGGCTTTGTTTATGCCGTGGTCAATGCCGGCCTTGAGATCGACAAGACCGAACTGGCGCTCATTCTCCTCAACGACGGCGAGCATACCGACTATATCGACAGCTTGCTGGAAGATCTGGAGCAGCGTGGCCTTGTCATCCAAATCGAAGGGCGCTACATGCTGCCCGGTCATAGCTCCATTCCCTTTGCCGACGAACCCGCCTTGCAGCCGATCATCTATGACATCGAAAATGTTCAGCTTCCCGATAGCATGCCCCGCGGCTTCGAGAAGGCGCGCTCGCTGTCCAAAACTGCCATGCTGCAACGTTCGCAGGATTTTGCCGCGTCGGCGCGCAGCTACTTGATGGCATGCCGTCTGCAATGGGATGCCGTCGAAGCCGGCGAGCCGGGCGCTGTGCTTGAGGATCTACGCTGGTACATGGCCTCGTATGCTTCGGTGCGCGCCGGTGAGCTTTCGCAGATCCACCGCGATTACGCTCATTCGCGCCCCTACTATCTCGCCTTCTTTTTTCTGGTGCAAGAGGACGACCCGCTGTGGAGCCGGATGCGCGGGTTGATCAATCCCATGCTCTCCTACTACTGGGTCAATGCCTGGCGCGAACTGGGGCTCAACGCGGGCAACCCGTCGCTCAGCGCCACAACGCCGGCCGAAATTGCCGTGCGCGCGGCCACCCATGAAACGCCCGATCTGTGTGGCCTGTGGTATGCGATGAGCAACGCGCTGGCCGAAGTCAATCCCGGCCTGGTGCGCCGCGTGGCCAGCCAGATCCGTCTCAACCGCGGCGAATCACCGACCTATGCGCAGGTCGCCGATACGCTCGAACAGATGTTGATGCAATAATGGAGACGCTGCGCACCCTCAGCCGCCGTCCCCTGTTGACCGTTGGGGATGGCCGCTTCCTGGTGGTGGAGAGCCACACAGTCGCCTTTCCTGACGGGCGCATTGTCGAAGATTGGGGCTGGGTCATTACACCAGATTTTATCAACGTGGTCGCTGTCACCGCGGAGGAACGTTTTCTTTGTTTTCGCCAGCCAAAATATGCGGTGGCGGGGCTGAGCCTGAGCGTGACGGGCGGCTATATCGAAGCTGGCGAAGATCCGCTGGCCGCGGCCCAGCGCGAGCTGCTGGAGGAAACCGGCTACCATGCGGAGACGTGGCGCGCACTCGGCAGCTATGTCGTCGATGGCAATCGCGGCGTCGGCGCCGCGTATTTTTTTCTGGCGACCGGCGCACGCTGGCAACAGCCGATCGATGCCGACGACCTTGAGGAGCAGGCGTTGCTGTTGCTCAACCGCAGCGAGGTGGAAGCTGCGCTCCTGGCCGGCGAGTTCAAGGTGCTCCCCTGGGCGGCCAACGTCGCGCTGGCGCTGCTCGCGCTTGACCAACCCCTTTGAAAGTAACGCTTTGAAGCGTCACACGCTGAACCTGATCGCACAGCCCTTCAATCGCCATCTCCCTCATCGATGCCGCCTGCCGGCATTTGGATGTCGACGACGACGCCCTGGTCGTCGATGACAATTTTGAAGCCCAACATGCCCAGCCATTGGCGCGCATCTTCCGGGATCGGCTGGCCGACGGCATCCTCCATGCGGTCGATCGTGGATTCGACCGCAGCCTTTGTGAAGAGATCGTCGCGCCCCATCATTTCCAACATCGCGCCGACTGCCAGGTCACGGCTTCCTTCCACCTGTTGGCGCATGAAGCGCAACACCTGGCGGTCAACCATTTCTGCGTTGATATGCCGTTTGAAGTCATCTTCATAAACCACGTAACAGGCGTCTTCGCCTACCCAGGTGACTTCAGCCACGTGGCCTTCTTGGTCGAAGACAAGTCCGGTAAACATCGCGGTGTGCGCCATGCTGCTCCTTTTCACAGGGGAAACCCAACCGGGGGCGTAGATGTCTGCGCGCCCGGTTGGCTGGTTACGCTTGCGGGGTTACGCCTTGAGTTTTTCTGCCAGAAATGCTTGGCTGCGCTGGATGCTGGCCAGCGGGTCGGTGGGGAAGTCATGTTCCACGATCAACCATTCCGCCTGCGCCGCTTCGGCCGCCGGCAGGATGGCATCCCAGTCCAGGCGACCGCTTCCTACGTCGGCAAGCCCGCGTTCGGCTGCGTTGTCTCCCAGATCTTTCGCATGCACGCGCGGCACGCGGCCGCTGTATTGCTGGAGCATTCCCACGGCATCCTGTCCGCCAAACACAATCCACGCCAGATCCGGCTCGAAGCCGACATTCTCCGGTTTGGCAGCTTCCAACAGCCAACTGATCGCGGGTTTACCGTCGATCACGACCATTTCGAAGTCATGATTGTGATAGAGCAGACGCATGTTCGCCATGCGCAAGCGCCGGCCCAGCCGATCAAGACGTTGGCCCAAGGCGGTCCAGCCGGCCGCCGTCGGTGAGCGATCTGACTCCGGCAGCCACGGCACCACCAAGGTATCGTTGCCGATGGTTTTCTGGAAGCTTATCACCGCGGGCAGGTCGCTTTCCATGGCCTGAATCTGCACATGTGCGGAGACGGCTTGAAGTCCGTGCTTGTCGAGCAGACCGCGCAACCCTTCGGCGCTCTGTCCCAGATTGCCGGCCAGCTCCACGCCACTGTACCCGGCCGCGGCCACGGCGCCAAGTAACTCGTCAGCATCCATTGGCAGGCTGCGCAGTGTGTACAACTGCAGCGCCAGCGGTAAACGTAATGTGGGCATTTTCGATTCCTTGTTGCTGGAAGATTTGGATTTTGCCATGATATTTTGTCCTTTCCGTTGATTGGTGGAATTGTTTTGTTTCATTGTACCATCGAATGCAGCACAAATGGGAAGAAAAGTAGGGGGCATGTCCTGCATGTCCATCTACTCCAGATGGCGACAGGTATGAGGCTTAACAATGAATGACCCGCAGATTATTTCTGGCTTCCAAGAACGCCGCCAGCTCGAAGAGGCAATTGATGCGCTGGGTCAGACAGCCACCGAGGCTGAACTGATTGCGGCAACGCGCGAATTAGCCAGCCGCTTTCCCCCCGAACGGCTGGTTGCTGCGATCCAAAGACATCTGGGGGATGCGAACAGCCAGTTGCGTGGCGGGCTGGGGCATCTGAGCACGTTGCTGCCGCCAGAGATGATCACGCCCGTGTTGCGCGAGCTGGCTGCAAACCGCCAAAATACACCGGTCGCACGGATGAGCGCGCTCTTGCTCCTCGAACGTTACCTGGGAGAAGTTGTACCTCATGCGCTGACGAGCGATCTTTCTGGCAATGACGATATTGCCATGCAGAGCCTGCTGGAGGCAGTCGAGGAAGGGCGCCATCACCGTCACGTTTTCCTCGAATATGTCACACAAATGCAGGATCACGGCGTCGATGTCGCCTTTATGGTGCTGGGGTTGATGAGCCGGCTGGCCCCGGACGATCAGATGGAACTGCTCCGTCTGATCGCACAGGATCAGCGCGCGCAAGTCGCCCGCAGCGCAGTGGATCGCCTGGTGGAGCTGGCCGCGACGCATGTTCAGGCGCTCCGCGCGCTCCACACGCTTTCCTTCACATTGGCGCCGCCGCTGGTCGAGCAAGTGCAGCGCGCCGTACGCAAGTTGCAGTTCACCGGGCGGCGTTATCAGCCACCTGCCGCGGACGCATGGCGCGCCTTGATCAGTGCGACGGACACAGGCGGCTACTTCACGCTCTGGCTCGTCAGAACGCCCACCCATCCCACGGATGTAGACGGCGCGCTCTTGGGATTTACATTGGCGCTGCATCATGGCATTATCGAATGTTCTGGCGTCGAAAACATGGAGGCAAGCCAACTTCCCCCGGCGCGGCGCGTAGGCGAGCTGGTTATGATCGGCGAAGGGCAGGAGCGCCGCATGATCATGCTCGAGGCGCCACTCGACGTGGGGCGCTGGCTGGTGCAGCAAGCGCTGGCCGCGCACTGGCGTCAAGCTGAACCGGCGGATCTTCCTGGCGAATACCTGCTCTACAATGATCTCTGCTGGCAGTTTGCCGCGCCACACTTGCCAGATGCCTATGCACACTTCTTCACGACGGCGCCCGCCACTGGGCTGGATCAGCCGGATATGGCCGCATTGACCAATGCCGCTGATGCGCTGGTGCGCCATCCCTCCCTGCGCGGCTGGGTGGGATGGGCCGCCAACGTTTGGTCAATGCTCGATTCTCAGCAGGATGACGCTGGCGTGGAACGCGTCCACGCCTTAATCGCGTATATTCTGCGCGAGCTTGACGCCTTGCCACAGCGCAATCAACTGCTCGACCACATGGCAACCGCACTCCGCACGCAAGCGTTGTGGTTTGCCCTTTACAGCGAGGGCGACAATGCCGGACATGCGCTATTGCTGGCGCGCTGGATGCGCGCGCTCCCCATGCGTCAGAATCCGCTATTGGCGGGCTTGTTACAGGCGGGCCACAAGAAAGAAAGGTGACCTTCGCGTTCTACGCGACAGATTTCCCCGCTTTCTGCTCCGCCTATTTTTTTCAGGCCATTAATTTTGTCATCGCCTGGAACAGCTCGAGATCCTGACGATAATCGGCAATCGATGTTTTGGGCGCACGCTGCTCCGTGATATTGGTATGCAGCGCCAGCCATTCGTTGACAAACGCATCACCCCAGCTCGGGTGCACCATTTGCTCCACCACGCCATGCTCGCCGTGCGCTTCACTGACATACAGGCGAATCGGCAGGTTGAGCACGTAGGGCGTGTCGTACTGCACGCGCACGTATTTCCTTTCGCCAAAAACTTCTAAATTGGCGTCGAAACGGGGCAAGTGATCCACGCCCGTGTCAAACTGGCAGACAAAGGCGCCATAGTCAAACGTAGCCGTCAGATACAGCCCGCCGCGCTGTGTGGCGTGAAGCACGCGCTGCGGCATCCCCAGCAGCTCACGCATGGCCGAAATGTCATGCGAGCTAAGCCCCAGCATCATCATATACGCTTTCTGGACTTCTTTAGAGGCGGCGCCGATCGCCTGGGCAATGGCTTCGGCTTCCAACTCCTTGCCCGCGGCCAGCATGGCCTGAGGAATATCCTGACCGCGCACGACGCGCGCGGTGGGTTTGATGAACTGGGCGTTGTGACCGATCACGTCGTGGACGCGCGCGAGGCGAACGTCGCCTTCGACCCGCATCTTGCCGACGATTGTACATGCCTGCTCGAACGCAGGTGCATAGCGCCGCATGTAAGCAACCTGGACGATGGCGCCGGCGTGTTCCTGCGCCGCCTGCACCGCGTCGCACTCAGCCAGATTCATGGCAGCTGGCTTCTCCACCAGCACATGCTTGCCCGCCGCAACCGCAGCCAGCGTCACCGATGCGTGATAGACGTGCGGATTTGCCACCAGCACGATATCCACCTCAGGGGCGGTGACCAGGTCTTCATAGTGCAAGTAGCGTTTTGACACGTTCCACTGTGCGCCCACTGCGTCCAACACCTCCTGGCTGGCGTCGCACACCGCGGTCACGCGGAACTTGTCCGCCAAACGATAGAGGCTGGGCAGGTGAATGATCTGCACGACCTCGCCACAGCCGACGATCCCCACACGAAGTTGATCCATATGTTGCCTCGATTTGGAATCTGAAATTTAACAATGATGGTTTAGCTGGGACATTCTGGTAACTGAAATTCCCAGATAGACAGTGAGAAGTGTACAAAAAATGTTTGACAGCGCCCCAGAGAGATGATACACTGCCCGAATTAAAATCAATGTGTTGATGGAGACGAGTAGCTGACGAAACGTTGTGCAGCGAGTCCGGGAAGGTGCGAGCCGGGCAAACCCTTCGACAGCGAAAATCCCTCCGGAGCAGCGGCCCGAACGAATGACCCAGTAGGCGCCGCCGGTGACGTGGCTCGATATCGCCACGGCGAGTTCACAGGACGTTTTCTGTGGCTTGGCAGCGAGGCGCTTGACCCATAACGGTCAGGAACCAGGGTGGTATCGCGGACTCTTCAGCCCGTCCCTGTATGGGGGATGGGCTTTTTGTTGGAGTTGATCATGACTCGCCTTCTGTATTACGAAGATGTCTATGCCAAAACCTTTGCCGCCACCGTGACCGCCGTCGAGGGGGAGCAGGTGGCCTTCAATGCTACGGCTTTCTATCCTGGCGGCGGCGGCCAACCTCACGATACTGGCTGGGTGGAGATTGCCGGCCAACAGATCGCGGTCACTCAGGTAAAAAAAGAGGGTCTCGTGATCTGGCACCGGCTGGCGACGGAAGGTGGGCTGCCAGTGATTGCGCCCGGCAACCTGGTGCATGGAGAGATCAACTGGACGCGGCGCTACCTGCTGATGCGCACGCACACCGCCATGCATATCCTCTGCGGCGTGGTCTGGCGCGACTACGGCGCGCAGGTGACGGGCGGCAATATGGAGCCGGGCCAAGGGCGCATGGATTTCGAGTTCGCCAA
>JACSRH010000137.1 GCA_014879855.1 Caldilineaceae bacterium | reverse complement strand
ACTGCTCTGTAAGGCGGATGAGGCGCCGGCCTATTGAGTGGCTTGCTGTTTCGCGGCCGCGCGCAGTTCGCGCTGCGCGTGGCGCGTGGCCTGATCGGTGATGCGGTAGCGGGCGAGGAAGCGTGCTCGAAACGCCGCAAACTCTCCTGCTGAGATCGCGGCTCGGATCTGGCGCATGAGATCGAGCATGAAGTGCACATTATGGATAGTGCCGAGGCGCAGCGCGCTGATCTCGCCCGCCTTATAGAGATGGCGAAGATAGGCGCGGCTGAAGGTGCGGCAGGTGTAGCAGGTGCACTCCGCCTGCACGGGGCGATGATCCTCGGCATACTGGGCATTGCGCATATTCATGCGGCCATCTGGCGTCAACAACTGGCCGTTGCGTGCAATACGCGTCGGCAGCACACAGTCGAAGAAATCGACGCCGCGCGCCACTGCCTCTATGATGTCTTCGGGCGCGCCCACGCCCATCAGATAGCGCGGCTTGTCCGCGGGCAGGGCGGGGCAAGTAAAGTCAAGTGTGGCGTACATCTCCTCTTTGGTTTCGCCCACTGCCAGGCCGCCGATCGCATACCCAGGAAAATCGAGTTGTTGTAAAAATTCGGCGCTCTGGACGCGCAAGTCCTCGAACACACCGCCCTGCACGATGCCGAAGAGCGCCTGATCCGGGCGGTGGTGCGCGGCCTTGCAGCGCTCGGCCCAGCGATGGGTGCGACCGAGCGCCTCCTCGTTGTAGCAGCGGTCAAGCGGCGGCGGGCATTCGTCGAGCACCATCGCGATATCCGGCCCTAACGCCTGCTCGATCTCCATCACCTTTTCGGGCGTGAAGTGGTGCTGCGAACCGTCGATGTGGCTGCGGAAGATCACCCCGTCTTCACCCAGCTTGCGGCTGCCGGCCAGACTGAAGACCTGATAGCCGCCCGAATCAGTGAGGATCGGCCCATTCCACCCCATGAATTCGTGCAGACCGCCAAAACGCTCGATCAGCGCGTGGCCGGGGCGCAGGTAAAGATGATAGGTATTGGCGAGGATCAACTCGGCGCCCGCGTCGTGCAGATCGCGCGGCTCCAGCGTCTTGACATTGGCCTGGGTGCCGACCGGGGCAAAGGCCGGCATCTCGATCGCGCCGTGCGGCGTGTGAAACGTGCTGCGCCGCGCCTGGCCGTCGATACAGTGTCGTTCAAAGCGAAAAGTCATGGCGGGAATGCTAGCACGCTGCCTGGAAGTGAGCAAACCCACCCACGGGCACGATTGGTTTCCGAAAGGCTGGCGCGCGTCTCCGCAATGGAGCGGCGCATCGTTTGCACAACCGCGCTGATCGCATATACAGTGCGTCGATGCAGCGAACGAGCCGGATGTCGGTTGGGTGGCCGGACATGCGTATGATGGCAGAAGGAATGGCGGCGCCTGTGCCAGGTAAAGCACTGGCGACAGTGAAGTCTATGTGGAGGCGAAAACATCTATGCGCAGGCGACACCTGATTGAGATCCATGAGCAGTCCTGGTGTCCGGCCGCGGTGCGCGACGGCGCCACTGACTGTCTGCGGCTGATCGCACTGATCGGGCGACAGTTTGACGGCGCATTGCCACCTTTACGCCGCGCGCTGGCAATGACCGGCGCGGCGCGCATCATCGATCTGGGGTCGGGGGGCGGCGGGCCGTGGCTGGCCTTGCGGACGCGCCTGCACACCACAACGGGCGCGCCCGCGCCGATCATCCTCACTGATCTCTTTCCCAATCGGCAGGCGTTGCAGGCAGCTCGCGCACAGGCGCCTGCGCAGATCGATTTCGTCGACCATGCGGTCGATGCCACCAACGTCCCTGCCGAGTTGCCGGGGCTGCGCACGCTTTTCACGACGTTCCACCACTTTGATCCACTCACTGCTCAGGCAATTTTGCAGGACGCGGTCGATGCCGGCCAGGGCATCGCTATCTTCGAGCAGACGCGGCGCACACGTGCGGCGCAGCTCTTTATGTTGATCCTGGCGCCGATCGCCTTGTTGTCCGCGCCGCTGTTGCGTCCTTTTCGCTGGTCGCGCCTCTTCTGGACCTACATCATTCCTGCCATTCCAGCCGTGCTGGTCTTCGATGGCATTGTCTCCTGCTGGCGCACCTACACTGAGCCAGATCTGCGCGGCATGATCGCGCGGTTGACAACCGACGAAGTGCACGGCCCCGCCTATCAGTGGGAGATGGGCCGCGCGCGCGCACTGCTGTCGCCGTTAGGCATCAGCTATCTGATTGGCTATCCTGCGAACGCTCTGGCGGCGATGGAAACCCGTCAAGAAGTGGCACGCGGATAACGCTGATTGAGCAAATTTCCGCTGATTTGACCCGCGCTTATTTATCTGATCCGCGCCCTCTGCGTGCTGTTTCCATCTGGCTGAGCAGGTGCGGCTTGCTGGTCCCCGCGCGTCATGCGCACAACATAATCGGCCAGCCGCGGGACGAAGCGACCTGACGCGACCAGCGCATCGGCCAGCGGTGGGTGGTTGAGGAGGCTCTGCAGGGCGCGGCCCAGGCGCAGCCGGCCCGTAAACTCGGCTTGCCAGCATTCGCAATAACGGTCGCGCCATGCTGACAGCGAACACGCGCCGCGCAGATAATCGTGCGCCAGGGGCGCGCAAAGCTCCGCGGAGCGCAGCGCCATGGCCATGCCATCGCCACACAGCGGCGGGATCATGGTGGCTGTATCGCCCAGGCAGGCCATCTCCACCCAGGGCGCGGCCGGCCGGTGTGTGTCGACTGCGGCGACGGTGCAGAATGTTTCGGCCAGCAGATGCGCCTCCTGCATGCGGTGGGCAAAGGCTGCATTCTGGGCGGCAATAGCTGCGAACATAGCTGGGAGTGTGCGTCCGGCGCGGGCAAATTGGGCGTAACTGACCAGCAGGCAGACATTGGCGGCGCCAGTTTCCACGGGATTGACGCCCACATAGCCGCCGGCAAAGAGAAAGAGTTCCACCCGGTCGGGCATGGTCAGGCCGGTGACGTGACTTTTCAGGCCGACGAAGAGTTCTTCGCGCGGCCGGGTGGGCGCGGCCGGCGGCAGCTTTGGCGTGCTCCGACGGCCGCCAGCCATCAGCACCGCGCGCGCGCGCAAGTGCTGCTCGCCGTCGCTGCGACGCAACAGCAGCGTTGCGCCCTGATCGTCGTGGTGTACGCGGGTGACCGTGGTTTCAGCCAGAAGTTCGGCGCCGCGCGCAACCGCGGCCTGGGCAAGGGCGGCATCCAAGGCAAAGCGGCTGAGCCCCCAGGCTACGCCCGGCAGCGCCATCTCCAGTGTGGCGCCGCGGCGTGAGGTAAGGGTCGCGGCGGTCAGCGCGCGCGGCTTCAGGGCGGCCAACTCGTCCTGCAAGCCCAGGTGGCGCAAGGTCGCCTGGGCTTCGGGCGAGAGAAATTCGCCGCAGACGCGATGGCGCGGCAACGCTGTCCGCTCGATGAGGGCCACGCGCCAGCCGGCCGCGGCCAGGGTCGCGGCCGCGCAGCCGCCAGCCGGCCCCGCGCCGATGACCGCGACATCGTATTGATGGGT
Organism: Caldilineaceae bacterium; assembly: GCA_014879855.1. Classification (GTDB taxonomy): domain Bacteria; phylum Chloroflexota; class Anaerolineae; order Caldilineales; family Caldilineaceae; genus Caldilinea. The sequence continues at coordinate 12,080 of JACSRH010000137.1, read as the reverse complement.
GGGTGCAGGAGCGAAGCGTTGCATCATGTTGCGGCGCCCATGGAAAGGCGTACATCGTGGTGAAATGCTGCCCTATTGGGCGCGCCCGCGTCCCCAGGCGCGTAGGAAAGTTGCGCCATTTCGATGGTCAATCCAGGGCCAAAGGCCATGGCGACGCCGGTGGCGGCCTGACCACTGCACGCCAGCGTCTTCATCTGTTCGGCGAGCACAAATAAGATCGTGGCGGAGGACATGTTGCCGCACTCGCTCAAAACGCGCCGGCTTGTCGCAACTGTGCTGTCCTCCAGGGCAAAAATCTGCTGCAAACTGTCGACGATCGCGCGGCCGCCAGGGTGGATGGCCCAGAAGTCGGGCGCGTGTCCACCGGTCATTTGCGCCACCGCGGCCGGCGCCACTGTGGCCAGATGGTCGGGGATGCGCGGGGAGAGGTGTAAAGTAAAACCGTGGTCGCCGATCCGCCAGACCATCTCGTCGCGCGTATCGGGTTTCATGTCGGTGTGAAAAGCGTCAAGCCGGAAGTAGTGGCGGTCGGCCGCGGCGGGCGTCCCGACCAGGGCCGCGGCCGCGCCGTCGGCAAAAAGTGAGGCTGAAACGAGATCATCGCGCGCCGCGCCGGGCTGGATATGCAGCGAGCAGATTTCGACTGACACCACCAAGACGCGGGCATGGGGATCGCCGGCGACAATTTGTGCGGCCATGCGCAGGCCGTTGAAAGCTGCCGAGCAGCCCATAAATCCAATCACTGTGCGGCTGATGGTGGGGGCAAGACCCAACTCGCGCGCAATCATGAAATCGAGACCTGGGGCGAAAAAGCCGGTGCAGCTCACCACAATCAGGTGGGTGATGGAGGCCGGGAGCGCGTCGCCATCCACATCGGCGGCTGTGGCATAGCGGGCCAGTGCTGCGCGTGCTGCGGCCGCGCCCAGGATCGGCGCCTCGCGCTCGTAAATAGCAAGTCGCTCTGCCGTGGTGGGCGATTCGTGCAGGGCGCGGCCTGGTGCGAACCGCGATACTTCCGGCGGCTGTAGATACTCGGTGGTGCAGCCGTAACGCCGTTCGATGCCTGAATAAGCATAAAGCGTACGAATCAGACGTCCTACCGCAGGTTGGTCTACATAAGAGGAGGCCATCCATGTTGCGATGGTTTCCTGGCTGGCGCTGTAGGGGGGCAAAGCTGTACCCAGCGCCAGGATGGCAGAAGGATTGCGCGGCTGGAAAGATTGGGTCATCAGTGTACTTCTCCTTAGCGACTGTGCGACGAATGGTGGGCAACCTTTTCTAGGGACCCATGTGGGGTGCAAATGATACCGCAATTGGCTTTCCTGGTCATCCAGACGCGTGATAGAATCAGCCACTTAGAAGAAGGGAGGGGAAATGCCTCTTCAAGAAGGTGAAAACCTATGCGTGTTCAAGCACAGTTAAATCCTATAACAGCCAAGGGGCAATTTAGCCGGGGACAGGGCAAGCGATTTCTGTTTTTGTTTTTTTTGCTGGCTATTCTTTCGCCTACTCTCTTTCAGATGTCCTGGCGCATTTCGCCCAGCTTTCATACGCTGCTTGACGCTCTGGCCGCGCTGCTGGCCAGCATTGTCGCCTTGTTTGCGCTGATCTATCATCGTCACAGCCGGCGCGATGCGCAGTTCCTTTTTGTCGCGATCGGCTTTGTCGGCGTGGCGCTGCTGGACACACTGCACATGGCGTTGACTTCAGCGACTTTGGCCCCGCACCTGCCTTCCCCGCTGAGCGCGGTCGCGCCGTGGAGTTGGCTCATCACCCGACTGGTCCTCGCTGGCTTTTTTCTGCTCAATGCCGCCACACTTTCCAAAGAGCGAGCACGCAACGACATCGGTAGAGTCAGGATGCCTCAGTTGCTGCTGTTGGTCGGTATGCTGGCTTTCATCTCCCTCTTCATTATCCTCTTTATCCCCCTGCCGCAGGCGATCTTTTTTGCGTGGCCGGTTCCGCGTCCTCAAGAATTCTTGGTTGCCATTCCACTTGCTTTGGCGTTTGTCTTGTATTATGCCAAACGTCATCAGGTGCAGGATCCGCTCTTTCAATGGGTGCTGGCAAGCATCGTTGTCAACCTGGCTATCCAGCTTTTCTGGATGCCGTGGTCGAAAACGCTCTACGACCCTGCGTTCACCTGGGCGCATCTAGGTCGCATCGTCAGCTACGTCGTTGTGCTGGTGGGTGTGGCCTACGGCGTGAACGACATCATCGATCAGTTACGCCACAACCGCGACGAGATTAAGGCTCATAATGTACAGTTGGCGACCGAGATCGCAGAGCGGCAGAAGGCCGAGTGGACCATTCGGCTCTATCAGAAGATTGTCGAGAACATGCAAAGCGGCGTCTTTGTCTATCGATTGGAGGATCCCGCAGACCTCGGCTCGTTTCGGTTTGTTCTGGTGAATCATGGCGCTGAAGTAGCCACAGGCCAATCCAGCGACTTTTTACTCAACCGACGCATCGATGAGGTTGTGCCGGCGATGATGGGTACAGAATATCCGCTGCTGTACAAACAGGTGCTCGATACACAAGAGCCATACAATCTGGGCGATCTCTTTTACGTCGGCGACGGCATTGAAGAATATTTCAGCACCTGGCTCATTCCTCTGGACGCGCACCACCTTGCCGCCATTTTTGAGAACATCAGTGAGCGCAAGCGTATGGAGGACGCGTTGCGCAAGCGACAGGATGATTTTAACGAAGCCCAAGCCATCGCGCATGTGGGCAGTTGGGTGTGGGATATCGAAACGGGGACGCTTACCTGGTCTGACGAGTTGTACCGCATCTATGGTTATAGGCCTGGCGAACTGCAGCTTACGTATGAAAATTATATCCGCCACATCCACCCCGATGATCGTCAGCGAGTGCAGGATAGAATTGCGCAAGCCATGCGCGGTGACGGCTCCTATGAGTCGCAGCACCGCATTGTGACATCTCAGGGAGATGTGCGCATCATTGAAGCGCGCGGCCATATGGAGATGAGTGAGGGGGAGAACGGCGAGCGTCGGGCCGTGCGCATGTGGGGCACCGGACAGGATGTCACCGAACAACGGCTGCTGGAGGAAACGCGCCGCCGCAATGAAATCAAGTTGGCGCAGGCGCTCAACCTGTCGCAGATCGGCCACTGGGACTGGGAGCTAGCGACAAGCACCATCCTTATTTCCACGGAGTTGGCGCCGATCTTTGGCTATGGCAAGGAGGCGGTGCAAATTTCGTTTGATGAATTCATGCAGTTGATCCGGCCCGATGAGCGGAGTCACACTGAGAAAAATATGCGGGAAGCCATCGCGCAGCGTGCTTTGCTCTGGACGAGGTTTTATATCGTAAGGGCCGACGGCTCGGAACGCGGCATCGAATGTATCGGCACGCCTGTCATGGACGACAGTGGAAATGCAGTCAGTATGTGGGGGACAGGGCAAGACATCACCGAGCGCCTCCTTCTCGAGTCTCAGTTGCGCCAGTATGCCGCGCAATTGGAAGTCAGCAATCGTGACCTGCAAGACTTTGCCTATATTGCTTCGCACGATCTCCAGGAGCCGCTGCGCAAGATCTCCACGTTCAGCAATCGCCTGGTGCACATGAACCGGGATACGCTTGACGAGAAGTCGCTCGATTATTTTAACCGGATGCAGGACGCGGCCAAACGCATGCAGCGGCTGATCAACGACCTGCTCACGCTGTCGCGGGTCAGCACCCGTGGACAACCGCTCACGGAAATCGATCTGAATTTGACCATTCAAGGCGTGCTAAGGGATCTGGAAGCGCAAATCGAAAGCACGGGAGGAAGCATCGACGTTGCGCGCCTGCCCGCGGTCAAGGCCGATCACGCTCAGATGCAACAGTTGTTCCAGAACCTTATCAGCAATGCGCTGAAGTTCCACCGGCCTGAGAAGGCGCCCTCTATACGCATCTATCCCCTCGATCCGGCCGCCTCGGATGAGCGCATACAAGGGATCACGGCCATCATTGTAGTGGAAGACAACGGCATCGGCTTTGAAACTCGCTACGTTGATAAGATTTTCCAACCTTTCCAGCGTTTGCACAGCCACAAGAAATATGAAGGGACCGGGATGGGGCTTGCCATCTGTCGCAAGATCATGGAGCGCCACGGCGGCTCGATTGTGGCGGAAAGCACGCCCGGCAAAGGATCTAGATTTATTCTGACATTTTCACAGGCGACGCCGCGTGACCCACCCACAGATGCACTTAGTTTCTAGCCGCGATTACGCTAAGGACAAACAGATATGAGCAGCGTTCGGTCGAAACCTATTGCGCTTTTGATTGCAGACGACGATGCAGACGACCGTGTTCTGGCAAAGGATGCCCTGATGGAGAGCCGGCTGGCAAATCCGCTCTATTTTGTAGAAGATGGCGAAGAACTACTCGATTTTCTCAATCGGCGCGGCGTCTACGCCGAGCAGGATGCACCCCGGCCTGGGTTGATCCTGCTCGATCTCAATATGCCCCGCAAAGATGGGCGGGAAGCGCTTCAGGAGATCAAGAGCAATCCTGAGTTGCGGCGCATTCCCATTGTGGTTCTGACGACATCGGATGCCGAAGAAGATATCCTCCGCACCTACGATCTCGGCGTCAACTCGTTTATCGTCAAACCCATTACATTTGACGGTTTGGTGGAAGTGATGAAAACAATTGGCATTTACTGGTTTGAAATGGTGACATTGCCCGTCAATCCAGTAACTCAAGCGCCTAAGGATCAAGTGGCTAAGGATTAGATCGATGGTGCAAGACGCTGCGCTGCAAAAAATTTCTATTGCGTTGATCGAGGACGATGAGGATGATTATGTAATCATCCAGGACTATTTGCATGAATTTCGTTGGGCGGAAGCCTCGTTGGAGTGGGCCGACAACTATGACGATGGCCTGGCGCTGATGTCTGAAAATCGCCATGCCGTCTACTTGCTCGACTATCGCCTGGGAAACGAAACCGGGCTCGATCTGCTGCGCGCGGCTGCCGAAAAGGGCTGCAAAGGGCCAGTCATCGTGTTGACCGGACAAGACGATCGGCGCGTCGATCTTGCGGTCATGGAGAGCGGCGCCGTTGACTATCTGGTCAAGGAAAGAATCGACGCAGAGATGCTCGAACGCGCGATCCGCTACGCCATTTATCGGAAACGCAGCGAGTTGGAACTGGCAGAGCTACAGCGCCGTCTGGCGGACAGCCGAGAGCAAGAGCGACTCTCCCTGGCGCGCGAGATACACGATGGGCCGTTGCAGGAAGTGCTCGGCCTCCGTCTCCACATTGGGGCAGTGGCCAATGAAATCCCAAGCGAAATGGCGCCGCGCATCGATCAGATCTTGCAGCAGCTCCAACATGCCGCCGATATTCTGCGCAATCTGTGCGGAGAGTTGCGTCCTCCCGCGCTTTCCCCGTTCGGTCTGGAGCAGGCCATCTATTCCTATGTACAGCAGTTTCGCAGCCTGCACGACACGCTCGAAATTGAGATGGATTTGGACGAGGACAATCAACAACTCAGCGAAAGCACCCGGCTTGCGCTCTACCGCATTTTCCAGAATGCCATGACAAATATAGCCAAGCACGCACAGGCCCGGCGCGTCACGATTCAACTCCAGATCGGCCCTCAACAGATTGTTCTCCAGATCAAAGACGACGGCCGTGGGTTTACCGTGCCGAGCAGTTGGATGACCATCGCCCGTCGCGGCCATTACGGGCTGCTAGGCGCGGCTGAGCGCGCCGAATCGATCGGCGGCCGGCTGCTTGTCCACTCTGAGCCTGGACGGGGCGCCACTGTAATCGCCATTGCCCCACGCCATTTTCTTATGCAACCGCTCCAAAGCGATCCAACGCGCAGGTGGGAAGAAGCTGATGAGTAATTCAATTCGTGTAATCCTGATCGATGACCATCCAATTGTGCGCTCCGGCATCCGCCTGCTGCTCGAACAGGCGTCTGAAATTGAGATTGTCGGCGAGGCCGAGCAAGGCAAAGAAGGGCTTCTTCTTGTCGCGCGTCTTCAGCCCGATGTGGTCTTGCTCGATATGGAAATGCCCGACATGACCGGCGTGGAAGTAATGCGCACCTTGCAGAGTGAAAACAACCCCGCGCGCGTGCTGGGGTTGAGTGCATACGACGACCCAGAATATATCCGTAATTTGCTGGCAGCGGGCGCTTATGGCTACCTGACCAAAGACGAGGCGCTGGATTCGATTGTTGAAGCGGTGCGCGGCGTGGCCAACGGGCAGGAAGGCTGGGTAAGCCGGCGTGCGGCAGCCCGTCTGGCCGCGCTGACCCGGCGCCCCGCGCCCGAACTCATTGAATTGACGGAGCGGGAAGCAGAGGTGCTGCGCGTCCTGGCGAAGGGTTGGTCTAATGACCAGATCGCGGCCGAGCTTTTTATCACGGAGCGCACTGTGCGCTACCATCTCACCAATATCTATCAAAAGCTGAACGTTTCCACGCGCGCCGAGACCATTGCCTGGGCGCATAAACATTGGGGTGGCCTCGCGGAGGAGTCAGAACAATAGCGAGCAGACGCCCCTTTTTCCAACGCCGCTTTCCCTGAAACGCCTCTTTTGCCCCTGCCCTTCTGACATCCCCAGGCTTTACCGCCCAGCACGCTGAACAAGGCCACCTGTCGTCGACGCCAGGAAAATCCCTGCTCTACCGCCAGGATAAAGCTGGCGCTCCAACCGTTGTTGCCACGCGGGTTTCCTTTATACTGATAGATGTACAAGAAGGAAACAAATTTCTTCTCATGTCCCCCAACAAAATAAAACGCGATGGATACTACTTAGGAGGATCTCATGAGCGCATCAAGTGCAAGCAAAAACAATGGCAGCCGCGACGCTGTGAAGATGCAGAAGCGCGAGTCCATGAAGATCGGCTTGGAAGAAGACGCCGTAGAAGGCGTGGTGGCCTTGCTTACGCGCGCCCTTGCCGACACACAGGTTATCTATGTGAAGACATTAAACGTTCACTGGAACATTGTCGGCCCAAATTTCTACAGCGTGCACAAACTTCTGGACGATCAATACAACATGCTTAAAGAGGCTGGCGATGAAATTGCGGAACGCATTCGCAGCTACGGCGCCAGTGCAATCGGCAGCATGAGCGAGTTCCTTGCCAACACAAATTTGGAAGAAAAAGAAGGCAACGGTTCGCTTCAGATTGAGGTGTTGAACGAGTTGATCGCCGACCATGAAACCATTGTGCGCAAGCTGCGCGAGGGCATTGATCAGTGCAGCAACGTTTATGAAGATGAAGGCGCGGCGGATCTCTTGACCGCACATCTGCAGAAGCACCAGGAAATGAGTTGGATGCTGCGTTCGTTCTTGCGCTAGTTCCGAACAATGAATGTCCGAAGAAAATACTCGGCGCCTGAAGAGCTAAAGAAGGAGAAGATATACGATGCAAAGTAAATCCTCAGTAGCTGATACGGTGGTGGACGCACTTTCGAGCACAGTCGACCAGGTGAAAACCGTTGGGCGCAAACAGGTCGCTACAGCACGGCGTAGCTTCGACGATTACAGCGATGATGTCGTCAATCTGATCGTCGACAAGACGCCTCTGCTGCGCAAGCGACGAGCGCGAAAGCGCGGTCGGCAACTTGTGCTTGTCTTCAGCAGCATTGCTCTGCTCCTCCTGCTTGCCAGGTGGATGCTGAGCAGCAAGCGTGTGATGAGCAGCAAGCGTGTGATGAGCAGGCAGCGGGTGGGCGCATCGTCACAAGCATCATCTGCTTCTGATTTTGACTACCAATCCGGTAATCATCCCATCCAGTAACCGTCCAATCCAATAATCATCCGACAGTAAGCTGAATTTGAGCTGAACAGGATGTTGATATAAGCAAGGAGGTCATTATGGCGACAATTGCAGCCATTGTGGAAGATCGCAAGGTGGAAGAACTGACAAAGCTTTTTCTTGCCAATCATTGGGGTGACCAGTACAGCTTAGTCACCAGTGAAGCCACAGGGAAAGATCGCATCGTTGCTGCTCCTGCCTACGGGGTTGGTAGTGGCTCCTCCCCCATAGCAGGCGTGGTGTTTGATTCAGATGCGGCGGACGATGATGTAGGCGTCTTTCCCGTCACAGATGCTGTTGAGGATACAAGTCAGTTTCTTATCGCCAACCTCAAAGAGCGCCTGGACGACTTCGATTTATCGCACGACGCAAGAGAGTTCTTTGCGCGCCGCGTTGCTGGCGGCGCCACATTTGTCGCTCTTAAGGTCGATGACGATGAAGCTGCACACGCACAAGAACTCTTTGCACAAGTCGATGCTCAGCATGTAGAAACAGTCCGTTAGCCCCTTTGCCAGACAGTTTCTGCCAGATGTGTAGCGACTCATTTATCTAACCTGTCATGAACCAAGCGGCGAAGCCGCAAAGGAGACACCATGAACGAAGACATCTTAAAAGGCCAGTGGCGCCAGCTAAAGGGCAGCATTCAGAAGAAATGGGGCGAAATCACCGACGACGATATGGCGCAGATCGACGGTGAACGTGAGAAGATGGTCGGGAAGCTGCAAGAACGCTATGGTTACTCGCGCGAGAAAGCGGAAAACGAACTTGACGCCTATCTTTCCTCAAACGAGCGCGCGACAACCAAGAACTAGCCGCGTGCCTCGTAATTTTGCACCGTCATGTGTTGCACTGGCTGTTATGCCGAGCAACCCGCGGCCTGCCAGCCAGTGCGGCGCATGATGGGCAGCTTTGCTGAATGCTTGCGCGATCTGTCTTGCTTGAAGAATCTGGAGAACAGGAGGATATCACTGTGGAGCTTACAAGAGAAGAGGCCATGAAACCCACTATGCCCGCTACGCAAAATCCATCAACCACCCAGAAGAGGAACCCGCGCGTGCTTTCCGCCACCACAGCCATCGGCGACAAGATCAAAAACGCCGCTGGTGAGGATCTGGGCGAACTGAAGGAGTTGATGATTGATGTGAACAGTGGGCAGATTGCCTATGCAGTGCTCTCCTTTGGTGGGTTTTTGGGGTTAGGTGAAAAACTGTTTGCTATCCCCTGGCAAGCGTTGACATTGGACGCCAAGCACCATGCCTTCATCCTGAATGTTGATAAAGAAAAGTTGGAAAACGCCCCTGGTTTTGACAATGACAACTGGCCGGAGACCACCGAAGCCGATGACACATGGTTGGCGGGCGTCTATGATTATTATGGATATGGGCCTTATTGGCGTTAAATGATGATTGGTTTCACCGTTTTCCCCTGGGAGCATCACCTGCCAACCGGCAGATGATGCTCCGCTTAGTTTGCCGGTGTTTCGTTTGCCGGTGTTTCGTTTGCCGGTGTTTCGTTTGCCGGTGTTTCGTTTGCCAGTAGTGAATCTGCCGGTGTCTGGCCGGAATCACATCGTCGCCGTCAAGGCAGCTTTCAGGAGGCTCTATGTTTGAGAAAATACTTGTCCCCGTTGATGGATCAGATCTTGCCGCCTCCGCACTTTCCCATGTGTTGGCGGTCACTACGCCCCAGGACGCGTCTGTCACTGTGTTGCGCGTCGTTGAGCCCACCGCCGCCGCTACAAGTATGATCAATCCGATTGACTGGCAGTTGCAGTGCTCGGAAGCAAGCCTCTATCTTGATGAACTTGTGGCTGGGTACACCCATGCAACAGCATGCCAAGGGGAAGCCACAGAAAAGCCCGCCACCGATGACATCATCGTCGAAAAAGTGGTCCAGGGCGGGCCAGTCGCCGACCGGATTCTGGAGCAGGCGCACGAGCAGGGACATAATCTCATCGTCATTAGCAGTCACGGGCAGGGCGGTCTTAGTGGCTGGAATGTCAGTTCTGTCGCCAATAAAGTGATCAACCGCTCGGGCATCTCGATCTTACTGGTGCGTTCTTATAAATCGGCTGAAAGTCCCACAGCGGGCGAGATCAAGCCTGCCCAATATCGACGTATTATGGCGCCGCTCGACGGGTCATTGCGCTCGGAGTATGTATTGCCTGTAGCCGCGCGCCTTGCCCAGCAACACAATGCCGAGTTGTTCCTTGTGCACGGAGTTGTCATGCCGGAATTATTTCAGCAGGCGCCGCTGGGGTCTGAACACCGTGCGTTGATAGAAAAGGTGGTGGAGTATAATAAACGCCAGGCTGAAAGTTATCTCCATGGATTGTCTCAGCGCATCAGCGGGCCGCCGAAAACCTATGTGCTCACCAGCGACGACGTGGCGGAGAGTTTGCATCGTTTTATCGACGAGCACAACATCGACCTGGTCATTTTGAGCGCGCATGGACGCTCTGGGAAACACGCCTGGCCCTACGGCAGCATCACGTCGGGTTTTATCACCTATGGCACGACGCATCTGTTGATTGTGCAAGATCTGCCCTGGCAGCAAATTGAAGAGACAAGCGCCGTGCAGGCGACACAGGAGAATAAGCTGGCTAACATTCCACCCATTCACAATCAACCAACTACTCCAGTTAAAGGACTCTCAAATATCAATGCTTTCGCCTTCAGACCCAATTATTCAAGAACCCACTTCGCCTAACCTATCAACGCCAGATGAAATTGATATAAAAGCTGATGCTCTTCCGGCTTCAGACCCGCTGGAGCAAGTAGCAGAAGAATCAGCACGTGTGCACCGAGTAAGCGCCAAGCCTGCTCGGCGCACACCGTTGTATGCCAACTTTCCAGCGCTGGCAGACCTCTTGTCCACGATCCATCATTATTATCTGGAAAAAGTCGAAGACGCCCCCGCGCTTTCGTACGCGGCTGAATGGATATTGGACAATTATTACGTGATCCAGCAGGCGCTGCGTGAGATCAAACAGGACTTGCCACCGACTTATTATACCGAGCTGCCAAAATTAAGTGATGATGAAAACGGCGACAACGCGCTGGCTGGCTATCCGCGTATCTATGCGGTGGCGCTGGCGCTGCTAAATGAAATTGATTACCAACTGGATGCGGAGCGTATTGTCCGTTTTGCTCTTGCCTATCAGGCGCAACAGCCGCTCAACACTGGCGAGTTGTGGGCGCTGCCAATTATGTTGCGGCTGAGCGTTGTACAAAAGATCGCTTTAGCCGCGGGGCGGCTTTCCAATCAGCTTGGCGATAGCTTTGCGGCGAATTCTGCGTTTCCAGACTTTTTTGCCGGGTTTACAAAGACCGACGTCGAGGACGACTCTCTCTCAGAAGAACAAGACGAAGTCGCGATTTCCCACGCCATCCCCAGTTTGCGCCTCCTCGACAGCCTGGACTGGAAAGATATGTTCGAGCGCATCAGCCTCGTCCATCAGGCGCTGAGCAGTGACCCCGCCGGGGTTTATCCCTACATGGATTTTGCGACGCGCGACCGCTACCGTCACGTGATTGAGAGCCTCTATCGCCGCGTCAATCTGAATGAAGTCGAGATCGCCGAGGCGGCGGTCGCCCTGGCGGCGAGTCAAGACGACTCCCCACCAAACGTCGCGCGTACAGACCAGACAGGCGGCGCAGTTGATGGCGAACTTGCCGCCAACGTCGAAGCCACGCCCGATCCTGGGCTGCAAATTGATGCAGCGCGCACGCGACATGTCGGCTACTATCTGATCGATGCGGGTCGCCCTTTGCTTGAGCAGCGCATCCAATATCAGCCCTCGATGGGCGAGCGCGCCAAACGCTGGGCCTTTGCGCACGCGTCCGGCATTTATTTTTTGCTGATCGCCATCGCGGTTCTGGCCGTGATTGGAGTGGCAGGCTTTTATCTGCTGCGCGTCGGCGGCAATGCCTGGCAACTTGCCGCCCTTTCGCTGCTGATATTGGTTCCCGCGCTGACGTCTGGCGTCGGCTTTGCCAACTGGGTTATCACCCATACTGTTTCGCCCCGCACTTTGCCCAAACTTGATTTTCAGGCAGGCGTGCCCACGGCTTTTCGCACCGCGCTGGTCATGCCCTCGCTCATCAGTAGCAAGCAGGATATCGATCACTTGATGGAGGAGATGGAGCAGCACTATCTGCGCAACTCGGATCCACAACTGATCTATGCGCTGCTGACGGATTTTCTCGACGCCGATCAAGAAAGCGAGGCAGACGATGAAGCTCTGCTCGATTACGCGCAAACTGCTTTACAGGCGCTCAACGCCAAAGTTGC
>JACSRH010000442.1 GCA_014879855.1 Caldilineaceae bacterium | reverse complement strand
GAAAAGGGACTCGAACCCCTGACCTCCTCGGTGTAAGCGAGGCGCTCTAACCAACTGAGCTATTCGCCCCTTTGTTGCGGGCATTCCGGCACTATACCGGCAAGTGAACGCTTTGTCAAACTTGCCAGGATTTTCTATGATAGACGCCTGTTTTATCAGGGTGTTTAGAAAATCAGGAAGGCTTCTTATGCAGATCGGCGTCGTGTTTCCACAGACAGAGTTTGGCAATGACCCCGCCGCGCTGCGCGACTATGCGCAGACGGTCGAGGCGCTTGGCTTCAGCCATGTGCTGGCCTATGACCACGTGTTGGGCGCCAACCCAGATCGACCCGGTGGCTGGAACGGGCCGTACACTTATCTCACCCCCTTCCACGAACCCTTTTTGCTTTTCAGTTTCATGGCCGCGGTGACGACGCGGCTGAGCTTTGTCACGGGCATCCTCATCTTGCCGCAGCGCCAGACCGCGCTCGTGGCCAAGCAGGCCGCCACGCTGGATGTGCTGACGGGCGGGCGCTTCCGGCTGGGCGTGGGCGTTGGCTGGAACGAAGTGGAGTACGAGGCGTTGGGAGAAGATTTCCACACGCGCGGCCGGCGCGCCGAAGCGCAGATCGCGCTGCTGCGCCGCTTGTGGACCGAGCCGCTGCTCACCGTGCACGACGCGTGGCACGACATCTCCGACGCCGGCATCAACCCGCTGCCGGTGCAGCACCCGATCCCGATCTGGCTGGGCGGTCACGCCGATGTCGTGCTGGAACGCGTGGCGCGGCTGGGCGACGGCTGGCTGCCCAACCATCGCACCGCCCAGGACGCGGCCGGCGCGCTCGCTAAGTTGGACGGCTATCTTGCCCAGCAGGGCCGCACGCGTGGGGATCTTGGCATCGAACCGCGGCTGCACTACAAGGACGGCGACGCCGCGTATCAGCAGCGGGTGATCGCCGACTGGCGCGCGGCCGGTGCGAACTATTTCTCGGTTAACACAATGGCGTGCGGCTTGACGACGCCGGCGCAGCACATCCATGCATTAGAGCGTTTCGCCGAGGCCGTTGGCGTGTGAAGCGTGCGACCTGCAAACAGAATGCGTAGGTCGGGCTATCAGCCCGGCGTATCGCGTCTGCGCGCCCAGCGCCCCAAGCTGCGTAGGTTGGGCTATCAGCCCGGCGTATCGCGTCTGCGCGCCAACAACCAGCGTCACGTTGATAACGTGACCTGCGGCAAAGCAGGCCGGGCTGGTAGTCCGGTGCGTCGCGCCATCCCCAATCTTTCGCTATTCGCGTGACCTGCGGCAAAGCACAGGATTGGCCTGGCTTCAGGCGCGTGAGGTATGATGGTTGAAATCGTTTTCATACCTTTCTGCCGCCTTGTCGTCACGCGCGACAAGGCTATTCTGTGGATGGCTGCACGGCATGTCGCACTCGCTGATCATCTCTCTGCGTTCACTCACGGGCAACCCGCGCGGTTGCGTCTACACCGAGCCATTGTGGGGCATTCCCTACAACTTGATCGCACCCTACGCCTCGGTCTACATGGTGGCGCTTGGCCTGACCGACAGGAACATCGGGCTGGTGCTGAGCGTCAGTTGGGGCTTTCAGGTGTTCTGGGCGCTGCTCAGCGGGGCCATCACGGACAAGCTGGGCCGGCGGCGCACGACGCTGCTCTTCGATATTCTGGCCTGGACCGTGCCGGCCGTGATCTGGGCGTTTTCGCAGAACCTGTGGTGGTTTCTGGCCGCGGGCATTGCCAACGCCATCTGGCGAGTGACGATGAATTCGTGGACCTGCCTGCTGGTGGAGGAAGCTGATCACGATCAATTGGTGGACATCTACACCTGGATTCACATCTCCAATCTGGCGGCCGGCTTCGTGGCGCCGCTGGCAGGCATCCTGGTGGCGCAATATTCTCTCGTCCCCACCATGCGGGTGCTGTATCTCTTTGCGGCTGTCATGTTCACCCTCAAGGCGACCATCACCTACTTGATGACCGAAGAGACGACGCAGGGAACCATCCGCATGGAGGCGACGCGCGGCCAAAGCATCTTTTCAGTGTTGGGCGAGTATCACGGCGTCGTCAGTGACATTCTCAAGCGGCCACAAACACTCTACACCGCCGGCATCATGTTGATTATCGCCATCGTCGGGCTGATCAACGGCAGCTTCTGGGCAATTCTCGTGACTGAAAAGCTGAATGTGCCGCCAGAGACGCTCTCCATCTTTCCCTTTGTCAAATCCGCGGTGGCATTGGCCTTCTTCTTTTTCATCATGCCGCGCATGAGCCGGCTGCCGTTTCAGTGGCCCATGTTTGCGGGTTTCCTGGCCTATGTCCTCAGCCAGATTTTGCTGATCACAGCGCCGGAGCAAGGCTACGCCATCCTGGTGATGAGCGTTTTCGTCGAAGCGTGCGCCTATGCCGCAGTCAGCCCACTGCTCGACAAGCTGATCGTGCTGACCATCGACCCCCAGGAGCGCGCGCGCGTGCAGTCGATCCTCTACGTGGGCGTGATCCTGCTCACCGCGCCTTTTGGCTGGATCGCGGGGTCACTCTCCAGCGTCAACAAGAACCTGCCCTTTATGCTGAACATTGTGTTGCTGCTGGTGGGCGCAGGGCTGGCGTGGTCAGCCGGGCGCTCTGCTCAGCAACGGGAGCCTGTGCGCGTGGCAGCAAACTGAGCGTCCATTGAAGCAATTGCCTGCCTGCATCTGTGTTTGGGGCGCGCCCCAACGGTCATAACAAGCGTACGCTTTCCTGCTCGTTGGGGTCGGTGCGCGCCAGCACAGCAACGGCCTCTTCGTCGAATGGGTTATAGGGTAAGTGAGGCGCGCCCGCAGGAATATACAAAAATTCTCCCGCCTGCATGATCTGGTGCTGCTCCAGATGCGCGCCATACCACATCGCCACCTTGCCAGAAATCAAGTAGATTACCGTCTCGTGGTTTTCGTGCAGATGCGCTTTGGCGCG
>JACSRH010000278.1 GCA_014879855.1 Caldilineaceae bacterium | reverse complement strand
ATCGGCCCGATTGTAGAAGATCTCAACACGCCGGCGACTTCGGTGGCGACGGGGCTGGTGCTCTATTCGCTCTTTGTCGCGGCCTTTGTCATGCTCGGCGCCAAGCTGGGCAAGCTTTTTGGCGAACGCCTGGTCTTCCAGGTCAGCGCCCTCGCCCACGGCGTGGCGATGCTGCTGATGGCGCTCGCCACCGACGCCGACGCCATGAATCTGGCGCAAATTACCGCCGGGATCGCGGCGGCGCTACTGGTGCCAACGCTGGTGGTGCTGCTTGCCGCCAACTATCGCGGGCGGCAGCAGGAGCAGGCGCTGGGCATCCTGGCCGCCATGCCCGCGATTGCCAGCGGCGTGGGCTTTTTGATCGCCGGCTTTATCGCCACGACGCTGAGCTGGCGCTACTCCTTTGGCTTGATCTTTGTGCTCTCGCTGGCGGTGCTGATCCTCAGTTTCCGGCTGGCGCCGATCCCGCGCCAGCGCAATATCAAGATTGACCTGGTCGGCGTCGTGCTGTCGGCGGCCGCGATCCTGTTCATTCTGGTCGGCTTCAACAACTTCAACAATTGGGGCGTTGTCATGGCCAAGCCCGCGGCCCCCTTTGCGGTCGTGGGGGTTTCGCCGGCGCCGCTCTCTATCGTCTTTGGTCTCGTCCTGTTGCAGGGCTTTTTTGCCTGGTCGGAGCGACGCGTCCGGCAGCAGAAGACGCCGCTGCTGGCGCTCGAAGTGATCGATTCGTCGGAAGAGCGCAACGCCGTCTACGCCTTTCTGGTGGCAGGCGGTTATGGGGCCACCATCAGCTTTTTGATCCCGCTCTACATCCAGTTTGTGCAGGACCGCACCCCGCTGGAGACCTCGATTGCTATCATTCCTTATGCGATTACGGTGGCAGTGGCGGCGATGTTTTCCGTGCGCTTCTATAGCCGCCTCAGCCCGCGACAGTTGGGCATCGGCTCCTTCATCCTCAGCGCAACCGGTATGTTTCTTCTCGCCTTCTCGGTCAGCAACGACTGGGGCACCCCGGCTGTGATCGCGGGGTTGATGATTGCCGGTGTTGGCGAGGGCGTGCTGCTCACGCTGCTCTTCAACGTGCTCGTTTCCTCCTCGCCCAAAGAGCTGGCCGGCGATGTCGGCGCGCTGCGCGGCGTGGTCAACAATGTCTCGTCGGCGCTGGGCGCGGCCTTTGCCGGCGTGGTGGCGGTGGGCGTGCTGAGCACGCTGCTGCTCAGCGGCTTCAATCAGGCGGGGCTGCCAGAGACGCTGCGCAACGAGATCAACTTTGATGAAGTCAACTTTGTGAGCAACAGCCAACTCAAGGAGTTCCTGGGGACAACCTCCGCCACCGAAGAACAGGTTGATGTGGCGGTGCGCATCAACGAAGACGCGCGCCTGCGTGCGCTGCGCGCCTCGTTTCTGCTGCTGGCCCTGATTTCGCTGCTGGCGATCGTGCCGGCGTTCAAGCTGCCCAACTACCGGCCGGGCGAACTGTCGAGCCAGGCCATTATCGACGAAGAGGGCAGACGCAAAAAAAAGCCGTCAAAGTCGCAGGGGTCAAAGCAATAGCGTCAATCGGTTGCTCCCGAACATGGGCCACCGTGAGATAAAAAAGAAACTAGCGTTCAACAAGGAGTACATCTGATGACGGTGTCCAGCGGTGCAGCGCGCGCTTATTCGCGCGCCAATAGCGACAAGTTTTTACAGGAATTGTTTGAAATGCTGCGCATCCCCAGTCTCAGCGGCGACCCCGCTCACGCCGGCGATGTGCGCAAGATGGCGGAGTGGCTGGCGACGCACATGCAGTCGCTTGGCTTGGACAAAGTGGCGATCATGGAGACCGCGGGCCATCCGGTCGTCTACGGCGAGTGGATGGCCGCGGGGCCAGACAAGCCGACGGTGCTGGTCTACGGCCACTACGATGTGGTGCCCGCCACGCTGGAGGATGGGTGGACGAGCGACCCCTTCGAGCCAGTGGTGCGCGACGGCAAAATCTACGCGCGCGGCGCCACCGACGACAAGGGCCAGCTTTTCATTCACGTCAAGGCGCTGGAAGCCTATCTCGAAACCCAGGGCGCGGCGCCGGTCAATGTCAAGTTCTTGATCGAAGGCGAAGAAGAGGTCTCCTCGCCCAACCTGACCCCTTTCATCGAGGAACACCTCGACCTGCTCAAGGCCGACGTCTGCGTGATCAGCGATACGTCGATGTCGAGCATTGACGCGCCGTCGATCACCCACAGCCTGCGCGGCATGACCTACATCGAGATGGAAGTCGAAGGCCCCAAGGAAGATCTGCACAGCGGTCTGTGGGGCGGCGCGGCGCACAACCCGGCGCTGGCGCTGGTCGAGATCCTGGGCAAGCTCTACAACGCCGACAACACCATCGCCGTGCCCGGCTTCTACGACGATGTCGTCGCGCTGACGGAGGAAGAGCGCGCCATGATCGCCAAGACTGACCTGAGCGAGGCGGATTACCAGGCGGTCACGGGCGTACCGGCGGTCTGGGGCGACAAACGTTTCACCATTCGCGAGCGGCTTTCGGCGCGCCCGACGCTCGACATCAACGGCATGTGGAGCGGCTGGACTGGCCCTGGCCCCAAAACCATCATTCCGCAAAAGGCGGGCGCCAAGCTCAGCTCGCGCCTGGTCGCCAATCAGGACCCGCACAAGATTTTTGCGCTGCTCAAGGAGTACATCGAGTCCGTTGCCCCGCCGACGGTCAAGGTCTCGGTCAACCTGCTGACGACGGGCCGCGCCGCGCTGATCCCCTTTGACATTCCTGAAATGCAGGCGGCGGCACGCGCCTATGAGCGCGGTTGGGGACACGCGCCCGTCTTCACGCGCGGCGGCGGCAGCATCCCGGTGGTCGCGGACATCGCCAGCCTGCTGCACATTCCGGTGGTGATGATGGGCTACGGGCTGGACAGCGACGGGCTGCACTCGCCCAACGAGCACTACAGCGTTGAG
>JACSRH010000369.1 GCA_014879855.1 Caldilineaceae bacterium | reverse complement strand
TCATTATCGAGCAAATGACCGCTGATTTCCCTTCACACGGATCCTATCATGCTCCCCGAAAGATAGGATCCGGCACAGACCCGATTATCCACCAAACCGGCGCAATCATCAACCACTTTCTCCTCATCGGCCAGGGGCGCGGCGCAACCAGATGGCGGCCGTTGCCGGGCACGCGAGCCCCTTGCTCGGCAGCGTCCATCCGTCACCTGGGCTTTTATCCACAATTGGCATGTGCTGAAGCGCACTCAACGTTTGACAATCGGTGACGACGCCGTAAACGCGCACTGGCTCAATTGCAACCGGATCAACGCTGGCCAGCATGATTTTCATCGGGGGTTCTCCCCGTTGCAACGATAAACTGCGCTGCTCACCGCTTGCGGATGACGCTGACCAGCACCGCGGCCAGGATGATCAGCCCGCGGATCACCTCCTGCGCAAAGGGGTTGATGCCCATCAACACCATGCCGTTGCTCAACAGGCCGATAAAGAGCACGCCCAGAAAGGTGCCGGCGATGGTGCCGACGCCGCCCATCAGGCTGGTGCCGCCGATGATCACCGCGGCGATGACCTCGAACTCCAGCCCCTGGGCGATGTTGGAGGAGCCTGACATAATGCGCGAGGAGAGGATGATGCCGCTGAACGCGGCCAGGAAACCAGTCAACGCAAAGGTGGCGATGCGTGTGCGCCAGACGCGGATGCCGGAGAGACGCGCGGCCTCCTCGTTGCCGCCCACGCTGTAGACCGAGCGGCCATAGACAGTGCGCGTGCTGATAAAGTGAAAGATTACAAAGGTCAGCAGCATGATCACCACCGGCACGGGAATCACTTCCAGCACATAGCCGCCGCCCCAGAAGCCAAACGAATCGGGAAAGGGTGTGATCGGAAAGGCATTGGTGATCAGCCGCGCGGCGCCGCGCAGGCTCATAAAGAGCGCCAGCGTCACCACAAAGGCCGGCACCGCCCACTTCACACGGATGAATCCAGCCGCGGAGTGGATGAGTGCGCCCTGGATCAGCACGACGATCACCGCCAGCCACAGCGGCCAGCCCTGCTGAATCGCCAGCACGCCGAGCAGCGAGGAGGCCCACGCCACCGCCGACCCCACGCTCACGTCGATGTCGCCGGAGATGATGATAAAGGTCATGCCACAGGCAATGATGCCGTTAAAGGCCACCGCGCGCAGCACATTCAACAGGTTGCGCGAGGAGAGAAAGTTGGGTGCAACTAACGCCAGCCCCACGAAGAGCAGGAGCAAGGCGATCAGCAGGCCGGAGCGGGAAAGCAGGTCGCTGAAACGCGACAGACCGGCGGGCCGGGAGCCGGGATTGGTGGTGGCGGTCATGGGACAAGCTCCTCCATCGCCAGAGCCATCAACTGCTCCAGCGTGATTTCGTCGTGGGTGACTTCGCCGGTGATCCGGCCTTGGTTGAGGATCAAAATGCGGTCGGAAACGTCGAGCACCTCTTCGATCTCCGAGGAGACAAAGAGCACCGCCAGCCCCTGCCGGGCCAGATCGCGCACCAGGGTGAAGATCTGCTCCTTGGCCTGAATGTCGATGCCGCGCGTCGGCTCGTCCATGATCAGCACATCGGGCAGCGTGTTGAGCCAGTTGCCGATCACGACCTTCTGCTGGTTGCCGCCGCTGAGGGTGTTGGTGGTCACGCTGAGACTGGGCGTCTTGATCGCCATGCTGGCGACCATCTCCTGCGCCAATGCTTCTTCCTGCGCGGGCTGCAGCACACCGCCGCGGCTGACCCGATGCAGGCTCGCCAGCGTCAGGTTGTCGCGCACCGGAAAGACCAGCACCAGCCCCTGCTGTTTGCGATCCTCCGGCGTAAGACCGACGCCGTTGGCTTTCATCGTCAGCGGGCTGGGATGGGCGATCGTCCGGCCCTTGACCACGATCTCGCCACTATCGATCGGGTCCAGCCCGAAGATCGAGCGCAGCAACTCCGTGCGCCCCGAACCGAGCAGCCCGGCAATACCCAGCACCTCGCCCCCGCGCACCTCGAACGAGATGTCGTGCAGCTTGCCGGCGCGGTTCAGGTGCTTGACCGCCAGCTTGACCTCGCCGACCTCGGCATCGCGCCGCCACTGGGTGCGCTGCCAGTCCGCACCGATCATCATCGTCGTGATCTGCTCCGGCGTCGCCTCCGCCACCGGAATGGTGCCGATGTGGCGGCCATCGCGCAGCACGGTGACGCTGTCGGCCACGCGCGGGATCTCCTGCAGCCGGTGGGTGACATAGATGACCGCACGACCCTGCGCGGCCAGCCGGCGCACGACCTTGTGCAGCGTCTCGACCTCTTCGCTGGGCAGCGCGCTGCTTGGCTCGTCGAGGATCATCACGCGCGGGTCAAAGGAGATCGCCTTGGCAATCTCGACCAGTTGCTGCTGCGCCACATTGAGATAAGTGACCAGCTCGTCGAGCGGAATCTCGACTTCGAGCTGGTCGAGCGCCGCCTTGGCAAGCTGCGTAATCTGCCGGCGCGCCACAAACGAGACGCCCAGGCGCCGGCGCATGGGCCAGCGTCCCAGCAGGATGTTCTCGGCTACGGTCAGCCCCGGCACCAGGCTCATCTCCTGGTAGACGGTGCTGATGCCCTGCCGGAAGGCGTCCTGCGGCCGGTCGAAACTCACCGGCCGGCCGTCGATGGCGATCACGCCGCTGTCGGGCCGGATGGCGCCGCTGAGCACCTTGACCAGCGTCGATTTGCCGGCGCCGTTCTTGCCCAGCAACGCCCGCACCTCGCCCTGTTCGAGCGAAAAGTCGACATGGTCGAGCGCGGTGACGCCGGGGTACTCTTTGCAGACTTTCTCCACGGTTAAAATGGTGGTCATAGACCTACTTTCGGCGCTATAGGAACTGCTTGAAATTCTTAACGCAAAGTCGCAGAGAAAGTTTGTAAAGTTTCAGTACTTCACGATTCTGCCTCACACGGAGACACAGAGGCACAAAGTTGAAGATGGCATCCTTTGTGC
>JACSRH010000077.1 GCA_014879855.1 Caldilineaceae bacterium | reverse complement strand
AAGACGCAAAGACGCAAAGACGCAAAGACGCAAAGACGCAAAGACGCAAAGACGCAAAGACGCAAAGACAGCGAAGCATTTTGTTGCTGCTTTGCGCCTTTGCGCTCCCCTTTTCTCAATTGCTGATCGCCGGCGCCTTGTGCAGATACGCATCGTCGCTCACTTGGCGCAACATGAACTCGGCCATGTCCGCCCGGCTGATGCGCATGCCCATGCCTTTGCCCACATAGCCTACCTGCACGACGCCGGTCGGCGCGTCGTCGGTCAACATCGGCACGCGCACGATCACCCAGTCCAGGTTTGACGCGCGCACAAGCTCCACCACGCGCTTCATATCCTCGTAGACATGGCGCGCCACCAGTTTCAGCAGCAGATTCACTACGTGATTCATGAACTTAGGCGCATCGTTGGGATCGCCCACACCCGCGCCCGCGGAGATCACCAGCCGGCGCACGCCGTGCGCGTACATAGCAGCGATGATGTTCTCCGTGCCCGCCGTCACCTGGTAATCGGGCTTGTTCTCCGTCGGCCCCAGCGTGCTGATCACCGCGTCGACGCCTGCCACCGCCTGGTTGACCTGCGCCTTATCCTGCACGTCGCCCTGCACCACCGTCAGATGCATATGCTCGACGCCCAGTCTGGAGGGCGTGCGCGCAAAGGCGACGACTTCGTGACCCGCGGCCAACGCCTGCTCCACCACATGCCTGCCGGTGCGCCCGCTGGCGCCAAAGACAGCAATCTTCATAACATGCCTCCGTCGGTTCAATAGATGCTTTGTGTCTTCATAGTTGCATTTCACCTGCTTACTGATGCGGATTACCTGCGGCTGGCAGCGTGCAGCAGCGCGCCCAGCTCGGCGGCGACGCGGCGCAGCGGATCGCCACTGTGGTAGGTGCGGCTCAGGATGATGCCGCCCTCGATCGCCGACAGGATGAACACAGCCAGGGCCGCCGCGCGTTCGGCGCTGAAGCCACTGGCAATTAATTTCTGCTCGAACGCGGCCTGAAACTGCTGATAGGCAGCCCGGCAGGCTAGATTGAGCCGCGTGTTGGTAGCGGCGGTCTCCATGGCGATCGTCATCAAAGGGCCGCCGCTGCGAAAGCCGGACGCTTCCACGTGATGGGCAATGGCGCCAACAAACGCGCTCACGGCCTTCGCCGGGTCGTCAAGCTCCGCCAGGCTCGCGGTGATGCGCTGCGCCGTGGCGCTGCCCGCGCGCGCAATCGCCGCCTCGGCAATCTCATCTTTGCCCTGCGGAAAGTAGTAATAAAGCGATCCTTTGGGCGCGCCGCTCTCCTTGACGATCTGATTCAGACCGGTGGCGTGAAACCCCTGGCTTTCCATCAAGCCGCAGGCGGTCTCAATAATCTGGTCGCGAGCGGCAGTCATTCGTGCGGCTCCGCCAGGTCGACGGTCAGGAAAGTGGCGTTGGGCGGAATCACCAGCACAGATTGTCCATCCGGCTGCTCCTCCACAAAGCCCATACGGCGCGCCATCTTCTCGTTTTGTGGCGCCATCTTGTGAGCGATCTGCAGCATGGTGGTCTCATCCTCCACCACATTGGCCGCGCCGCGCCGTTTGCGCCCGCGCAGTTGCACTGTCACCGGTGCGCCCCCACGTAGATTCTTCCACCAACTGCTGTGGGTGAAGAGGTAGAGCCGCTCCCCTTCCTGCTGGTAGCCAACGGGAAGGGTGTACTGCTTGCCACTCTTGCGACCCGTAAAGCTGAGCAGGATCAGCCGTCCGCTCATCCAGCCGTGCAGCGGCGAGCGCAGCACTGCGCCGACAATGGGGTTGGCAATCTGGTACATGATGCGTGGCATTGGCGGGCCACTTTGTACTGCTGTATCATTGGCTGCTGTATCATTGGCTGCTGTATCATCGGCTGCCATTCTTTCCCTCCCCAATTGCTTGTAGCCTCAGCAAATTCCTTATAAAGATAACAAGTATAGATATACCAATCGGTCTATATATAATCAAGCATTCTGGCTTACAGTTTTTGTTTTTATGAGAGATCAGCAAAAACAGAAAGAGGATGGCAAACCATCCTCTTTCTGTTTATTTCACTTGCTGAAGCTGTCTGGTGGATGGAAGCTGTCTGAAGCAGTTACGGCGCGGACTGAACAATCACACCGCAGGCAATACGGGCGCCGCTGTTGCCGGAAGGATCGGTCACTTGGTCGTCCGCCTCGGCATGAATCACGATGGCAGCGCCGTCATCATCGAAAAGCGAGCGGTCCCCCTCACTCAGCGTAAACAAATCGGTCGTCGCTTCGTAAGCGCCGTTGCCAGCTTCGTCGATCTGAATATTGGGCAGATCCCCCATGTGCGGGCCTGCTGGATTATCCAGGCCGTGCTGCATCTGGGTGGGGTTGAAGTGGCCACCCGCGGCGTCGAAGTCCGGCGTACAGGCGCCTGTCTGGTGAATATGGATGCCGTGTGGCCCTACAATATCGCTCTCCAGCCCGGTGATCTGCGCCGAAATCATCACCGTGCCATCCTGCATTTCGGTGAAAGTGGCGGTCCCCACAGGCTCTCCTGCGACATTCTGCAGTTGCGCTGTTGCCGCTAGCGCCGCATCTGAACTGCCTTCTGCGGCTGGGGCAGCCGCAGCTTCCCCTTCCGCTGCGGGCGTCATCTCGACGCTCTCGGCCGACATGGCGTCCCCTTCTGCTTCAGCATCGGGCGTCACGTCGACGACCTGGAGAGGAGCTTCCGTCGCTTCAGGCGCAGTGGCATCCATCTCAGTCGCTGCATTCTGTTCTGCTGGCATCTGATCGGTTGCACTGTCCTGACCGCAGGCGCTCAACATCAACATTGCTGCCAGCGCTACAGAGCCGAGCAAAAAACGAATTTTCATAGGGTTTCCTCCATTGATTCTTGTTTGACATGCTGACGGGCCGTTGCGGTTGTCTGCTCGCAATTGCTCCGAGCGACTACTCTACTCTGTAATCTTTTGCGCGGCTATGTATGTGCGGAGATATTGCGGATACAATCTGAGGTACAGAGTTGCCCCCACGCCCGATCCGTGAAAAATTTCGCAACTGGCAACCATGCACGCCATATTGCTGCGCCGATAGCGAGCATGCATTTTTATCGAGCTAGGCTGAACCGCTTCCCTGCAACGCCATAGCGCGCGCGGTTGGTGGCATGGCGCCCTCCACAAGACAAGATGTGCGCTCGACCGCGGCCAACCAATGATCGGTTTGCCGCTGCGAATGCAGATGGATCAGGCGCAGATGGCGATGGCGACCTTCTGCGCAGATCGTCGGCAGCGTGGCGCGCAGATCATGCCATGTGTGCAGCGAACGCAACACCAGCGACTCCTTGCCCAGCAGCCAGCGCCAGCCTTCGCGATTGCCTGTTCCCCACAGATCGGTCTGCTGCACGATGTCGCGCACGCCGCGGCGCAGCAGACGGCAGACAATCAGCGGCGCGGGATAGTCGAGCCAGATCAGCGTATCCGCCCGCACCCAGATCTGTTCGCGCACACTGGCGTAGCTCCCGTCGAGGACCCACGCATCGCCGCGCAGCAGTTGGCGCACCACGGTCTGAAAGTGAGGGTCTGGCGTCTTCTGCCAAAGGGGACGCCAGCGATAAGCATCCAGTTCGACGTGGCGACAGCGAAAATGGTTGGACAATCGGCGGGCAAGCGTCGATTTGCCTGCTCCAGAGGCGCCGACGATGTGGATGCGCAATGTTGCCTCCTCTCCGATTCGCCCGCGTACAGCTGTTGCTCGCTTACAGACAGACTACTGTACGCCGGGGATCGCACCGAAGCTTGATGAGGCGCGCACCGTTCACCACCTGCCAGCAGCTTGCTTGCCGATGGCTTGCCGCGCTTGCCCTGCGTTTGCCAGACGCTGTGGTCTCCTGATAGATTGCTTTTTTTGCGCCGAAGGATGCAGTGCGTGGCGGCCAAAAGCCACACCGCAAAGTGATGGGAGGACTTATGTACAACACGGCCTATCTGTCCTGGCTGCTCGACAGCACGCCGGCTGCTGTCCGCGCCTGGGTCGGCGACGCGCCCTTCACCGCTTCGATGCGCCAGGAATTAGAGGGGACGATTCAACATCGCACCGACCCCAGCCACGCGGCCAGCTATGCACAAGCCTGTCCCGTTCCCGGCGCCCGCGCGGACGAGTATCTGCTGCGCGCGTGCCGGGTGCAGGCAGACGCGACCGTGCTGGCCGGCATCCACTTCTATGGGCTGGACATTGCGCGTCCCTTCGTCGGCGTCTTTGCGCAGAGCCGCCACCTCACGCCGCACGAGGCGCTGACCGCCACGCAGTGGCTGTGTGAGGACTTTGCCACCTTCCAGCCTCAGGCCGTCCAGTGGTGGAGCGCGAGCGATCGAGCCGACCTGCGCGCACTCCCTGGCGCCGTGGGCGATCAGCGGTTGGTCGTCGGGCCGATTGAAGCCATCAACCGGCTGCCGCTGGCTGCGCCCACGGCAACACTGCGATTGCTCGCCGATCCAGACGGCGCCTCCTACCCAGCCTATGCCGAGATGTATGCGCGTGCGCTGGCCGCCAACCCGGCGTGGCAGGGAAAACTCCAACAGACCACCGCGGAGGAATACACCGCGTGCGCGCACGCGGGTGGTCTTTACGTCGTCGAGGTTGACGGAGATTATGCCGGCGTCATTGCCGCGCTGCCCGGCGTGGTGCGCGGCATACCGGGCTGGGTCATGATGGAAGAGATGTTGGATGCGCGCTTCCGGGGGCGCGGCCTGGCCCGGTCCATGCAGCGCTTACTGCTCGCCCGCCTGGATACACAGCGCCATGGTCTCGTGCTCGGCACGATCAACGATGCCAATCTCCCTTCGCTGCGCACCGCCCGCGGCGCCGGGCGGGAAGAGGCAGGCGGGTGGGTCTTTCTGCCCGCGGGAGAACGGGCAACGCGGTAAAACGCGCTGCCCGTTCAAAATGATAGGCGGCTGGCTGAAAACATGCGCTTATGGCGCCGGGGGCATGACCTTTTGCAGCAGGGTGAGGTTGTCAGGCTCGACTAGCACGGAGCCGTCGGCGAGAATGAGCGTCGGCACGTGACGCTGGCCGCTGCGCCGCAGCATCTCTTCAGCGCCTTCTGCATCCTTGAGGATGTCGATTTCCTGATACGCGACGCCCAACTTGCTCAACACCGTTTTGACGCGCCAGCAATCCGGGCAGAGTGAAGTTGTGTACAGCAGCAAGTCAGCCATGAAGTCGATCCTAACCAGATGACAGTAACCAGCCTATAATTATAATACTGCCACAACTCATGGACGAGCGGGATGAAGGTCCTCCGCGCCAATAGCCGGCCTTGGTGCAAACCAAAGGCGCAATATTTGGCCGCCTTATCGTCGAACCGACGGCAGGTAAACGCGTTGGTTAAGCGTCGGCATCGGCGTCGGCGTCGGCTCGCCGGGACTGACGGGGACGCAGATCGGCGTCGTGCCTGCAGCCTGCATGATGCCCAGCGGTGTATAGCCGGAGTAGCCAGGGAAAATCTGGTCGATATTGGGATTGCCCAGCCGGTTGATCAGAATCTCGCTTAGCACCTGGCGGTAATCGGTGGTGATAGCCAGGTCGCGGCGATCATAGAGCGCATCGGTCGCCAGCCCCGGCCAATTGCCATAGACCTTGCCGCCATTGACTGCGCCGCCGGCAACGATCATGACGTTGCCGTGGCCGTGGTCGGTGCCACGGCTGGCGTTTTCCTGGAAGCTGCGCCCAAATTCGCTCATCACCACGACCGTCAGCCGGTTGGTGTGGCAGGCGCCGTTGTCGTTGCTGAGGTCGACAAAGAGCGCTTCGATGCCTTTGCCCAGTTCATTGAGCTTGTCGGAGAAATAGCCGGCGCCGCTGTCTCCTTGGTACTCATGTGTGTCCCAGCCGCCGAGGTCGATGGTCGCCGCGCGCAGGCCAAGCTGCATCTTGATGACCTGCGCCACCGTCTGGAGGTTGCGCCCGAAGCCGGAGTTGGGATAGACCGCGCCGTTGCCGGGCGTATAGGCGCCCGGATTGGCGGCTTCCACCACGCCAATGGCGTCGAGGGTCTGGACGCCAGCCGCGTGCAGCCATGAACCACCGCCGTACATCGAGCGCAATGCGATGCGCTGAGCGTCGCCATACTTCCAGTGGCCGCCAAAGTTGAAGTCATTGGGCGAGGTCATGCCAATGCTCTCCTGGCTGCCCAGCAACGAAGTTGGCTGCTGGTTGCCGACCGCCACCGCCGGCATGATCACCTGAGCGGGCGCGCCAGGCGCGGTCTCCAGGTGGCGCGTCAGCCAGCCTTTGCTGCTCGCCTTGCTGTCGGGCGTGCCCAGTTCCATGTACTGCATGGCGTCGAAGTGGCTGCGCGTGTCGCTGGTCAGCCCGGCCGCGTGCACAAAGGCAAGCAGCTTCTGCTGATAGAGGCCGTGCAGCGCGGCCGCGCCTGGATGCAGACCGAAGCGGTCGTCAAGTGGCAACGCCGCGTTCTGGCCGGAGAGTGGCACGGCAATGCGCGCGCGTTTGGCCTCATAGTGGCCGCGGTCCGCGCCGGCGATCGGCGGCACGACGTTGATGCCATCCATGCCCCCGCGCAAGAAGACGACGATCACGATATCCTGATTTGGCTCGTCGGCGGCGCTGCCGAAAGCGGTAAAGTTGAGGCCGCCACTCCAGGCCGCAATAGCGGACGAACAGCCGATCATGAAGCCGCGTCGCGTTGTTTTGAACATGCAGGGTCTCCGTGGTGTGAAGTAGAGTCAGTGGTCAGCGCCACTGAAACGAAGGTGCGTTGAAAATCAGCCCGACCATCAGGCGCAACTGCTCGTCGATCTGTTTGTCGGTCAGACTGCTTGTCGGGTTGCGCCCGGCGGCCATGAAGTCGATGATTGCCTGACGTTCGATCGCGGGCATGGGCCGGCCCAGCAGCCGGTCGATCCAGTAGTCGGCGATCTCAACCGGCGTAGTGATCGTAGCTGGCATCTGGCCGCGGCAGTCGATGCGCGGGTTGTCCTTGTCGGCGCCGTCGCCACCCATCTTCCAGCCATCCAGCAGCCAGTTGCAGGCGCGCCAGCGTTGCAGCATCGGCATCGTGCTCGACCAGTTCTCCTTGCGGTCTGGATAGCCATCCGGCGGCCGCCAGCTAAACATCGCTTGGCCCATTGCTTCATAGCGCCAGTTGAAGGAGTCGCTCCAGGCAAAGTTGGCGTTGGCAGCGCGCAGCAGGCTGGCGGTGAAATCGAAGGGTCGTTTGATCTTCTGTCCCCAGATCGTGGCAAATTCGGACGAGAGCAGAATCGTGCGCACCACCTGCTTGAGTTGATCCGGCGCTGCGCGCTGCGCGTAGAAGACATCGGCCGCGGCCTGCACAACCGTTTCCGGCGGGTCGTCAGCGATCAGGCGGCGGCAGAGACGGCGACAGATGTAACGCGCTGTGCTGGGATGATTGGCGAGCAGATCAAGCACCTGTTCGCCATCCTGCTGGCCAGAGCCGCTGGGGATATTCTGGTCGAGCACGATCTTCGAGTACTTGGCGTGCACCGCATCTTCAAAGACAAACTCGCCCGTGTCTTTGTGGATGCGCCAGCCGGTGAAGCACTGCGTGGCGCTGTAGATGTCTTCATCGACATATTGCAGCGGCTTGCCATCCGGCCCTTTGGGCGCGGGGTGCAGATAGCCGCCACCCGGGCCAACGGTGGAGGCGACGCCAAAGTAGTGCTCCGCGCCGAGCGTGTGCAGCTCGAACAATTCGCGCGCATAATTTTCATTGGGGCCAGCGCTGGTGTTGGAGACATTGTCGAGGTAGTAGAGCATGGCCGCGCTTTTGGCGACGTCGCCCAACATCGTACGGAAGTTGCCCAGCAGATTCCCACGCAGCACGTCACGGTCGTAGTGCACCCAGGCGCCGGCGCTCCACGAATCCCAGCCATAGACGTTGAAGTGGTTGTGCCAGAATTCGGCCAGCACTTCGACGAGCTGGCGCTTGCTGTGGAGCGCGCGCAAGAAAGTGGCCGCGCGCGTTTCGCGCGCCGGCTGCATGCGCTCATCCCAGCTCACCTTGTCTTTAATCACATGGTCGGCCCAAAGTTGCTGGCGGCTTTTGCCCAGCGTAGTGAAGCCCTGCGCAGCGATGAGCGCATCGCACGCGCCGTCGTCGATGGCCGCGGGATTGAGCTGTTGCTCGACGTAGGCTTGCAGCCGCGCTTCGCTGGTGGCGCCCAGGGCCATCAGCGAAGCCAGATCCCCTGGTCGCGGGCCAAAGGCAATGCGGTTCAGCGCAATCACCTCCAGCGGCGGCAGCTCGGGTTCGCCGGCTGCGGCAAAAGTCAGCACCCGGTTGGGCGAACGCATCGCGGCCACCGGCGCCGGCTCTTGCGCCTGGGCGCGGTGCGGCTGCCATGCGACGGCGGCCGCACCGGCTGCCACCGCGCCGCGTCGGAGCAGGTCGCGGCGGCTAGGAGATAGCTGTTGTGGCGATGAGGCATCATCCGTGGCGTGGTCAGGTTTCGTGGTATGGCTGGATAAAGACACAACTACCTCCGTAGTAAGCTGACCATCTGAGCCGCCAGCCGTAGAACGCTGTCTGCATTTGATTGTCGATTTTGACTTGGTGAGATCGCCGCGCAACCACTGCGGTCGATGCCGCGCTGATGTTGGCGCAAGTCTAACACAAAGGATGAGGCTGCAATCGTCGCCTGTAGAACGACTGGATTGCGGAAGTTGTACGCTTGGTGCACGGCTACTGCACGTGGGTTCGCTGCCTGTTTGTGCTAAAGCGTATTTGCAGATGACGTGCAGAGTGCTATACTGTTTTGGCAGTTCCGCAGCGTGTGGCAATCATGTTGGAAAAAATCTGCCGCGACTCCTAAGCTTGGCCTATCTTATCTTCGGACGAGGAGCCTTTCACCTATGATCAAATTCCGTATCTTCGGTGCGCTCACCGGCGCGGCAGTGCTGGTTGGCATACTGGTGGCATTGTTTGGCTTTACCTCTGCTTTTGCCCAGGAAGAGCCAGCCGTCATTGGCGACCTTGAATTGGTCAAATATGTTTGTCCAAGCAACGTAGGCGCGACGGGCACGGCGATTCCCGCTCTTTGCGTCGATGCCAATGACCCTAATGGCGCTGATGTGCCGGTCATTCCTGTGAATGGTGCAGTCTCCTTTATCTACCGGGTGACATATACTTGCCGTCCCGGCGTCATTTGTGAGCCGTTGAATCCCATCTCGGTGACAATCAGCGATAATCAACTGCCAACCACCACCCCAACCGAATATGGGCCACAGCTCGACGCCAATAGCAACGGGTTGATCGATCCGGGTGACATCTGGCTCTACAAAGTCAACGGATTGCAGGCCATTGACCTGGCCGCAGCAACGACCCTGCCCTTTGGCACACCGGCGCCCGGCTGCGCCGCCGCCCCGGATGGCGGCGGCTCACGCCCCACCTATGTGAACAGAGCGCGCGTGACAGGCCCTTCCGCCTCACAGGAAGATCCGGCGGCATACTGTAATCCGCCGGCGACGCCTACACCAACTTTAGCCGCCACGCCGACAGGAACGGTCTCACCAACGCCTACACCCACCTTCACGCCAGTGCCGGGGCCAAGGCCGACTGATAGCCCCGCGCGCCCGGTGCCGATCCCAGAGCCGGTCACGATGGTGCTTTTCGGCACTGGACTGGCGGCGTTGTCTGCGGCGCTTGCGGTGCGCAAACGTTCTGGCAAATAAGCGCTGGCAATTAACCAGGTGGCGGGGCGGTCAAAAAGACTGTCCCGCTTTTTTATTGGCGACGCAGCGGCGCCAACCCCTTTCTCCCAATCACTCCCAACCATTGACCGGCGCGGTGGAGACGTAGCGAAAACGTTGTCCTTGCGTTGTGTAAACACATTGTGGATTTCCTCAGAATCAGCGAATTATGGTCGGTTTCGCCCCCCATAACCTTTGGCGATGCGCTTTCGTCCTGTAAGATGAAAGCGTTTGTACACAGGCGTTATGCTGGACGGCGTGGGCGACAATCCATGCCGAAAACTGCCAGTAAGTTGCAAGTAAAGGCTCATCTCATTTTTAGGAAGGGGGACTATACTGAAAAAGCCTATCATCGGCCCTTTTTGTCATGCTAAATTCGCCACGATCCTAGTCAATCGATGAGAAAAACCACCATGTTCAGCATCCATCACACTATGAAAAGAACATCGCTGCTCCTCCTGCTGACCATTTTGCTCCTTGCCAATTTCCCGCACGCGGCGCTGGCGCAAACCGATCCGCGGCCGGCGCTGGAAGTTATGACGACGCCGACCGGCGTCCAGGTCATCTGGTCGGCGTCTGCTGCGGGCGAAGCCAACGCCGCCGCGCTCGTTCAGTTGCTGCCCACAGCCCGCTATAATGGCTACGACCTGCCGATCCAGACCATCACGCTTGCTGTTGCTCCTGACGCTACTCCTGCTGTCGTCATCGAGCAGGTGCAGTCTGCTGCGCTGGCCGGCGGCATTGCGCCCGGCGCGCCGATCCTGCCGCCCGTACTGGACTGGACGCCGATGCCCAATATTGCGCCTGACGACTTTGTGAGCCTGCCGGACGCGCCCGCCTTTATCCTGCGCGAGGGCGCCAGCAAGGGACAGCGCTTCGCCGTCCTTGCCATCAGCCCAATTTATGCGGAAGCTGGGGTGGCCAGATTTGCCAGCGAGCTGCGCGTCTCCGTTGCCGGCGCGGCCGAAATAACGCTGGCTGACGCCGCGCCCGTCGCCGCGGCTCAGGCCCGCGTGGCTGCCGAAGTTGTCGCCGTACCGATCAATGCGGCCGCGTTGCAGAATGGCTACAAGATCACAGTGGGCCAGCCGGGCCTGCAGGAAGTGCCGTACAGCGCGTTTGGCGCGGATTTCGACAGCGCTCGCCTGCACCTGACGCATCGGGGGGAGACCGTCGCGGTCGAGGCGCTCCCCGATCGGCTGCGCTTTTATGCGCCCACGGTGGGCGATCGTTGGAATCAAACCGCGACCTATTGGCTTACCTTTGACGGTGGCGGGACGCGCATTGGCGCAGCGGGTGCAGCAAGCACAAACGCGGCTATCGTCGCTGCGCCTGGCCAGGCGTTTGAACGCGGCGTCTGGCGCAGCAATAAACAGTATGTTTCCGAATATCCCGGTTTTGACGCCGATCACTGGTATAACTCGTCGTTGACGGTGTTGGGCGCGGCGACGCAGTCATTGCCTTCCGCGTCGCTGCCCGTTGCCACCATTCTCCCCGATGCGGCCGGACAATCGAGCTATACTACCGACGTCACTGTAATCGGCGCCATCTCGACCCAGGCGTGTCAGGCCGATACACAGGGTTACAAAGTTCAGCTGGAACTGCTCGACAATGGCGGAGGCGTGCTTGCCACGACCACGACTGCATGGAATCCGGCGCCGTACAGCAACGGCCGGTGCCGTCTTCAGGATGACTGGGCGCTGACCTGGACGACGGATGCTAAGCCGGCCTCACTCAAACTGACGTTGCTGCCCAGCGGCGTCGCCGGCTACAACACCAGCATTCTGCTCGATGCGGTGACGTGGGAGCGCCCGGTGACATTGAATTTTGGCGGCGCGGGCGCCGAGTTCTGGACGTCCGCCGGCGCGGCAAGTTTCATGCTTTCCACCCTGCCGGCGGCGCGCGCGCTTTATGATGTCACCGATCCGCTCAACCCAGTCGTGATGCCACTCAGCAGCACTGGCTCCACCGCATCCTTTACCCAGGCCGACGGTGCAGAGCCGCGCCACTACGTGCTGGCAAATCTGGCCGCCCCGGCAACGCCGGTGACCGCGGCTCATCCTGCCGCCGACTTTGGCAATGTGCTGGCAGCCGACGCGCTTTACATCGGGCCGGCGCAGTTCGCAGAAGAGTTGCAACCGCTGCTCGCGCTGCGCACCAACCAGGGATACACGCCGCTCTTTGTCGATGTGCAGGCGATTTTTGACGTGTACGGCGACGGCTACACCTCAGCGCCGGCGATCCGCAACTTCTTGCGCGACCGCAGCGACTGGCAGAACGCAGCTCGCACGATCTCAGTGGTTCTTGTGGGCGACGGCACTTACGACCCGTTCAACTACAAAAACACGGGATTTGGCAGCGGTGTGAGCCATCCCATCCCGCCCTACATGCTGGATGTTGACATCTACATCAACGAAACGCCTTGCGAAACCTGTTTTGCGCAGTTGAACGGCGACGATCCGATCACGGGCGATGACCCGACGGGGCGCAACCCCAAGAGCAATGTCTTCATCCCTGATGTCTGGCTTGGGCGCTTCCCCGTGCGCAACGAAGCCGAACTGACCACGATGGTCAACAAAATCGTGGCCTATGAGCGCGCTTCCGACCTGCCAGGCTGGCTTTCCGCGCAGTTGTTTCTGGCCGACAACTACATCACGAGCATCAACGCGCAAAATCAGGTCACGATCGATCCGGCGGGGGACTTTGCCAGTTACGCGGATGAAGTCATCCAGCTTTTCGGGTATGGGGCAGGCGCGCAGCGCGTCTATTATGATCACTCGCCTGACCGGCGGGTCGACTTCACTGTGCCCGCGGGTGCGGGCATGTTCAATACCGTTGCGCGCGCGTCTGCCGAGACCTGGCGCGTCTCCTCGGCCAGCGAGACTACGCAAAGGGCGATCAGCGCCATCAATGCCGGCGTCGGTCTCATGATCTACAACGGCCACAGCAACCACTGGAACTACGCCAAACTTGAAGATCGATCGGGCGCGGCAGTGGCGCCGCTGATGAGCATCGTCGAGGCGCCGTTGCTCGTGAACGGCGAAAAACTGTTCGTCGGCCTGTCGATGACCTGCCTGACGTCGCAGTTTGCCGCACCAGCAGTCACTGGCACGCTGGATGAGATGTTTGTTCGCAGCGCCACCGGCGGCGCGGTGGCGACCTGGGGGCCTGCCGGCCAAAGCGTGGCGCACGGGCACGACTATCTGCAAAAGGGGTTCGTGAACAAGCTGCGCAACGCTCCACCCAATAGCCAACGCATGGGCGACCTGGTGGCGGCTGGCTACGATAACCTGCTCACCTCGCCGCTGACCAACTGGCTCGACGCGCTCAAGACCTTTGTGGTGCTCGGCGACCCATTGACGCGAATGCGCATCAACGTTGGCTTCGACAATGGCGTTTTCCTGCCGGCAGCGCAACGGTAGGAGCGGGAAAAGAGGAGATTGGGAGATGAGGAACTGAGAATGGAATCCCTGCCATTCCGCCTGTCTCCCTGTCTCCTAATCTTCTAATTTTTTTGTCCACCTCTCTTCTTGTCTCCTTTTCTCTGCTCTCCCAACAATCTCCTCAAAACGATACGACAACATACCGGTGACAAACTACCACCGGAGGAAAACCCTTAGCAACTGAATCGTTTGCCTCGCTATCCCATTTGAATTTGCAAGGAGCATACTCTTATGCCATACGGAATTGAAACCGTCACCGTCATCGGCGCGGGGACGATGGGGGCCGCTATTGCCGGACACCTGGCTAACGCCGGGATCCGCTCATGGCTGTTGGACATCGTCCCGTCAGAGTTGACCGCCGAAGAGACGGCAGCCGGCCTGACCCTGGCTGACCGCAAGGTGCGCAACCGCATCGTTCAGGCAGGCTACGAGCGCATGGTCAAGGCCAAGCCAGCCAATCTCTTTACGAAGAGCGCCGCCACTCTCGTGCAGGTCGGCAACCTCGAAGATGACTTCGACGCCGCGGTCGGCGCCAGCGACTGGATCATCGAGGTGATCGTGGAGCGGCCGACGCCGAAGCAGAAGCTGATGGCGCGCATCGAAGCGGTGGCGCCGGCGGACGCCATTATCAGCAGCAACACCTCCGGCATTCCGATCCACATCATCGCCGAAGGCCGCTCGCCGGAATTCAAGGCGCGCTTCCTGGGCACGCACTTCTTCAACCCGCCGCGCTATCTGCACCTGCTGGAGATCATCCCGACGCCCGACACCGACCCCGCGGTGGTCGAGCGCATGAAAGCCTTTGCCGAGAATGTGCTGGGCAAGGGCGTCGTCGTCTGCAAGGACACGCCCAACTTTGTCGCCAACCGCATGATCAGCTTTATCCAGAGCGACCTCATGGAGTACGCCATCGAGAATGGCTACACCGTCGAAGCGGTCGATGCGCTCACCGGGCCGCTGCTGGGCCGTCCCAAGACCGGCACCTTCCGTCTCAACGACATCGTCGGCATCGACGTGATGGCGCTGGTCGGCGGCAACCTCTACGACCTGATCCCGGAGGACGAGGATCGCGAGGTGCTGCGCGGGGAGTACGGTTCAGCCGTCATGAACCTGCTGGTCGAGAACAAGCTGCTCGGTGTGAAGAGCGGGCAGGGCTTCTACAAGACCGTGGTCGACGAGAAGGGCAAGAAGTCCTTCTGGGGGCTGGACTTGCAGACCGCGGCCGAGGATGGCGCGCTGGAGTATGTGGCGCCAAGCAAGCCGCGCTGGAGCAGCGTCGGCGACGCGCGCAACCTGCCGCTGGCCGACCGGCTCAAGGCGCTGGTCGAGGCGGACGACGAGGCAGGCGAGCTGATCTGGCACACCCTCTCGCGCACGATGGCCTACGCGTCGAAGCGCGTGCCGGAGATCGCCGACAGCCTGGTCGATATCGACAACGCCATGAAGTGGGGCTTTGCCTGGGAGATGGGGCCCTTCGAGACGTGGGACGAGCTGGGCGTCAAGGCCACGACCGCCCGGCTCGAAGGCGAAGGCGTGAGCGTGGCGCCGTGGGTCAAGGCGATGCTGGCGGCGGGCAAGGAGCGCTTCTACACCTACGCCAACGGCCAGCCGATGGTCTACGACCCGGCGAGCCAGGACTACGTGGCGGTGGCGCGCAACCCCAAGGCGCTGAGCATGCAGGAGATCCGCCGCACGCGCAAGGAGCTGACCGGCAACGAGATGGCGAGTCTGTGGGACATCGGCGACGGCGTGATGCTGCTGGAGTGGCACACGCGCGTCAACGCGCTCGACGGCCCGATGTTCGACATCATGCAGGAGGCGATCGAGCGGCTGCACGGCAACGCCAGCGGTCTGGTGATCGCCAACGACGGCAAGAACTTTGCGGTCGGCGCCAATATCTTTGCGATGATGCTGGCGGTGCAGAGCAACATGTGGGACGAGCTGGAGATGATGATCAAGTTCGGCCAGGATGCCTTCATGGGGCTGCGCACGGCGCCCAAGCCGGTCGTCGCCGCGCCGCATCAGATGGCGCTGGGCGGCGGCTGCGAAATCTGCCTGGCCGCCGACCGTGTTCTCGCTGACGCCGAGACCTACATGGGACTGGTCGAGGTCGGCATCGGCGTGATCCCTGGCTGGGGCGGCTGCAAGGAGATGGTGCGCCGCCACATCAGCCCGCACATGCACGCCACCAACGTCAACCCGACGCCTTATCTGCGCAAGATTTTTGAGACCGTCGGCTTTGCCAAGGTCTCGACCTCCGGCGCCGAGGCGCGCGAACTGGGCTACCTGAGCGCCGACGACCGCATCGTGCTCAACACGGAGCACCGCATCGCCGAGGCCAAGCAGGCCGTGCTGGCGATGAACGAAGCCGGCTACCGCCCACCGGTCGTCAAGGGCAACGTCTACGCGGCGGGCCGCGACGTGGTCGCCGCGGTCAACATCGAGATCTACAGCATGATCCAGGGCGGCTACATCAGCGAGTATGACGGCGTGGTGGCGGGCAAGCTGGGCCACATCCTCGCCGGTGGCGATCTCAGCCAGGGCGCCTGGATGGACGAACAGTACTTCCTCGACCTGGAGCGCGAAGCCTTCCTCAGCCTTGTTGGCAACAAGAAGACGCAAGAGCGCATCCAGTACATGCTGGAAAAGAACAAGCCGCTGCGGAATTA
>JACSRH010000091.1 GCA_014879855.1 Caldilineaceae bacterium | reverse complement strand
CTGCCGCAGGCGCTGATCCTGACCGCCATTGTCATCAGCTTTGGCGTGACTGCGTTTATCGTCGTGTTGATCTATCGTCGCGATGCATTGACGGGCAGCGACCTGGCGCCCGGCGAACTGGCGATGGTAATCAACACCTCCGATCCGTTTGCTGCATTTGATCTGCGCGCTACACTGCCCGAAGCCGCCGATGATTACGATATTTTGCAATATGAACTGGACGAAGTGTATAACCGTCCCAACCCAGAGGTAGCGCACGAATGACGCTTCATCCAACCATCCTCGCGCTGCCGGTGGCGCTGCCGCTCATCTTTGGCGCGCTCGGGCTGATCGCACAGTCGGCAATTCCAGCGCGCCGTGTGCGGATCCAACAGACGCTGACGGGCATCGGCATCGGCGCCAATCTGGCGCTGGCGCTGTTGCTGCTGGTTTTCACCCTGAATGGCGGACGTCTGGCCTTTCAAATGGGGTTGTGGCCGGCCCCTTTTGGCATCACAGTCTATCTGGATGCACTTGCTGCCATCATGTTGACCATGGTGGGACTGCTCAGCGCCGTGATCTTTCCCTTTGCGCTGGCGACGATGGACGCTGAACGGACGCGGCTCGGCTTTTTTCCGATGATGCTTTTTCTGTTGATGGGCGCCAACGGCGCGTTCATCACCGGCGATCTCTTTAACCTCTATGTCTTTTACGAAGTGCTGCTGATGTCCAGTTTTGTAATGTTGACCCTGGGTGGCACACCCAGCCAGATCAACGGCGGTATTCGTTACGTGGTCTTGAACCTCATGGGGTCGATGATGTTGCTGCTGGCCGCGGGCATCACGTATGG
Source organism: Caldilineaceae bacterium (assembly GCA_014879855.1). Taxonomy (GTDB): domain Bacteria; phylum Chloroflexota; class Anaerolineae; order Caldilineales; family Caldilineaceae; genus Caldilinea. The sequence continues at coordinate 15,152 of JACSRH010000091.1, read as the reverse complement.
GACGCTGGGCACGCTCAACATGGCGCATATTGCCGTGCGCATGACCAGCGCGCCCTATCTCGTGCAGACGGTGATCGCCGGCCTGCTGCTGATCGCCTTTGGCGCCAAGGCGGCTGCTTTCCCGGTCTTCTTCTGGTTGCCGAGCAGCTATCACACGCCCCATCCTGTAGTGACGGCGATCTTCAGCGGCGTGTTGACAAAGGTCGGCATGTATTCCATGTACCGCACCTTTCCCCTCTTTTTTCCGTGGCTGTTGAACGATTGGCAGCCGCTCTTGATGACGGTGGCCGGACTGACGATGGTGATCGGAGTGTTGGGCGCGTTTGCACAGCCCACAATCCGCCGTCTGTTGAGCTTCCACATCATCAGCCAGATCGGCTACATGATCATGGGGCTGGCCGTAGCCATGACGCCGAGCGCCTTTGGCATCGGGTTTGGGCTGGCGCTGGCGATTCTGTTTCTGATCCACAATCAACTGGTCAAGACCGCGCTGCTGCTGGGCGGCGGCGCGGTGGAGCTGGAAATGGGCACCGGCAAACTTGGTGAGCTGGGGGGGCTGGTGAGCAAGATGCCGGTGCAGGCGACGCTCTTCTTCGTGGCTGCTTTTTCGCTGGCCGGTTTCCCCCCCAGCAGCGGCTTCATCGGCAAACTTGGGCTGCTTGAAGTCACCTTCTCATCTGGTCAATGGATGATCGCCGGCGTCAGCGTTATCGTCAGTGTGCTCACAACGATGAGTATGGTGCGGCTGTGGCAGTATGTATTTTGGGGGAAGCCCCACGCCACACCCGTGACGCCTCAACGGAAGGCGCCCCGGCACGGCTCGCTGATGACAACCGCGCCGGTGGCGATTTTGGTCGTCTTGAGTCTGCTCATCGGTATTGCCGCGCAACCTGCGCTTGAAATGGTGCAAGTGGCGGCAAATCAGGCCATCGATCGCACTGGCTATATTACGGTGGTCGATCCTGCGTTGACGGCGGAAGATCTACAAATCCTCCTGGAGCAACCTGCACAGGATGCACTGCGGAGCGTTGAAAGCGCCGGGAGCTAATACAATGAATACCCGCAATGTCTTCCTGATGAATCTGTTATTGGCGGTGCTGTGGGCAGCGCTTCACGCCGACTTGAGCGTCACGACGTTCATCGTCGGCTTCCTGTTTGGCCTCCTGTTGTTGTCGGTGGCGCACCGCGGGTATGGCGCTACGGTAGTTGGCGTGGTCGGATTTATGCTGTTTCTCATCCGCGCCATCATCGTCAGCAGCATTCAGGTGGCTGGTTACGTGCTGGCGCCCACGTTGCGCCTCGACCAGGGTATCATTGAGATCCCTTTGGAGGCGCACAGTGATTTGGAGATTGCCATCCTCGCCAGCTCGATCACGTTGACGCCTGGCACCTTGAGCGTCGATGTCGGTCGATCCTCGACAGGCCAGCGTGTGCTCTACGTGCATAATCTGGTCATGGGCGATGCTGACGCAGTGCGCAACTCTATCAAAAGTGATTTTGAACGTCGCATTCTGCGCGTGACGCGAGGAGGCATGACAATATGAGCATGAAAGATTGGATCGACGTCACCCTTGTGATCTTGGCGATCTCTTTGTTGGTCTGTTTTGTTCGTTTGTATATTGGCCCCAACCCGCCCAATCGCGCGGTTGCGTTCGACACCATCGCCATTCATGCCGTGGGCGTCTTTGCCTTGCTCTCCATGCGCAACGATGCACCAGCCTTGTTGGACGCGGCCATCGTCACTGCCGTGCTCGGCTTTGTCGGAACGATGATGTTTGCACGCTATATTGAGAAATCCAATCTGCAGGATTGGGAATCGGACGAGGAGTAGCCGGGCCATGACCACGGGGCAAATTGCGATTATCGTGCTGATTTTGTTGGGCGCTGGGTTTATGCTGATCAGCGCCATCGGCATCGTGCGCCTTCCCGATGTATTCTCGCGTATGCACGCGGCCGGCAAGGCGTCGACGGTCGGCATCAGTTGCCTGTTGCTGGGCGCCGGCTTCTTTTTTCTGGATGAATTCCTTTTTTACCGCATGATCGTGTTGATCGCACTGATCTTTGCGACCGCGCCGATTTCGACGACGGCGTTGGCAAGAGCGGTCTATAACAACGAGCCTGCCCTGCGCAGGCAGCTCAGGCATGATGAAATGGCTGGCTCCGTTGCAGAGGCCATCAGTGCACCGCCGGCTGATGGCGACGACGCCATCCTGACGACGCCATCCTGACGACGCGATCCTGACGCGCTGCCTTGACTGTTGCCCGCCTTGCCTGTTACATTGACTTCCGATGCAGTTGATTGAGCCATCATTTTGTCTATCATCGGCTCAGAGACCGGGTTTCCATGTGGAGCTCGGTCTCTGAGTTTTCAGGAGCAAACCCAATTATGTCTTCCAATCTTGAGTCTTTTAATTTTGATATTCCTGTTGAACGCAAGGGCACGGACAGCGGGAAGTGGGGCTGGTTTGGTGAGGATGTGCTGCCGATGTGGGTCGCCGATATGGACTTTGCCTCGCCGCAGCCGATCATCGATGCCTTGCAGCGCCGCGTGCAGCATGGCGTCTTTGGCTACGGCATGGATTCCAACGCGCTCAAACAGACGCTCGTCGAGCGCATGGCGCGGCTGTACGCCTGGACGATCCAGCCCGACGACATAGTGATGCTGCCAGGGCTGGTAAGCGGCCTCAATATCGTTAGCCGCGCGGTGGGTGAACCGGGCGACGGCGTGCTGATCAACACGCCCGTTTACGGCCCATTCTTGACCGCGCCCGTCAACCAGCAGCGCTCGCTGCAATCGGCGCGGCTGGAAGTCACCAAGCATGACCGCCGCCTGCACTACACGCTGAACATGCCGGGGCTGGCCGCGGCAATCCAGCCCACGACTCGATTGTTTCTGCTCTGCAACCCACACAACCCGGTGGGACGCGCCTTTACGCGCGACGAACTCACTGAAATCGCGGCCTTCTGCGAAGATCACGACTTGGTGATTTGTTCGGACGAGATTCACTGCGATTTGCTGCTTGGCGGGACGCGCCATATCCCCATTGCTAGTCTATCGCCGGAGATCGCCCAGCGCACCATCACCTTAATGGCGCCGAGCAAGAGCTTCAATGTGCCTGGCCTGGGCGCCAGCTTTGCGATCGTGCAGAACGCGGCGTTGCGCAAGCAGTTGGAGACGAGCATGGCCGGCATCGTCCCGCACGTCAACCTCCTGGGCGTCGTAGCGGCGGAGGCGGCCTATGCCGATTGTGATGATTGGCTACAAGCATTGCAAGCCTATCTGACGGCCAACCGCGACTACGCCGTACAATTTGTGGAAGAGCGTCTGCCCGGCGTCGCCACGACCCGCCCAGAGGCGACTTACCTGTTGTGGCTCGATTTCCGCGCCACCGGGCTTGGCGAAAAGCCGGCCGATCAACTGCTCAAGACGGCAAAACTTGCCGTCAACGACGGCGCCTGGTTTGGGGAGGGTGGCGAAGGCTTTGTGCGGGTGAATTTTGGCTGCCCGCGCAGCCTGTTGGCCGATGGCCTGGCGCGCATTGAAGCCAGCTTGAAGGCAGCGTAACGCGGGAATTCACGAATTGAATTCACGAATTTCATGCAAAGGCGCGAATTCCGCGAAGAAACCCAGCTTCACTTCCGCGGCTTCGCGCCTTTGTGTGAGGCAAAATCCTCAATGGCTGAAATTGTCAGGCGGTTGTTAGGTGCAGCAATTCGAGACGGATTGACCAGCAGGCAATTTCGTTTTACAATAACTGAAACTACTGAAACTACGAAACAGGTAGTTGGAGGCCATAGGTCGGTTGAGACCGACAACGGAACAACGTGACCTGCGCAAGCAGGTGAGGATCATCGATGCCCCTTTCTACCCGATGGCCGCATCATCCGACCAGGATAAGCGACCTCATCGACCCGGAGACGCTTGCTGTCCTCATTTCTGGCTCGTGTGCGCGCTTAGGGCGCGCGCTTACGGTGCTCGATTACGACAAGGGTGCAGAGACGATTGCCCGGATCGACCCGTTGCTACCTTGGCAGAACTTCACATCGTTCTGCCAATTGCTCCGCAATGAAACCCGCGTGCGTGGCGGCAATGCTGCTTGTGAAGCGTGTGATCAGGAACGTGCACGCGGCGTCGCCATCAACGGTGACGACCGTGCTTGTGACGCTGCCGCCGGTTATCGCTGTCACATGGGATTGACCGATTTCTCACAAGCAATCTGCGTCGATGAGCTCCCGGTTGCGGTGCTGTTGGCAGGTCAATTTGTCGCGCCTCAGAAAAAGGATGAAGTGCGCCATCTTGTGCAGCGAATTGCAAAGGGCGCTCGGTCGGAAATTCAATTGCTTGACGAGGCGGTGAAAGGCGAACTTCTGCGGCAGGTCGACCAAATTGACCCTCCATCTCCTAACTTTGCCGCGCGCTTCAGTCGCGAGGCCGAGCGGCTACAGACCATGGCGGCCGCGCATTACCATCGTCAGAAGGTTGAGTACGAAAACGAGTTTCTGGACAAATTGCGCAAGGCGCGGCGTTTCACCGATGTTACGAACTTGCAGGAGATCAGCAGTGAAGCCGAACGGCTGCTACGCATGGTGCAGCAGCATTGCAACATTCGATACATCGTTTTGTTTTGCAGTGTTGGCGAGCGCGATACGGTGCTCACGCCGCTTGCCCAGGTTGGCTTCCAGATAGAAACCGGCGCCGAAGCGCTTGAGCTTCCCCACTTCAACTGGACAAAGTCTGGTTTATCCAAAATCGATGACGGCGAAGGCTACTGGTACATCGACCGCAAGGAACCGGCCTTTGCGCGTGGGGTGCGTGGCGATCATACGATCAGCCTGAACAGCGCCGCGTGCGCGCTGGCGCTGATGCTGGGAAATGGACACCGCATGGTGGTGCTCTTCGGGCCTTTTGCAGAGTTAAAGGATCCGCGCAAGGAAAGCGAATTTCTCTTCAATCTGAGCCGCATTATTGGATGGGGCGTCTACGCACAGGTGCAGGCGTTGCGACTGCGTGAAGAGCGGGAGCGCCTACAGGCCACGACTATGTTATTACAACACCGGCTCAAGACCGCACTGACGCCGATTGCAACTCATATCGGGCGGGCGAAACTGCAATTGGAAAAGCGCCACTACGACACTTCACTGCGCACCGTGGGTGAGCAAATCAAGGCGGCGCACGACCTCAGCCTGCAACTGGGGCGTTCTGCGCGCGAAACCGCGCGGTCAGCGGTCGTCATGGTGGAGCGCGATGACCTCAAGTTTGCCATGTATCCGCTTTCGGTGCTGGTCGCCAACTGCGCGGAGGGCTTTGTCAGACAAGCTGAGGCGCGCGCGCGGGAACTGAGCATCGAAGCCACTATCGAGCAGTTGCCCTACGCCGAGGTCGATATTGCGCGGCTGACAATCGCCATCAGCAATCTGCTCGACAACGCCGTCAAATATTCATTCCCCACCACGCGTATCCAGGTGCTGGCCGTGCCGCCCAATGCCACGGATCGCCACCACGCCACCATCCTGGTGCAAGATATGGGCGACCCGATCCCGCCTGATAAGATGGCGCTCATTTTCGAGCGAGGAAAGCGTGGGCTGGCCGAAGTCAAAATGGGCCGGATCCCCGGCACCGGCTACGGGCTGTGGGAGGCGCGCGCGATTGTGGAGGCGCACGGGGGCTCGATTGAGGTGAAGTGCACTGAGACAAATTTCCATTTACGCCAGGGGCGCGCGTATCGCGTCAATTTTGCGGTGCGGATTCCTCTGCGCCAGAAAAACCTTGCCACGTAGCGGCGGATGCGCATGGAGTGTAAATGATGGGTCATCGGATTCTGCTCTTTGACGACGATTATCTCAGCATGGAGCCGTTGAAAGAGGCGATTGAGGAGTATGGCTACACGGTCGTGCTGACGGCCGCGCAGGAAATTCTGGATCAACTTACCGTCAAACGATTCGACCTGATCAGCGTCGATTTTATGATCCACCCCGAGACGCCGGCGCTGGAGGGAGAAGGCGTTATTGCCAACGTCCACTATCCAGGCGTAAGCTGGCAGGAGACCGGGCTGGAGTTCCTGCGCCGTCTGCGTCGCGGCGAGTATGAGGGTGTTGACGGCCAAGGCACACCCAGGACGACGCCCGCCATTATTCTTTCCGCCACGGCCGACCCTGACGAAAGCTACGACGCGCAGGTCATCTTTGAAAAGCCGTTCGATCTGGACGAGGTAATCACGGCGCTGGAGACTCTGTTGCAAACGTAAATTGCGCGCACAAGGCGCGAGGATACTTGGTTCATGAGCACACGCGGCCCCTCCTTTCTCAGCGATCTCGAACGCAACGCGCGTAAGTATGAAAATTTGCTGCGTGCTTTACGCCACACAAATGAAATTGCACATGAGATCGAACGCGCCGCGCAATTCACCATTGTCGATATTTTGACGCGGCTGTTGCCGCACTATGTCACCGCCATCGAGGCGCAACGCGGCTTCGTTGCGCGCCGGGCCGCAAAGGCACAGCGCGGCAGAGCTTTTGACGTCATCGCTGTCGAACCGGCAACCCAGGCTGCCTATACCGTGATGACGTCGGCGCGGCTTGAGAAGATGGTCGGCGACGGCGGCGCCCGCATTCTTTCCACCCATGAGCGCGCGGGGGTGATCCCGGAGTTGCGTGGTTTCGAGGCGCGCTCGGCCGTGCTCGCCTCTTTCCGCGCGCTGGACTATGTCTATCTGGTGGGTCTGCTCGACAAGGTCGAGGCGGACAAATATCCTTTTCTGGCCGCGGACCGCCGTGTGTTGGAGAATCTGCTCAGCCTGCTGGCGCTTGGCTTGCGCAGCGTCGAGCGTCGCCAGCGCGAGTTGCAGATCATCCAGGAAATCAGCGAGCGCATCGTCGACAGCGGGTCGCGGACGAGCGGCGACGACACCTGGCAGATGATCGCACGCAATATCGCCGATGTCAGCAGCGCACAGATAGTGGGCATCTATGCCTACAATGCCGACCGCGAGCAACTGGAGCCGCGCTGCATCTGGGACAGTGCGCAAATGGCCGTCATCGGCGCCGGCGCCCCGCTGGCGCGCACAAGCGCCAGTCTCAATGGCGCCGTGGCCTGCGCGTTAAGGCCACGCTATCTGCCGGATGTTGAAGCCAGCCCGGATGTGTTCCTGGCCACGGCCGCGGAGACAGGCGTGCGCGCGGCCTATTGCGCGCCTCTCGTCAGCCGCCAGGAATTGGTGGGGACGCTCTACGTGGCGAGTGTGCAGCCGGACAGCCTCGCGCGCGATCAGCGCGACGCTGTGGATCGGTTAGCGCCGCACGTAGCCATCGCCCTGCACAACGCGCTGCTGCTCGATCGCGACCGCCGCGCGCTTCAGATCGACGAGGACGTGATCAAAATTCAGCAGGCGATTGCCGATGTGCTGCAAGAAGAGAAGCAAGCCGAGCAGATTCGCGATGTCCTGATGCGCTTTTTCCCCGCGCAGAGTGATTTCTTCGTGGCTGGCTACAATGCTGACACCGGTGAGATTCGCCTGCGCATTGTCTACGAGCACGGGGAGCTGGTTCAAGACCTAAAAAACCATCCACGCTATCGCCCGCGCCATGGCGGTGAGCGCCGCGGTCTCTTTGACTACATGCTGCGCCGCGGCGCGTCGCTGCTGGATGTTCCCGATTTTGCCGCCTGGCAGGATGTACAGGAGATTGAAGACGATTTCAAAGCCGATGTGCAGTGCTGTCTGATCAAAGCGCTGGAACATGAGGGGCAATTGACTGGTTGGGTGGGTTTCCGCAGCTACACGCAGCCAGCAAGCTTCAATGAGCGCCACCGCATTTTGCTGGAAAAAACGGCGCCGCACATTGCCATCGTGCAGCGCAATGCGCAGCTTTACGATCAACGCATCCACGAGCGCGAGGTTGTCAGTGAATTCCAGACTGCCATTACGCGGTTGAGCCAGACTGAAAAGGAAGAGATCGAGGAGGTCAGCGGGGAAGTGCGCAAGGCGCTGCGCTCCCTGGGTCTGTACACCGGTGATTTCTATATTGCACTGTATGATGAGCAACGCCAACAGTTACGCGTGCCGGTTTGTTATGAGCGCGGCGAGCGCGTCAGTGTTGAGACGCGCAACGCTCACCCCGTTTACCGCTCGCGCACGCTCGAAAAACGCAACGGGTTGGTGGAGTGGATTTTGCGCAACGACCAGCCCGTGCTGGCGCGCACGCGTCGTGAGGTGGAAGCGTGGCGCGCCAAGGGGGTGACTGACCTGCCCGAAGCGGCGTGTTGTTGGTTGGGCGTGCCCATGCGGATGCGGAACAGGCCGATGGGGGTGATGGCGCTGCGCAGTTCCACCGCAGAGCATGTGTTCACAGAAGCGCACATCCCGCTCTTTCTCACCATTGCCAACCAAGCCGCGATCACCATCGACAACGCGCGGCTCTTTCAGCAACTGGACAAACAGCACGTGGGTCTGCTGCGCGCCGGCCAGGCCATTGCCGCGGCCAGCAACGAACTGGAGGATGTGCTGAATATCATTCTGGAGCAGGCCGTGCGGATGACCGACAGCCATCTAGGTGTGATGTATGGCATTGAAGGCGAGTCGCTGGTCTTGCGCGCCGTATGGCCGGGTCGAGAAACAGAACGAATGCGCGGCTTCTACAACCAGATCCCACTCACCACACCTGGCGTAATGGCGCGTGCAGTGCGTGAGCGCCAAGCCCAACTGATTGCCGATGTCAGTGAGACAAATGAATATCTGGACATTTCCAACGGCGTGACGCGCTCTGAGCTGGCAGTGGTGTTGATTCGCGGCGCTGCCAGAACCGGCGACGTGCTTGGCGTGCTCAATGTCGAGCATCGCGAGGTCGGCGGATTAGACGACACGCATCGTCGCCAGTTGATTTCCCTATCCAATCTTGCCGTTGCCGCTCTGCAAAGCGCAGAAAGAGCGGTCGAACGTCGCCGCCTGCACACGATTGCCGTCATGGGCGTCTTTGGCGCGGATGTAATTCACGATGTCAAACAGGAGATCAGCGCCATCCGCTGGGCCGTCGATCGGCTGCGGGAGCGCCGCGATCTGGACGCCGCCGCGCTCAGCGATCTTGACGAAATTGACGAGGCCGCCGCGCGGATGCGGGTGCCCGACCTGTCTATGACAGAACGCTCCCTGGGCGCAGCAGGGGCATCGCCTGCTCTGACCTGGGTGGACAGCACCGTTGCCGACGAGGTAGCCCTCTTCCGTAAACGCACCAGCATCAACGCCGAGCTTGACCTGGGGTGCAACGACATCCAGGCGCGCATCCACGAAGAATGGCTGCGCCGGTTGATCCGGCACTACTTGAAGAATGCCCAGAAGCATCTGTCCAGCAAGCGCAGGCCGCACATTGTGGTGCGCACGCGCGTTGACGACGCCATGGTGACGGTCTATGTGGAAGATAACGGACGCGGCGTGCGGGAAAATATCCGTCCGCAGCTCTTTGGCTGGGAGATCGCGCATGAGGACGGCCCGCCTGGCCGCGGCTTGCTGTTGGTGTCGCTGGTGGCTGAAGCGCACGGCGGTCGCGCCTGGCTGGCAGACAGCAAGGTTGGCCACGGCGCGTGTTTTGCCTTTTCACTGCCGGTGGCGCTCACAGTAACGCTCACAGTAACGCCAACTGAGGAAGAATCTACAACGTAGTCATCGAGATTGTTATTGAGGAGAAGATCATGCCAACCGCCCCCCTGCTGACGAACGGAGTACAACCGAAGGCCCGCATCCTTGTGATCGATAATCGCGAACAGGTGCGTCGTGATGTGAAACGTGGATTGGAAAGTCGCGGCTATCAAGTCATTGTAGTGGAAGGGGAGGGGGAGCGCCTTCACAAAAATGCGATGGATCTGGCGTGTGAGTTTCGCCCCCACGTCGCCATTGTCGATCTGCGGTTGGAAGATGATGGTGACACGAGCGATACATCAGGCTTGATCCTGTTAGGCAAACTGCGCAAGAAATCCCAAGGGCTTGGGATGATCGCCTACTCAGCTTATCTGACGCCGACTGTCGATCGTAAGATCGCTGAACTTGCCGCCGAATGGGTGGAAAAAAGCGACGAACCGCGCGTGCTGAAGGAAATGGTCGACAAACTGGCCGCGCAATCCTGCGCGAGCAATCGCCCGTTCACCGTAACCTGGCCGAAAGAATGGGAAAAGGCTGACGCAGTGCTCAAAGTGTTTGACGAGGAGCTTCCGTCCTCGCTGCTCGACGATGTGATTGCGCAGTTGTTTGAGCATGGCAAGCGCGTGTGGATCCATGAAATCGAGGAGATCGCACAGTCATCATCCCCTCCGGTTTCGCGCGGACGCTCTCTGGTGATCAAGGTGCAGCAGCAAGGCAGCGTAACCAAGAAAATCGTCAAGATCTCCACCCCCAAACGTGTGCGCGATGAGGCCAAACACTATCAGAGATTTATTCACGAGCGATTGCCTGGCCAGTTTTACACACGGCTGGAAGCAAGCCGCACCTTCTGGGACGTGGGCGCTTCGGTTTATACCTTGCTGGGCGACGATGAGATCACCAGTCTGCGCACCTTGCGCAATTTCTATGCTGCGGAGCATGATGTCCAGCGATTGTTGGCGCCGATTCGCTTCTGGCAGAAAATCTGGATGCGCGCGCATGCGGTGAAGCGCCATCGAAAAAGCCTGTCGCTTGCCGAGCAGTATGAGGAATTGTTGAACTTACAGAACAATTTGCAGCGAATCAGGAAAGCGCCGCGTCCGGCTGTTCTGGCTGCGTTTGCCCTGCTCGACCCGCTGCTGTGGTGGGAGGAGCGCGGCTCCGCCTACGCGACGCGGCCCGGGGTGCGCCAGGTAATTCATGGCGACTTTCACGCCGACAACCTGTTTACGGATGGCGAACGCGCCTGGCTTGTCGATTTCGAGCGCACCGGTTATGGGCCGATCTACGCCGATTTCTGCGAATTGGAGATTGATGTCTTGACGCGTTTGTTGCCCGCCAGTGTTCCCATCGAGGAATTTGTCCGGCTTGCAACCGCGCTGGCCGATGTGAGCGCCAACACGACGCCTGCCGGCCTCTCCGATGAAGCGCGCAAGGCGATGGCGTTTGTGCGCGGCTTGCGCGCACTTGCGTTTGCGTCGACGCATCCTGTGCAGGCGGTTGCTTATCAATGGGGGCTGCTGTGCGATGCGCTCTTTGTGATGGGCATGCGTCCTTCGCTTCACAACGTGAAAGAACAGAGCGCGCAACAAGCGCGCGCCTGGCTGTACGCGTCCATCCTGTGCCCCTGCATCGAAGCCACACAGAAGCTGGAGGCTGTCCGTCTATGAAACCGCCCGATCGATACGCCCCCTCCTATCGCAAAGATGAACTCACGACGATCTTCCAACATGCGCGCCGCGGCGAGTCGCTCTGTTACGTTGGCATCGCCGGCATTGGCAAATCCAACATCGTCAAGATTCTGAATCGCGAGCGTGAGTTTCGGCGCCAGTACCTGGGCAACGAGACCGATACGCTCCATTTCCCGGACATCGACGCTACGATCTGGGATCGCACTCCGACCGGCTTGTGGCGCCTTATGCTGGAAAGTCTGCAAGTGGCCACGACCCACCTGCCGGCGACCACCGTCGATACAAAGGTCATCTCGTTGACGGAGGAAGAAACCTATCGACGGCGCATTCAGGCGCAGATCAATCACATCTGTCAGAACCTCAAACATAAACTGATGTTCGTGCTGGATGATTTTGACGCGGCCTTTCTGCTTGGGCCGCTGCACATGTTGGAGCAGTTCAACACCTATCGCAGCGACGGCAACAAGGGCTGCCTGAGTTATCTGATCATCACCAAGCAATTGCCAACCGTGCTTGGACGAAAATTCGAGCTGGAACGGCGTTCAAAGTTTTATGACCTCTTTCGCACCAACATCTTTGCGCTTGGCCCCTACGTTGCCAGTGACGCGGTGCATATGGTGCGCTATCTCAATCGCGAGGCGGGCGGGCCGTTTGAGCGCGGCGAACTGACGCAGATGCAATATCTGGCTGGCGGCCATGCGCGCCTGCTCAAGGTGATCTTTGAGACGTGGCTCAAACAGCCCCCTGTTTCGACCAACGTCGTCGCCTATTTTGCCGAGAATGCCGATGTTCAGCAGGAGTGTGAGCGCATTTTTGGCGGATTGCACCGGCCAGAACGTGAGGCCGCGCTCCGCATCGCACATGATGAGTTGAGCCGCGCGGATCTCAGCGCCGTCGATCACCTGGTGCGCCGCGGTCTACTTTCCGGCGTCGGCAACCCCGAATGGTTCAGCCCGGTGTGGGGCGAGTTTCTACGGAGAAAGGAACAGGAGGGGTGAATATGGCGTCGGATTTTGGTGCGTTCTGTCTGTCTGCCTCGCTGCTGCTGATTATGGTCGGTCTGGCCGGCCTTGCCATTCACACATTCTGGCTCAAGGTCATGATCGTTAAGCAGGAAAAACGTCTGGTCATCTACCGGCTCGGTGTTTTTCGTGATGTGGCAGGCCCTGGAATTGTCCTGCTCAACCGTCACCTCGATACCATCGAACGCGAGATCAACGTGCGAAGCGAGCAGAAAACCTATTCGGTTGGCACCTATTTTATGCATGGCATTCCCTTCGGCTACGTGCTGACATTCTGGCGTCGCGTCGATCTCAAAGAAACTGCTGGCGCCGATCGTGATCTGCTGGCGCGCATTGCGCAGTATACCGACGCCGAGCGCGAAGAGCAGATTCATGAGAAGCTGCACGAAGCCTTTCTCAAATTTGTGCCAATCATTGAAAAAGCGCATGAACCCAAATTGCCCAAGAAGCCATCCTCCTTTGACAATTTGCTGCCGATCCTGCCGGGCATCCCCGCGTGCGACCAGCTTTTCAGCCTGGTGCTGACGCAGCTACAGCAGACGCTGCCGACCATCGGCGTCTTTCCCGATATGAAGCAATCCACTGTGCTCGCCATCAAGAGCATCAATGTTCCCCCGGAGATGATGCGCGGCTTCAGTCAAGGGCGCAGCTTGACGCTGATACGGGAGCAATTCCCTGAATTGTCGAAGGATTTTCTGCTGCACGCTTTCTCGATGATCAACGGGCTTGATCCACACATGACGCGCCTCTATCTGGAAGGAAGCGGAGCAGCCGGCGTCGCCACCGTGCGCATCGGTGAAGAAGGAGAGGTGAAGGATGTAAAGGTTGTCCCTGGTGGGCCGCAAGCGCAGGCGGCTGCCCCGGCCCAACCTCAGCGCGCCCGGCCAGGCCTGTCCGACGACGATCTGACCGAAGCCGATTGGCAGGTGCTCAAACCCACGCCGCGCGGGTCAGGTCGCCCTTGACTAAAAAACTGCAAAACTGCACACAAAGCCGCAAAGCCACAAAGTTGAAAGTGGCTCCCTTTGTGCTCTTGGTGACTTTGTGTGAGTTTTGTGAAGTGCCGAAATTGCTTTTCTCTGCGAGCCTCTGCATCTCTGCGACTTTGCGTCAAAGCTATTTTGAGGGTAGTTGCATTTGGCATTTATTCCATCATCGTTGAGGAGTTTCTATGCTGATCGTCCATGTCGATGTGCATGTCAAGCCGGAATTTCTTGAAGCGTTCAAGGCGGCGACGCTCGAAAACGCACGCAACAGCGTGCAGGAGCCAGGCATCGCTCGCTTCGACGTGATCCAGGATCAAGCCGACCCCGCGCATTTTGTCCTCGTCGAGGTCTACCGCACCGTGGAAGACACCGTGCACCACAAGGAGACCGCGCACTACGCAACATGGCGCGACGCAGTGGCCGAGATGATGGCCGTCCCGCGCACGAGCGTCAAGTACGCAAATCTGTTCCCGGCTGAGGCGGGGTGGGGCTGAGCACGGGCGTGCGCCGCGTCACCAGCAGCGCCACTCCCGCGGCCACTGCATAGATGGCGGCCGCGCCCATAAACACGCCGCGATAGCCGATCCACGCGGCCAACGTCGCCGCGATCATCGGCGCTACGACGCGCGCCGACGCCTGTACGCTGTTGTCGAGGCCATAGGTCGCGCCCTGATTGCCGGCCGGCGCGTAGAGGTTCATCAGCGCCGACACCGAAGGCACCAGCCCGCCGACCGCAATGCCGCTTAGAGCCTGCCATATCGCCAACTGCCAGCCGGAAGTCACGAACGCCTGTGGAACAAAAAGCAACGCGGCCAGCACAGCCGACCCCAGCAAGATGCGTTCATGGCCGATGCGGTCGCCCAGACGCCCCAGGTAGATGGCGCTCACCGCACTCGTCACCGCGGACGCGCCGATGATGGCGCCGGTCATGGCCACCGAGCCGGTTTCACGCCCCTGGTTTAACGCCAGCACAAAGAGCGCCAGGATCGGCACAATGACAGTGGCGCCCAGGCTGCGCAAGAAGGCCAGCCCGTAGAGGCCGCGCATCCCTTGGGCGGTGAATATCCTGCGATAGCCCGCCCAGAAGCCGGGCCGTTCTGAAGCCTCGACGGGGTGGAAATCCTCCTGCACCCAGAACACCACGCCGATGCCGGCCACGCCCAACAGCGCCCCGGTGATCCAGAAGCTCTCGCGGAAGCCAAAGATTTCGCCGATCACGCCGCCAACCAGTGGTCCGCCCGCCACGCCCACCCAGCGCGCCATGTTGATGACGCCGAGCGCAAAGCCGCTGTGCTCTTTGGGAGTTTGCGCAGCCACCAGCGCATTGTTGGCCGCGATCACGCCGGTCGTCGCGCCTTGCAGCGCACGCAGGATCACCAGTTGCTCGGCATTCTGCACAAATCCCATCGCCGCCACGATCACGGCGCCCCCCAGCGTGGCGCGCTCCAGCATCAGCTTGCGCCCGCTGCGGTCCGCCACCGCGCCCCAGATCGGCGACGCGATCATCATCGTAAAAGCTTGCGCCGAAAAGGCAAGCCCGGCCCAGAACGCCAGGCTGCCGCCCGTGCTGACGCCCAGGTCGCGCACATAGAGTGGCAAAAAGGGGAAGATCAGCCCAAACCCAAGCGTCGAAATTACCTGCACGCCGGAAAGAACAGCCAGATTGCGCTGCCAACTGATTGAATGTAAAGTTTGCCGCTTTCCTGCCAAGGAAAAGCTCCGCCGTTGATCGCTGCCTTAGAAAATGTTTGAAAAGCCCTGTTTTTGACGCGGAGGCGCGGAGACGCAGAGAGTGCTTGCCGATAGTTGCCTGTTGTTCCTCTGCGAGCC